>JBEKQY010000408.1:0-3029 GCA_049519235.1 Candidatus Korobacteraceae bacterium | reverse complement strand
GAAAGATGGCACCCACACGAAGGGAACGGGATCGATCTCGAAGTTCGCCGTGACCCATGGCTCGCCCCCGACTCTCTTGAAGGGCGAGACATTCACAACCACCGGGAACGACACACCCGAGTTTTGCCTTTGGGTCTCGGACAGCAACTGGCCCGGCTGAAGATCGCTGGCAGACAATTCTGTTTCAATTGTTGTGGAGCTACCACCGAATTCAGTCATGTTTTTATGAAAGACGTTACATGATGAACCTGAAAAGGACGCTCACCACTGCTGTGCTCACGCTCGCCAGCTTCAGCCTAACCGCACTGGCGCAGGCTCCTGCGCAGCCGCAGTTCCAACTGTGCAAAGGTATCTTCGCATTATGTACCTTTTCGCAATGCGAGCCAATCATGATACTGGACTCACCCCTGCTGTTCTCGTGCGGATGCACGGTGCACCGCGACGAATGGTCGGCTGGCACACAAGCTTGTGCAGGCGAGGAGAAAGTCCCCGGCAAAGGTCAGTTGATCAGGTCACGCTATTACCCCAATTTCACAACCTATGCCCGATGTTCCAACAACCGGTCCTGGGCGATGTGTCTGGATTCGCCCTGCATCATCGATAAGAACGATCCAACCAAGGCGCAATGCACTTGCTCGGTGGTACAGGGGCAAGGCGATTATCTTGTTCAGCCGGGCACGGACCAGTGTAGCAAGGGCGCCATTTCCTCGGCGACCGTGGTCGACTTGGACCAAATCACGGATTTCCTGGAGACCCAACCCAATCTGTCTCCACCTAACATTACCGTTGTAAACGTCAAGCCCAAATAGACCGCGTGCACTGCACGCGGTCTGCACTGGAGACGCTTTCGGGAGCAATGTAGCAGAATTTTTCCGCAGTTGAGACTGCTTCCACCGCCACGTAGTGTCAACTGCCGAGAAATCCTGCTGCCTTGTCCCTAAAATGCGCAGAAAAAGGCGCATGGGGGAGGGCTAGTCGTCATCGCCTGTAGACTGCGAAATAGGTTGTCTTCCAAGGGGAACGGAAGCATACTCGCCCACGGCTGGGGCAAAATGGAAATCCCAGATCACGATGTCGCGAACGGACCAGACGAGTGTGCTATGGTGCTGTTTTCGAGATCAAAAAGGAAGATCCGGCTGATTGAAAGGGCGAATACATGAAAAGACTCTTTGTTTTGTCGATCGGCATGCTGGTTTTGCTTGCCGCGACACTTCCTCTGATGGCTCAGGAAGATGGCAGTCGCATCTACGCCTACCCGCCAACTAACATAGCCAATGTGCCGCATAACCCTGGCGTCCCGATCGGTACTGTGCCGGCCTCGTTCAGCAACGCGTACGGATTCAATCTGATCCTCAACCAGGGCCAGGGACAGACTATCGCCCTGGTTGACCCCTACGATGACCCGAACATCGTATCCGACCTGGCGGCTTACGCGACTCAGTTCACCCTGGCTCCCTGTAACTTCCAGAAGGTGAAAGTCGGCGCCCCGATGGGCAACTCGGCCTGGGGCCTGATAGAGTCGGCAGATGTCGAGCAGGCCTGCGCGCTTGCGCCCCAAGCCACAATCCTCCTGGTCGAAGCTAACAGCAACAGCTTAACCGATCTGCTGACTGCGGTCGAAGTGGCCTACTCAGCGCCGTATAATGCCAGCGTGGTCTCTATGAACTGGGGTTTTGCGGAGTTCAGCGGCGAGCTGGGTTCCGATAGCTACTTCTGTAACATTGTTAATCCGCTCGGTCAGGCAGTGACCTTTGTAGCCTCCACCGGCGATGGCGGACATGGCACCCTCTACCCATCGGTCTCACCCTGCGTGATCGCCGCGGGTGGCACCTCGCTTTCACTGGCTACGACTTCTGGCATCTACGGTACGGAGACGGCCTGGAATCTCAGCGGCGGCGGACTCAGTTTGTATGAGGCCCAGCCGTCATTCCAGAATCCGGCGTGCGCAACCTGGTCAACCAGCGCGCGTTGCGTTCCTGACATCTCGTCGGACGACGATCCTAGTCTTAATACGGGCGTTGCGGCGTATGACACCTATGGCTACCCTGGCTGGGTCGAGGTAGGCGGTGTGGCCACGCCTGACTGGGCCGCGTTCTTTACCCTCGTGAACTCGCAGCGTGTGAATCTTGGTCTACCCACCCTCAGCCAGGCGATCCAGCAGCTCTACACGATTTACTATTCTTCGAATTACCTCACGGACTTCCATGACATTACGTCAGGAACCAACAGCAGTATCCTTTGCGGCTCCCCGTGTATAGCCGGCATAGGCTACGATTTGGTGACCGGGATCGGGAGTTACCAGGCTAACCAGTTGTGTCCGGCGCTGGTTCCTAGTCCGACGTGTTAAACCATACCTTGGAAATCTGTTCCTCGGCGGCGGACCCAGGGGAGTTTAGTTCGCGGCGAAGGTGACGTTCTAGGGGCAGTTTCACCGCTGGCATATAGGAATGGGTGGAGCACGCCTTCAGGCGTGCATTGGCCCAGGGGAATTTTGGATTGCGCTTTAGCGCCTGAGGTAACGGTTTTCATTACCTCGGCGGCTAAAGCCGGTTTCCTTACCATCAAGAATGCACCGCCAAAGCGGTGCTCCACCCTATATACCAGATGCGAAACTGCTATAGGCAACTGAGCAGAGTTTAGCGGCCGGCAAGCGCGAGTCCGTTTCTATCTATGGCACTGACTATCCCACGCCCGACGGCTGATGGTCATCTTTTGCATCGGGCTCGGCGATTTCTGGGAGCCGCGCTGCGCCACTTTCAGGTCCCAGCCGGCACTAGAGCACGCGGCGGCCTGATGGTCTGGCAGTTTATAACATCACTTCGGTAGAACTCCGAAGTTGCTCTGCGCGCGTCATGACAATTCTCCTTTGCGAGCTAAGAATCCTGGTTGCGAATGCCTTCAATTCCTAAAATCCCACATTGTGGGATATCATCGCCGGCCGGGCGCCCCACGCATTCGCGCTTTTCGAATGAGTGGGAGACTGACAACTGACAACTGGCTACTGGCTACTGCCTTACGGCGTAATCTCC
>JBEKQY010000407.1:0-3071 GCA_049519235.1 Candidatus Korobacteraceae bacterium | reverse complement strand
CAGGGAACCCGAGGCGGAATGTTTTCCGCTAGAGCGAAGTGGCGCATTTCAAAACCACGCGGGGGAAGTGTGTCGCAAAAAACCTTGACACGACCGACGTTGTCATAGATGGGCTAGACTGCACTTCCACCCCTTCGGGGTTCTTTTTTCGTAAGTCAAACTCCACCGCCGAAGATCAAACTTAGTTCTCACGCAGACTCTGAAGGCCGCCCCCTTCAAGGACCAACCTTCATCAGAGCCTCCTTAGATGAAGTCCCCTGAGACACCACGTAAGCTTCCGTAAGAAGGACAGCTTAGTGGCCGCCACGCCCGCTCGTTAGTAATGGAAGCGGTAGCGAAATTCCCCATAAACTTGCCGAGGCTCGTTCCAGTGAAATCCGCCAAAGGTCAGACTGTTGTCCAATTGCACGCGGCGGTTTGCCACATTCAGCGCGGTCACGGAAATGGCGTATTTGTTCTCCACGAAGCTTTTCCCCAGGGAAAGATCAACCGTGGCGTGGCTCGGCAGATAGGGTCCGGGATATTGCGCGTTCGGCGCCCCGTACAACCCGTTGGTGAACCCCGAGCCGTAGTACACATTGCCCGAGACATAGCTCTGCCACGGAAGACTTGTATTGAGGCCCCAGTTCAATGTGTTTCGCTGATCGTGGTCCACGGGCGAATATCCGGGCGGTATGTAGAGGGGGCAATTTGGATCATTGGGATTCGGACAGATCAAACCTCCCGTGATTGGCGAAGTGGCTTGCGCGATCTGATTAGCGTAGACCAGATGAAACTGCGCGCGATGCCACAACATGCCGGAGCGCAGGCTAAGATCCCAGCCTTGAATCAATGCCCGGTACCAGGTGATCGGCCAGAACAGATTCGAGTCTCCGATGTTGTTATGATCGAGCCAATTGGTGGCATTGGTCTGGTAGTTATCGACCTCGAGATTCCAGCCGCGATAGGGAATGATCAGACTCGCCTCCCATTGTTTGTCGCGCTCGCCTTCGAGGGGTGCAAAGGTAATATCCTGGCTGTTGGCAAAGCCGATGAGGGAACCGGTAGCGGTCGCCAGCGGCGGCGGCTGGTAGTAGTGGCCGTAAAAGGCGCGCAGCACCCAATTGAGCCGCGGAACGCGAAATGCGACGCCCACCCGCGGGTCAGCCTGATTCTCCGCGATGGACGAGCGGAACTCCGTTCCGCGCAGGCCGGCAATGATGGTCACCCAGCGGTTGACATTGAATCGGTCGCTGACATACTCCGCGACCACGCCTCCGTTGACGCTGATGGACGAGGCGGGAAAGTTCGGGGTGCCGTCCGTGTACTGGTTGTCGAAGTAGTTGTATTGATGCTGAAAGAATCCGTAGATTCCCGCTTCCAGGTCATTCTTCCAGAAAGTTTTATTGACGTTCGCTTGCATGCCCACATAGTTGGACGCCTGATTCACATTGCTAATCACCGGATAGTCGTCCTCGCTGCCTTCATAGTGCGCCGCGTTGTAGTGATAAAACGGCGACAGCGTGAGCAAGGTGGAGGGGTTGAAGGTGTGAATCCAAGAGAAGATGGCATAGCCATCGGGCTCGCGTTCGGCATCGTGCAGGCCGTAACTGGGAACCGAGCCGGAGTTAATCAGGATCTGATTTCCGCTTGAGTTGGGATCAGGATCAATCGGAATCTGGTAATAATCCTGGCGCAAGGATCCGACCACGCGAAACTGATTCTGCGAGTCTTTGTTGTAGATGAACGAAGCAAAGCCTCCGTAACCATTCTCCGCGTCGTTAACCACTTGCGGGATCGGGGTCTGAAGTCCGTAATTACTTCGATTTCCGTTGGCGCTGACGTAGTAAGCAAATCGTTGGGTGTGTCCTCCGCAACTCAGTTGGTCGTCGGTTTGATAAAAGTTCCCGGCGCTGAGGACCAGATCGCATTCCCGATTGCGTTCAAAGCCGGTTCTTGGAGCGATATTGAACATGCCGTATGTGCGATCGCCGTAGGTCGAATCGTAGCCGCCTTGCAGCACTTCCAGGTAGTCGATGTCCTTGGGATCAATCTGCGGCCCCAGATTGGTGGCGATATTAGTGTTGGGGATGGGAACGCCATCGATCAGCCACTGCACCTGATGACCTCCCATCATATGGAGCTGGTCGTGGGTCACGTAGGTCGCTGGGACATAGTCGGTAATCATCGCAAAGCTGTTGGTGAGAGCGGCACCGGGAGTTTGCTGAATATCTTCTCGGTTGAGCAACGTGGTCGGCGTGACCGTGTCCATCGTCGGCTCGACGGGAGTTCCCGAGACGACGATGTTTTCCTTCGCGCCGGCGATCGCCAACTTGAAATGCAGCACGGGACTGGTGTCGGACTGGACAATCACGTCCTGTTGCATTTCCAGAAAGCCCTTCGACGAGACGGTGACCGTGTAATCGCCGATGGGTACCGAACGGAATTCAAATTCCCCGTTATCCGTGGAGTTCTGGGACTGCGTCCAGTCCGAGGTTTGGGCCTTCAGCGTAGCCTGAGCGCCTTGAACTGGACGGTGCTGAGGGTCGTGGACAATGCCGCGAACCGAACCGAAGATGGTGCTGGCCGGCAGGTACGAGCCAAACAAGAACACGGCAATAGTCAGAAGCAGTGCTGCTGTCCAAAGCTGCATTTTAACTGGGCACGATTTCATAGTGGTTCTCCCACGCTTCCCATGACTTCTGCGAGCGCACATCGCGGGGCACCGCTTCCCGAGCAACGGTGCTCCCGATTAGAGGAGGTTGCATTTCCTGACGCCCTGGCGCTGTGCGAGTTGGCGACCCCGCAATCTCGCGCCACAACTCTTAAAGCGCGATCTCGCGGCGAACATCCTCACCTTAGCGGCCAAAGCCGCCTTTATCCATGCACTGTGCGGCACGGCTGAACAGGGCGCGGAAAAAGTCCTCGCGGGCTGAAGCCCGCTCGGGATATCAGAAATAAACGGTTTACCGGCACGACTAAAGTGTCTGCGTGAGAACCGTGCCCGATAGTTCGCACACATTGCTCTTGCGGTCTGGCGGTAGTGTCGAATTCCGTGATCTCCGCGGTTATGGGCGGCCCAGGTGGTACAA
>JBEKQY010000406.1:0-3098 GCA_049519235.1 Candidatus Korobacteraceae bacterium | reverse complement strand
AAGGACGTTATGGCAGCAAGAATCTTCGCCCGCGACGCGAACGATTCGCTCTGGATCATTCGCCTGACCATCAACTCGCAAGATCCGACCGCTCCGTCGTACAGCTGGAGCGACTGGCACCCGCTGGGGAACAACTGCGTTTTCCTGGCGAACGGGCCGGCGAACGTGCCCTCGACCGATTTGTTCATGCTCGACGACGGATACGAGGTCAACGTCCTCTCCGAGGATCTGACCCTCGGCGTCTGGGACGACCTGGTCATGCTGAAGCCCGCGGGGACCAATACCGATTGCGAATACGTGTCGCGCTATCTCACGGAGCTGACGGTCACGGATGAGAATTCGATTCCGCAATCCAATTTCTCGCTTGGCGTTACGGCCGATGAGCCGATCGGCATCTGGGTCGGAAACACCCTGTACAACGTCGACGTCGCCACGCCGGTCCAGTTGATGACGGACCAGACAGGCAAGGTGACGTTCGGCTTCTTTGCGTCCGATCTCTATACGCCGACGTTCTCGTTTGCCGCCGACGGACTTTCGTCGCCGCCGACGATCAACCCCGCGCAGGCGGTCAACAACTATCTCGCAGGGCAGTCGGGCGCGCTCCCGGCCAGGCCGGACTTCGACGCCGCGGGAAACACGCTCAAAGCCGCGCAGATGCAAACCCAGCCGGAATGGGTGTCCGGCTCGACGTCGCAATTCGTGCAGCCGCAGGATCAAGCCAATGCGCCGACGGCGGCACAGGCGATCACCCAGGTCTACACCATCCCGGTCAGCGCGACGGAGACGTCCGGCCAGTGGCAGGTCGCGCCCTCCCAGATGGGCGTCGGATCAACCGGATTCTGGGACGATCTCTGCAATTACGGTCACGACATCGAGCACGCCATCAAGAACGCGGTGCTCAAAGTGACCAAGATCGAGGTCGATGTGGCCAACAAGGTGGTTAGCTTCACGATGCAGCTCGCCAATGGCGCAAGCCAGGTCCTTCAGCTCGTGGTCAAGACGGCCCGCGACGTCGTGTCCGCGGTCAAGACCGTGTTCCGCTATATCGAGAGGGGCATCGACGAGGTCATTCACTGGCTGAAAGACCTTTTCAGGTGGGGCGACATCCTCAACACGAAGATAGTCTTCGAGACCGCGCTTAACGGGCTGATGAGCAAGCTGTCAGAGAACTTCAACCCGAACTCGCCGGTTTACGCCGGGACGCTCTTCAAGACTTACTTCGACGATCTGGTGGCTCAAATCAGCCAGGCATTCCAGAATGCCGAATCGGTCTTCTCGTCGACTGATACGTTCGGGGGCGTGGCCGGTCTTGTTTCCTATCCGCTGAGCGCCAGGCCCGTAGGCGATGACGCGCTTCATCCGACCGCTGCGTCCAATGCACAGTCAGCGAATGGGACCCATGCGAACTACGTCCATACCCACACGCTCAATTACACGGCACAGGGCGGCACCTTCCCGCCGACAGCCATGGGCGACGGCACGTCGGGGGACGGCGTTCTCCAGTCTCTCTTCGCCGTCATCGATCAGAACCTCAATCAGGATCCCTACAAGACCGCCTCGATGGAATCGGTCAACAACCTGCAGGAAATCTTCTCCAATCCGGGAGCTTTCGCCGACGTGGTCATGTACGACGTCATCAACGCCATCGAAAAAGCCGTCATGTTTCTGCTCGACGTGATCGAGAGCGTCGTCGAGGTGCTGTTGTCGTTCGCTGGCAACGCGCTCGCGGGATTCCAAGCCCTGTTCAACAAGCAGATCGACATCCCGGTGATCGGCTGGGTTTATTCGAAGATCTCGGACCATCCGCTGACGATGCTGGATCTGTTCTGCCTGATCATCGCTCTGCCGGTAACCCTGATCTACAAGCTGACGTTCGGCCTTCCCAATGGAACGCCGCCCTTTACGGATGAAAGCGCACAGGCGCTGGTGGATCAGTTCAGCAATCCGGCGAGCTTCCCGTGGCCGGCAATCGCCAGCACCTCGGTATCCGCGGCGCAGGCGCCCCAACGGTTGGGCAGCTTTCCGTTTCCTGGAGCCTTCCAGCTGATCGTCTTCAATTTTGGCGTCTATGCGATCGGTGACGCCTTGACGGATCTTGGTGCTTATAACGACTTCCAGCACCCTCCGGCTGCGGGCGAGGGGCCGGATCCGGTGGCCACGTTCCTGAGCTGGTGCAACATCGTGACGTCGATGGCATCGCAATGGCTGGGCGCCAATTACTCGATCTTCCCTGATCAAACCTCTGCGGCGGAGCGCATGACGCTGGCCAACTGGGGGCTGAACTTCGTTCCGCTCGCGTCCTCACTGGTCTTTACGATCGGTTCGAGTCATAAGGCCCTCGCGGAGTTCAACTCCGCTTCCGGACTGGCGCTGACGAGTGGCATCGGCCTCTTCCTCCTCGCCATGGGCGTGGCGACGAGCGTTGTTCAAGCCACCGATTCGAATAAAACCTTCAACCCGCTTTACTGGGCGCAAAACGTGATTGCGCCGATTCCGACGGTCCTGAAACCGCTCGTCGCTGTTCCGGGAAACCCGGACGGTGCGATCGCATGCGGGTGTCTCTTGCTGGCTGACGCCACATTCGACCTCGCCAACGGAACGTTGGGATTGTGCGAGGATCTGTGAGCCGGGTTCTATAAAAGGGGATGTCAAGAGAAAACATTCTTCCCTGTGCTGGAGGGAGAGATGATTCTCTGACATCCAGCTCCTTTCTGCGAGCTTGTTGGCGGAGATCCGCAGTTCTCTGATCGTTTTTCGCGTCCGTGCTGCAACGTCCTTCGGTGGCTGAAGCTACACAAGCCTGCAATTTGCCAACCATGGTTCTATCTGAGACTCGCGCCGAGGCGCGGCGAGTGGGTCTCCCAGCAGGTTTAATCCTCACTGAATACCTACATAGTGGTAGCCGCTCCGTCCTCCGCCGCAGTAGGTAGTTGTCACCGGTCAGCGTTAGCGAAAAAGCCTCTTATCTAGTGATGTGAATGCCGGGTAAACACCGCATAGTACAAGCATGCAAGGCCGAATCGGATCGGCAAGATCTGGGAATTCAATACCACGGCATTTGCAAAAGGCACGATTTTTCGACGGAGGATCCAATGCAA
>JBEKQY010000405.1:0-3146 GCA_049519235.1 Candidatus Korobacteraceae bacterium | reverse complement strand
CGGATGTCTCATTGACTTCGCCTACCCCGAGATGGGCGAGGCCGCTGTGAAAATTCTGAACAAAGCCGGGATCGAGGTCATCTTCCCTGAGGGTCAGACCTGCTGCGGCGCGCCCGCGCGTTTCAGCGGAGCCTACGAAGTTGCCGCGCAGAACGCCACCGACAACATCAATGCTCTGCTGGAGCAGGATGTCGACTATGTGGTCTCGGCGTGTCCGACTTGCACAGTCGCGCTGAAGCACGACTTCATCAGCACCTTTGAGAGCCTGGGCCAAACCGATTCCTTGCCCCGCGCCCGCGAGCTCGCGGCCAAGGTTGTCGATTTTTCAACTCTGGTAAAGAAGCTGGTCGATCAAGGCCGCCTGACGTTCAAGGAGGGGCAGCAGCTCGGCAAGGTGACGTATCACGATTCCTGTCACCTGAAGCGGACGCTCAATGTCTCGCAGCAGCCCCGCGAACTGCTGGCCAAAGCCGGCTACGAGATCTCCGAGATGTACGAGGCCGATATGTGCTGCGGCATGGGCGGATCGTATTCGCTGAAGCTGCCGGAAATCTCGGCGCCGATTCTGGAGCGCAAGCTGAAGAACATCAAAGACACCGGCGCGCCGCTGGTGGTGATGGATTGTCCCGGCTGCGTGCTGCAAATCCGCGGAGGCATGGACAAGGACGGCGCGGAGGTCAAGGTTGAGCACACCGCTCTGCGGCTGGCGGAAGAGCTGGAATAATTTCCGCAAACTCGTTCAGAGCGGTTTGCGATTCAGTCTATAATTCGCTTGCCAGGGTCGAACGCCGGGCGTAATCTCTTAATCGTTTCCCGTAGAGGAGTTGCCCTTTGACCGTCCCGTTCAGGGGGCAGCTGTCGCGCCCATGTTTGCTAGTCAGGGGTTAGCAATAACCCTAGGTACATTCTCAACTGGAGCGGAGCGCCCCTCTCATCAACGGGATGCTTGGCTGAAGGCGAGGCGAAGGCCGCCATGAACGAAACAGGGAAAGCCGAGAGGTTAGCGGGCGAGCTTCTTAAGGGTTTTTCAGGCGAGAGTCCGATTCTACCCGGCCGAAGCGATGTATTTGTTGCGGACGTTGCCGCGGACCTAGAACGCTTGGGCCAATTTATAAAGTGGTCCTGGAAGTTTCATGATTTCCCTTGCCTGGTCGATGATGAAGGACCGCTTCCTATAGACGTGTCCACCTCCCCGCCGATCCTCAGCTTTATGAATATTTCTTCGGGCACGCCGCTCTACTCCTTCATGGAAGCGTTTCAGGGTCTTAAGTTCGAAGGGATTTTTGTTGGCCTTTTGAAAGACGTACTTCATCGAAGAGTAACGAGGTTCTTAAGTGTTCGCGGTTCTACGGACGAAGATGATGAGGCACCGTACGCCAGGAGTGTGTCAGTTGGTGCAGCGCACGCGGGATTCTCTTCGGGCCCAACAGGATATTTGTCGTTCCAAGTGCAGACAATGCAGAGTGGCCTTCGCATCCACTACTCGCCGTCTTATTTGCTGGATTGGAGCAAGGTGTTTGGCGCGCCTAGTACCCCGGTGGACGGATGGATTCGCCCAGGCCGATATAAGTTTGGCGGGATGAGGAATGACGGCAGGTTCTTGATTGACGATGCCAATTTTGACATACCGCCGCTGAGGGCAGCCAGCCTAATCTTCCGATGAATCGATTTGCCTGTAAGTTCAGCAAGAGTCGCGTCTGATGTTCGTAGATGCTCCAAATTATGGTCCCTTTACCAGCCTCGTCGGTACAGCGGGCTCGATTGTTGCCACGGGGGCGGCCCTGCTGTTGGGTTTCAGGGGGCGTGCGCGGTGGGAGCCTTCCGAAGAAGATGTTTCAAAAGGCCCGCAGAAAGTTGCCTCGCTGTTAAGTGCTGTCGGAATCGTATTGCTCTGGGCCAATTCCCGGCCTGAGCAGATGGGAGCTCTGACGCATTTGGTTGTCTGGCTTTTAGGCATCACGGTCGCCGCGTTATTGGTCTATGGCTTGTTGAATGCGACTTTGATTTATTACATCGAAGTCGCGGTCGATTCCCAGAAAACAGAAAAGCAGAAAATCATTGGGGGATTCTGGTACGAGACTGGCATCGCCCAGCAGATTCGGTCTCTCCGAGTGACGGTTCAAGACTTCCTCAAGGGAACCGGATACAACGTAGATGCGGTTTGGCCACCCCTGTCGCGGGGTCTCGCAAAGCAAGCGTTTGTTTTGGCGTACCTGCTATTAACGGTCTGCGGGACACTGGCTCTGGCATCCGCGTCGATCATCACTGGATTCAAGACGGGCCACTAAGTCACGGACGAACTCGACGGGGAAATCCGCTCCCCTTTACAGTCCCTGCGGCGCGGCTGCGGCAGGGGCCATCGCCGCCAGTTTCTCCTTCGCTAGCGGTCGCGCAAACGCATTCGACGGATTGTGGGTGTTGAT
This sequence comes from Candidatus Korobacteraceae bacterium, assembly GCA_049519235.1. Classification (GTDB taxonomy): domain Bacteria; phylum Acidobacteriota; class Terriglobia; order Terriglobales; family Acidobacteriaceae; genus Bog-257. The sequence goes on along the minus strand of JBEKQY010000405.1, from coordinate 723 downwards.
GGTCAGGACCTTCTTGTAATATTCAACCGCCTGCGCCTTGTCGCCGGACTTCTCATAGGCCTGCGCCAGCAGGCTCAACACAAATGGGTCCTTCTGATCAAACTGCTGATTGGCCTTCTGCAAATCGGCAATCGCGGTCTTGTAGTCGCTGACATACAGGGCGACATATCCAACTAGATAGGGATAGAAACGCGCCTGGTCGGGATTGTCGGCCTTGTCCAGAATCGCCTTCGCGGACGCCAGATGCTGCTGCGCCTTGTCAGCTTGCCCGCGGCGCGCGCTGATTCGCGCCATTGCGGCCTCCCAACGAAACTCCCACAGATCTTTCTCGGCGGGCGGGAGGCTGGGACTCTTCAGTCCGGTCAGATGCCCGGTCTGATACCACTGCAAGGCGTTGTCCAGGTCGCCCGACTCAAGATAGATGCGAGCCAACTCATCGGCCGTGCCCGCCGCGTCGGCATACTTGCTCCAGTTGTTCTGGAGATCAAAAGCTCGCCGTTCGTACTCCGATGCCTTGCCGGTGTTGCGTTCGAAGGCGTAGGAAACGGCCATCACGCGCAATGCCTGGATTGTCTGCTGCTCGGAGGCGAGCTCGATTGCCTTGGCCAAGTGCAGGCGTGCCTCCTCATACTTCGCCTGTAGATCGAGCGTGACGCCTATGTAAAGGTGGGCGTCGTAGAGGCCGGGATCGAGTTGCAAAGCCTGTTGGTAGAGCGCAATCGC
>JBEKQY010000404.1:0-3201 GCA_049519235.1 Candidatus Korobacteraceae bacterium | reverse complement strand
GCATCTTTTCGCGCTTCGACAAACTCGATCTGGTGTTTCTCGCCTTCCTCCACTTCGCCTCCACTTCGCCCTGATCGTCGAAGCCCTCAGGTACCTCGTTAGTGTTAACACGCCCTAGTGTTCAAGTACAAACGACCGGAGGCGGCGCCGCGGCGTTCCAATTCGGGATTGGTTTCTTGTTTCCTGTTTCGATTTCTGTTGTTCCCATCGCAGTAAGGAGGAGAATTATATAGAGAGCTGCTTCGCCTCGCCGAAGAGCTGTTCCCGCCACGGAAATCGCACACCCCCTGAGGCGGTAGAGCTACGCTCCCGGACAATTCAATAACAGAGCAGAATGCAGAGGTCATTCTCTGCAGGAGGTGCATCATGCAACATCTTCCCACTTTCCTGGGTGCATCGCCAACCTCGTGTTCCATTCCGGCCCTCACAGCCAGGGCGATCAGGACTGCGGTTCTTCTGTCGCTGGTGCTGATGACGTGCGTGCTGTGCAGCGGAATGGACAACGCGACGGCGCCCCAAACCACGCCAACTATAGTCACCAACCCAACCGTTGGCCCGCCCACAACTTCTGTGACGGTTGCGGGCAGCGGCTTTGACCCTTACGCAGCGGTAGACATCTACTTCGACAAAACCGACATGGCATTGGTGACCACCAATGGGTCGGGAGGCTTCGCTGGAGGCTCCGTTCAGCTCGGAACCGCAATACAGGTGCCGGCTTCGGCAGTTCCGGGAACGCACTGGATCACCGCCGTAGAGCGCCATAACTTCAAGGCTGCGCAGAAGCCATTTCTGGTAAGGACGGATTGGGCAGAATGGCAGCACGATTCCACACGAGCGGGCGCAAACCCTTATGAAAACGTGCTGAGCCCAACTACGGTAGGAAGCCTCAACCTATACCGAGTGTATGAACTTTGGGCCAACCCTCAGCCGGTCGTGGTTGGCGACGATGTGTACGTCGTCGGCATTGACCCCAACAACGGCGGCAACTATCTTTACGCCTTCGATGCAGGCGGAAATCTCATGTGGTCCTACAACGTTGGGGTACGAGGAAGCGTTATTTCTGCTCCAGCAGTCGTCAAGGGCGTGGCCTACGTCGGTTCGGACGACGGGAACCTCTATGCCTTCAACGCCCGCACCGGGAAAATGTTGTGGAACTATTCCATGGGAGAAGCCGGCCTGTATTCTTCTCCCGCCGCGGTTCAGGGTTCGAGGTACGACACTTTATACTTCACTTTTTCCCCCTACACCGGCTGCGAAGCGGTTTGGGCCTTAAACGCGGATACAGGAGCGCGGCTATGGGTCTGGGACCATTGCACCAGCGGCTTGGCTACTAGTGCCTCGGTTGCGGTGGCCAATGGTTTGGTATACGCCATCATCGGGCCATACTCCGAGGGCACTTACTATTCGCTCTGGGCATTCGACGCGGGCACCGGCGGACTAAGATGGGAGTACGACCTCTCCTCTCCCGAACCTATTGACGTGCCGTCGCCCGCTGTGGCCAATAGCGTCGTATACCTGGCGTTCGCTGACACATTGTATGCGCTAAGGGTTAGCGATGGAAGCCGCATCTGGCAATACAGCACCGGCACTTCTATCGCCTCTGCGCCGGTAGTGGCCAACGGAGTGGTGTACGTCGGAGCGGATCAGACGTACGCCTTGGATGCCGCCACGGGAGCACTCCGCTGGCAATCCCCGTCTGTTGGCACCGAGTACGCGGCAGCGAACGGCGTGCTATACGTTGCTGGGGGATCAGCTCTCTATGCCTTGGATGCCGGCTCGGGAGCGGTCTTGTGGCAATATGCGGATGTTGGCCCCACGAGCCCGGTGGTGACCGACGGCACGCTGTATGCCGGATCCTCGGAGGGCAACCTTCTCGCGTTTGGCCTACCCGACGACGGAAGCAGCCAGCAGTTCGCCCTTCCGGAGCAGCCTAATCCGAGGCTGTTGGTTCCCGATTACTCGCTTCGGCCGAACGCGCTTCTAACTACACGCACCAATTCACATTAAGCAGTCAACTAGATCCAAAGCGTTGCGGCCGGGCAGCCAACGGGCTCGCTCGGCTGCGATACCAACACGCAGCAATTCACGGTCAAGAGCGAGTAGCGTCCAAAGTTTGGGCCGGAAGCCAGAGCGCCTCCGGCCCGCCTCCGCGCCGATTTGGGCCTGCCTTTGTGATAGTTTAGTTAATAAGCGCGAGGGAGGATCCAGGCCAAAACATCGTGTGCGGGATAGTTGGTTTCACACATAAGCGCAAGTCGCCGCGCCCGGAGCGGATTGCAGCGGCCACGGCGACGCTGATCCACCGCGGACCGGACCAGCAAGGTGTCTACGAATCCGCTACGTGTTCTCTTGGCGCAACCCGCCTGAAGATCCTCGACCTGGAATCAGGTGACCAGCCGCTGCGCTCCGAAGACGGCGACACCACTGTCGTCTTCAACGGCGAGATCTATAACCACCTTGAGATTCGCGCTGAGCTGGAAAGGCTGGGCCACCAGTTTCATACTCACTGCGACACGGAGACTGTTCTTCACGCTTTTCTCGAGTGGGACACCGCCTGCTTCCAGAAGCTGCGCGGCATGTTTGCCATCGGCCTCTGGACCAATTCCACCAAACGCCTGGTGCTGGCCCGCGACCGCGTGGGTATTAAGCCGCTTTATATCGCGCGCGATGGTGACGATCTTTTCTTCGGTTCCGAGCTGAAGGCGATCCTCATTCATCCGGAGATCGAGCGCAACCTTAGCCTGCCGGCTTTGGACTGCTACCTCGCGCTCAACTACATCCCGGCGCCCTGGACCATGATCGAGGGAATCTTCAAGGTCATGCCGGGCACGTGGGTCGAATGGCGCAACGGCGCGATGCGCTCGGAAACCTACTGGAGCTTGCCGGCGCCTCACGCCGAGCCGTACACGCTCGATTCGGCTTGCGAGGAACTCCATGCGCTTTTGCAGCGGTCAGTCGAGGAGCACTTGATTTCCGACGTTCCGCTCAGTGTCTGGCTCAGTGGCGGCCTGGATTCGTCAACCATCCTGCATTACGCCTCACGTGCCTCTTCGTCGCGGGTGAAGACCTTTTCTATCTCGTTTCGCGGGCGCAGCTTCGACGAGAGCAGCTATATCCGCAACATGGTGCAGGAATATGGCACCGAGCACGAAGAGCTGGACCTGAATCCTGAGCAGGACCTTGAAGGCGCGATCCAGGAGT
>JBEKQY010000403.1:0-3269 GCA_049519235.1 Candidatus Korobacteraceae bacterium | reverse complement strand
TGAGCGAGGCGCAACGCAGCCGCGCCCCCATCCAGAAGCTGGCCGACAAGGTCGCCGCCGGGTTCGTCCCTTCGGTGCTGGCGGTCGCCTTCCTCACCTTTATCGTGTGGCTGATCCAGGGGCCGGAGCCGCGGCTGGCCAATGCCATCGTCAATGCGGTTGCGGTGCTGATCATCGCTTGCCCTTGCGCGCTGGGACTCGCAACTCCGATGGCGATCATGGTCGGCACCGGCCGTGGCGCGCGCGCTGGCGTCCTCATCAAGAACGCCGAGGCGCTGGAAACGCTGCAAAAAGTCGACACGCTGGCCCTCGACAAGACCGGCACGCTCACGCAAGGCAAGCCGGAACTGATGTCGGTGGTCGCGGTCGGCGGTGAGACAGAGGAACGTGTGGTGCGCCTGGTCGCCAGCCTGGAGCGGGGAAGTGAGCACCCGTTCGCAGCCGCGGTGGTCGAAGCGGCGGAGGCCAACAAGATTCGGTTGATGCCGGCCGATGACTTCCGTTCGCTCACCGGCCGCGGCGTGGTGGGCCGAGTCGGCGGTCACGAGGTCGCCGTAGGCAATGAAGCTCTGCTCCAGGAACTCGGCACCGACATCAATGAGGGACTGTTACGGAACTCCGGGCGAGATTTTCTGCCGGACCAAAGCGTCCGGGAGCAGCCGAGCCAGCCGCAGAGCGGCGGCATGGAGTTAGGCGGGGGCGTAAGCCCCCGATCCAGTGGGGAAGAGAATGCGAGCCGCAGAGCGGCGGCACAGGTTAGCGACGACCCTAACCTGGGCGCCCTGAAAGTCCAAGCCGACGCCCTCCGCAAAGCAGGCCAGACCGTCGTCTTCGCCGCCGTCGACGGCCGAGCCGCCGGCATCCTTGGTATCGCCGATCCCGTCAAGCCCGAAGCGGCGCAAGCGGTTCGCGATCTGCGCGCTGAAGGGTTGCGCGTCGTGATGCTCACCGGCGACAACGAAACCACGGCAGCCGCCGTAGCTCGCCAGCTCGGCATCTCCGATTACCAGGCCGGAATCCTGCCTGAGAACAAGGCCGAGGCCATCAAGAAGCTTCAGCAGCAGGGAAGGACCGTGGCGATGGCGGGCGACGGCATCAACGACGCACCCGCTCTCGCGCAAGCCCAGGTCGGCATCGCCATGGGCACGGGGACCGATGTCGCGATGGAAAGCGCGGGAATCACGTTAATCAAAGGCGATCTTGCTGCGCTGGTCCGCGCCCGCCGCCTCAGCCGCGCCGTCATGCGTAACATCCGCCAGAATCTCTTCTTCGCTTTTGTCTACAACTCGGTGGGCGTGCCGATTGCGGCCGGCATTCTCTATCCCAAGTTCGGCATTCTCTTAAGCCCCATCATCGCCGCCGCCGCCATGAGCTTCAGCTCCGTCTCGGTCATCACCAACGCCCTGCGGCTCCGGAATGTGAAGCTGTAAGCCGAATGTTTAAGTCTCCGTGAGCAAAAATGAACACCCAACCCAAGCAAGCGAAGCTTGGGTGGGGTGCCCGCAAACGTCGTCAACGGACGACTGGCTGCGGGCAACTATTTATGGCGAGTATTGCCAGATCATGCCACTTGTCCTCAATGGGCTTTCGAAGCCACACGTGTTAGTAGTGCCATAGAGGTTGCCATTGGCGTCCGAGGTTATGTTCCCAAAAATGTCCGCGTTGCCCGTAACCAGAACTCCGCCGTAGCCGACGCGAACGATTTGGTCGCAGTACTCCTCAAAGCAGCTTAGACCGTTACAGTATTCCAAGATGCCCCCTTCGGCAGCGTAGAGATTGCCCGCAGCATCCTGCGTCAAGCCACGGATAAGGTTCGACGCTTGGTTCCAGGGGGCATAGCACTGTTCATCCTGGCCGGCGTTGTAGATGACACTAAAGCTCCAGCCGCTCCCCGACGGTGACATCGCGAAAATCAGACCAACCTCGACCAGACCGCCGTAGGCCTGGCAGTAATTCTCATTCCAACCGCCAGGGGCCCAGCAAATGCTGAAGCCAGCCAGATTGCCCTGGCTATCTTGAATCAGGCCGCCAGGTGCCCAGCCGTCTGTAGTTCCGGTGAAGCTATAGAGAACGTTTTCCGTCCAGCCGCCAGCCGACGGTACTAGCTGGAACACTACTCCATAGCCATACACGCCACCCCATCCCGCGGTTCCGTACAGATTTCCGTCATGGCCCACCAGCAGACTGTTAGGTCCAACGCCAGCATTTCCCCAGGTGAAGCTGTAGAGAATCTGCTCCGTCCAGCCACCTTGGGAGGGCGTTAGCTCGAAGACAGCACCGTTTCCGTAGGCCCCGCCGCTACCTGAGATGCCATACAGGTTGCCGGCGGAATCGAAGGCGGTGACGGTGCCGCCCCACGCATCGGTGAGGCTCGTGAACTCATAGATCGTCGTCTCGTTCCAACTGCACAATGCCGTAGCGCAAACAGTGGAGCTTGGGCTGGCTTCATAGATCAGACCGCAGTAGGAACCGCCGCAATTTGCAAGCCCGCCGTCAGCCGCGCCGTAAAGGGCTCCACTGGGGCCGACGATGACGCCGTTCGGGCTGTTTCCGCCACTTCCTCCCAGAAAGCTGTACAGCGAGCTTAAGAACCAGTGGCCGGCTCTTTGTGCGAAGTCATACAGCAGGCCCGCGCCATAGCTGCCCCCGTTAGCAAATGTGCCGTAGAGCTTCCCGGCCGTATCGATCGCGAGTCCGGACGGTCCAGCACCAGGACTGAAATCATGGAGGTCATGGAAGCCAGTTTGCGGAGCGGGACAGGCATAGTCACTGTAGGTTGTGCTCGAGGTAGTGGTGGTGGTGCTGCTGCCGAGGATGGTGAACGCTTCCGAAGGAATCGTGCCCACCTCACTCTCCGAAGCCGAAGATGGGCAGCCTGGGCCCGTGCAGCCGACACCGCTGTTCTCATCCCAGTAAATCGGTTCGCCCTCAGCCGTCACCGCGTTCTGGAGGTTCACCCAGTAGGTGCCATTATTCAGGGCCAGACCGCTGAAGGCGCTCGAGGTCTCCAGGCAGATGTCGTACACGTACTGGTTCGCAGAGCAAGCACTCTGGGTGAAGTTCACCGTCTGATTAAAGTAGCTGGTGCCGCCGTTTTCCCCGGACGTGATGGAGACCTGGACCGATTGCAGGGTGTCGCCCTCGATCAGCCATGCCCCAAACCTCATGCCGGTGATACTGGTGTTGTCGCCCTGGGTCACGGTGAAGCTGTCGCTGGTAATAAATCCGAAGTTGATGGTCCAGGCATCGGTGGTGCCGTTGATGGGACC
>JBEKQY010000402.1:0-3005 GCA_049519235.1 Candidatus Korobacteraceae bacterium | reverse complement strand
CCACTTGACCCAGCACTCCGCCTTCGGCTCCGTGCTGGGCTAGACTGTTCCGTGCCTACGGCACTTGGATTTCGTTGTTTTGTTCCACCGCGGAAAAGATGAGCTGAGTTTCGTAACAGCCTTGTAAGCGCCGGGTGGAGTGGAAAATTGAGCCGAGCCGCGGAGCGGCGACACGGTTCTCACGCAGACACTTTAGTCGTGCCGAACGCGATTACTATGAAGAATTTTGAGGGGCTTTAGCCCCCTAAACTCCTGACTGGGCATTGCGGCACGACTTAAACAGGCCGCTGAAAAAGTCGAAATAGCAGATCCCTCGCGGCCTGAAGGCCGCTCGGGACGAGAAAAATAAAGGACTTTTCGGCAGGACTGAAGTCGTGCCCTGACACAAAGCTCGCAAAAGCGGAATTTTTCAGCGGCCTGTTAAAGTTCGTGCCCTGTTACAAAGCTCGCGACGCAAACCATGTGCGCCGATAAAGACTTTCGGCGTACGGCGCTTCACCAAATGCAAGTCTTTCGCCATCTCGAAGACGTGCCATCCGACTTCGGCCCCACCGTAGTCAGCGTGGGCAACTTCGACGGGGTGCATCGCGCCCACCAGGAGGTGGTGCGCCACATGGCCGAGCGCGCCCGCTTCTTCCGAGGCAAAGCCGTGGTAGTGACCTTCGAGCCGCATCCGCTGCGCATTTTGCGTCCCGATGTTGCGCCCAAACTGCTCACGCCCTTGCCGGCCAAGCTCAAGTTGCTGGAGCAAACCCACGTCGACGCCGTGCTGGTCCTGCCCTTTACCCGCGACTTGTCCCTCATGGCGGCGGAAGACTTTGCGCGACGCGTGTTGGCGCAGACCTTGCATGCCCGCGAGGTACACGAAGGTTACAACTTCCACTTCGGCCACAAGGCGCAGGGAAACGTGAATACGCTCGCCGAGTTGGGCAGGCAGTGCGGCTTCGAGGCGAAGGTCTATCCCGAGCAGTTACTGCGCGGGCATCATCTCTCCAGCAGCGAGATTCGCAAGCTGATAGCGCAGGGGAATGTGAGCCGCGCTCGTGCGCTGCTGGGACGGCCTTTCAGCATTGTCTCCACCCCGGGACGCGGTCGCGGCTATGGCCGAAAGTACACCGTCCCCACGGTGAACCTGGCGCGCTACGACGAGCTTGTGCCGGCCGATGGCGTCTACATCACATGGCTGCGTGTCGGTGGCGAATGCTTTGAAGCGGTGACCAACGTGGGCAACCGCCCGACATTTGGCGACGAGTCCTTCGCCATTGAAAGCCACCTGCTGAACTTCCATCCCATCGAGCTGCTGCCGGACACCGAGTTGGAGGTGATCTTCCTGAAACGGCTGCGGCCGGAAATCAAGTTTCCCTCGGTGGAAGCGCTGCGCGAGCAGATCGCCAAAGACGTGCACAAGGCGAGGCGATATTTTCGGCTGGAGAAGCTGCGAGCCGCGAGCTACTAGCCTAAAGCTCCGAGTCTTGGGGCGCGAATTCCGAGCTGCGAAAATCCAGCATTCAACAGAGAGGATCGTCGCACCAGGTAAGCGCGGATATCTGCCTTTGTCACTGAACGCGGGCCACAGCCAGCGGCTCGCGGCTCGTAGCTAGAATCCATCTCATAAATGCGATACGGCCCAAGCCGATTCTCCGCCGGGGCTAAAGCCCCAGTCTTAGGGCGCCTTTTTGCGGCACGGCTGAAGCCGTGCCCTTTCAAAACCGATTTATGAGATGGCTTGTAGTAGCTCGTGGCTCGCGGAGCGGTTTGCACGCTTGCCGCCAACCTGATAACTTTTGCCATTACCCTGAAAACGCAATGAAGAAAGCCATTCCTCTTGCCCTGTTCTGTTGCCTGGCCTGCGCGCCGCTGTTGGCGCAGGCTTCCACCGACAGTCCCGCCGATGTGCTGCGCCATCCCGGCTGGAACGAAAGCATCTTTGCCGGCGGCGGCACCACGGTTGCGAGCTCGCCCAGCGCTCAAAATCTTGTGCTCGGCTTTCGCCTGGGCCGTGTCCTGACCGGCGAACATGGGCCGGGGATTTTGCGTGGAACTTACGAAATGGGCGTCGACATCATCCCCCTCGACGAGTACTGGATTCATGGCGCACAGTACGCCGGGGGAATCGACCCTGTCGTCTTCAAGTGGAACTTCACCAGCGGCAGCAAGATTGTGCCTTACTTTGCGGCAGTGGGCGGCGCGCTCTTCAGCAACCGCAACCTGCCGCCCGGCGACACCTCGCAGATCAACTTCACCAGCGGACCGGAAATTGGCGCGCAGATCTTCTGCAAGGGGAAGAACTCCTGGGACGTGTCGGTCAAGGCCTATCACCTTTCCAACGCTTCGATCGGTAATCACAATCCCGGGCTGAACGCCAATCTGCAATTCATGCTGGGCTACACCTGGCATTAGGGGTTTGCGGGCAGGGCCAGATCGAGGAGTCCAGGGGGCAGGCGGCTTCCTCTCCAGGGCTAAAGTGTCTGCGTGAGAACCGTGTCGCCGCTGCGCGGCTCACTTTTTACCCCACTTGGAGCGCGGGCTTACGCCCACGCCTAACACAAATGACGCCGCTCCGCGGCTGAATGAGCCGGATTTCGTCGTGTTTGTTCCACCGCGAAATTTGATTTCCAGTTGCGACACAGTCTCTTCAGGCCCGCGTTAAAGTCATCCATTTTTGTCGTCCCGAGCGGGCTTTAGCGTCTGCGTGAGAACCGTGCCACCGCTCCGCGGCTCGGCTCAATTTCCCACTCCACCCGGCGCTTACGCGCCGGGCTAACTTCATGCCGCCGCTGCGCGGCTTGTTTGGCGCCGATCTCAGTAGTCTTCTCCCACCCTACACCGGTTTCGGAGTTAGTGTAGACCGGGTAGAGCCAGCCTTCAGGCTGGCGTCTAGGCAACCCACTCCATAAGGCTTGGGCCGCTGCGATCATTCTCATAATGACCGCAGCGGCCCAAGCGGTTCTCTTGTCCGGCAGGAACGCGGCGCTAAAGCGCCGCTCTACCCGTGCTCGCCGGAC
>JBEKQY010000401.1:0-3345 GCA_049519235.1 Candidatus Korobacteraceae bacterium | reverse complement strand
CATGACGCGCAGGAGACCGCCGTCGCCGGCCTTACCAATCTCCTGCTCACCGCGCCCGAAACTCCCATCCGCCTTGGTTCCGGCGGACTCTCCATGTATCGCGACATCGGCACCATGGATCAGGGCCCCGGCTACCTGAACGGAATCCTCTCGCTCATCCTCAACACGACCCAGCCCGCTTCTCAGTATTCCGACGAAGAACAGCGCGCCGTCCCCTACTTCCACCGCGCGCGCGCCGCTGAACTGCTCGCCCTGCTCGATGCGAAGTTTCTCTACGCCGCCCGCCGTCCCGAACTGCACGCCAAACTGCTCGAGTTCTACACCAACTCCGGCGAGAGTGACGCCGTCATTCAGGGCGGCGGCGAATTTCTTGCGAACTTCCCCAAAGCCTCGCAGCGCACCCCTGTCGCGCTCCTGATGGCTGACGCCTTCGCCCGCCAGAACAACACGCAGAAGGAATTCGCCATCTACGACTCCGTCCTGCAGGAACTCGCCGCGCAGGCGCAAAACGTCCCACTCGGCTCAACCTCCGCAGCCTACGAATCCTCGGCCGACTACACTCGCCCGTCCTACGAGAACCCGAGCAACACCGCCGAGGCGGAGGAAGGTGGAGAAGAATCTGGAGAAAATCAGCAGGAGGCCTCAGAAGAGTCCGCAACCACGCGGCATCGCGCCAGCCAGTCGTTCCAACTGGGCCAGCACGCTCAGCCCACGCGCCAGACCGGGCCGCGCTCGCCCGAATACTCGCAGGTTCTTGAGCGCTATCTCGCCCGCCTGGTTCAGAAGAAACAGATTCCCGCAGCCCTGACCGTTCTCAGCCGCGAGATCGATCGCAATCCCGACGACCCCGGCCTCTACGAGCGGCTTGCTGTCTTCCTCGACCAGAACCGCCTCGGCTCGCAGCAGGAAGAAATCTACCGGCGCGCCATCTCCCGCTTCTCTGACAAATCGTGGTACGACAAGCTGGCCCGCTTCTATCTGCGCTACAAGCGCAACTCCGAATTCGAGCAGCTCACCCGCGATGCCGTTGCCAGCTTCAAAGGCACCGAACTCGAGCGATACTTCTCCAACGTCGTCTATGGCAGCCCCGGACTCTACCTGCGCCTGAATCAGTACGCCCATCAGCGCTTCCCGCACAATCCGGTCTTCGTGCGCAATCTCCTATCGGCCTATCTCGCGCCTCAAACCCGCGACCTCGCTGCCTGGGAAGCCCTGTTGCGCCAGCACTGGTTTGAAGAAACCGATCTGCGCAACGAGTTCTTCGAATTCCTCTCCCGCAGCGGCAAGCTCGACTCCGAACTGGCCGCCATCCGCCAGAGCGCGCCTGACGCCGCCAGTTGGGCGAAGAATCCCGCCGCCGCCGACTTCCTTGCCAACGCCAATCTCTGGCGCTCGCATTACGAAGACAGTGCCGCGCCGCTGAAGTCGCTGGCCGCGCAATATCCCGCCGACCCCGAACTGGGCCGCACCGCATCGTCGATTTTCCGATCGCTCGCCTACTTCGATCCTGCCGACACCGCCATCGCCGCCAAGATCGAAGACAACCTCCTGCAGGCCAATCCCACCGACACCGAGACCATGGCGCGCATCGGCGACATCTACGCCGACCGCGAGCAGTTCGCGCAGGCCGCACCCTACTGGGAGCGCATTCCGCAAGTCGCCCCCGGCCAGTCCGCCGGATACCTCGAAGCCGCCACCATCTACTGGGACTACTTCGATTTCCCCAACGCCATCCGCCTGCTCAACCAGGGCCGCGCGCACCTCGCTAATCCTGACCTCTATTCCTACGAACTCGGCGCCATCTACGAAAACCAGCGCGACTATCCGCGCGCCATCGGCGAATACGTCAAAGGAGCTCTCGCTGCTCCCGAATCCTCCGCCGAGCTCCGCCTGCTCGAACTCGCGCGCCGCCCCAAGTTCCGCGACGCCGTCGATCAGGCCACCGCCAACATCGCCCCTCTGCCCAATCCGTCCATGTCTGCCGTCAACCTGCGCGTGAAGGTTCTCGCAACCCAGAACCGCAAGCCGGAGATGGAATCGTTCCTCGACTCGATCATCAGCTCCACCACGTCCATCGAGCAGGCCGAAGACATCGAAACTCTCGCGCAGCAGAAATCCCTGGAAACCGTGCGCCAGCACGCGCTCGAAAAGCAGGCCGCCCTCACTACCGATCCTGTCACTCGCCTCGAACTGCGCTACGCCCTCATCCGCCTCTACGAGAGCCGCAAGGATTTCGCCGCCGCCCAGAAAAATGTCGAAGCCCTCTACCGCGAGAATCCTAAGATCCTGGGCGTCGTTCGCTCCACCGTCGATTTCTACTGGCGCATGAAGCTCCAGCAACAGGCCATTGACGTCCTGCTGCAGGCCGCAAAAGACGCCTACCCGGCGGTCAGCACGCAGTTCACCTACGAAGCCGCGCGCAAGGAAACCGAAGCCAAACAATTTCAGCAGGCCCGCGACCTGCTGACCCGACTTCTGAAAGATTCTCCCTACGATGGCGAATACCTCGCCGCCATGGCCGACACTTATGCCCAGACCGGCGACGACCACGGCCTGGAGCAGTTCTACAACCACGAAATTGCCTTTTTCCGCACCGCGCCGCTCCCTGCCGACGCCCGCAAGGCCCAGATCGCCACCCTGCGGCGCGGACTCATCCCCGCTCTCACCCGCATGAATAATTATTCAGTCGCAGTCGATCAGTACATCGAGCTCATCAACAACTTCCCCGAAGACGACACGCTCGTTACCGAAGCCGCTCTCTACGCGCTCCGCTACCAGCGCCAGCAGCAGCTCGTCGATTTCTACGCCAAGACCGTCGCCCAGTCTCCGCGCGACTATCGCTGGTCGATGGTGCTCGCCCGCACTGAGACCAATCTCGAAAACTATCCCGCTGCCATCGACACCTACGCCAAGTCGATCGCCATTCGCCCCGACCGCACGGATCTCTACATCGCCCGCGCCGGACTCGAAGAGCGCCTCATGCGCTTCGACGAAGCCGCCGCCGACTACGAGCACATCTACCAGCTCGCGTACAAGGATCCGCAATGGATGGAGAAAGTCGCCTCGGTCCGTGCCCGCCAGGGTAAGACGAAGGAAGTCGTCGCCGCCCTGCAAGCCGCCCTCATCGACGGCCGCCCCGACAATCCCGGCAACTATTTTGAAGTTGCCCGCCGCCTTGAATCCTGGGGCATGCTCGATCAGGCCCGCACCTACGCCGAGCAGGGCGTTAACAAAGCCGGCGCGGACTTGCTGGCCAGCTCCGATCATCTCACCGGCCTCCGCACCTACGTCCGCATCATGACGCGTTTGCGCCGGCAGGAAGCTGCCTATGCCACGCTGCAGAAG
>JBEKQY010000400.1:0-2542 GCA_049519235.1 Candidatus Korobacteraceae bacterium | reverse complement strand
CTTCTTACCTGGGTTTCTGCTCGCCAGCAGTCTCCTCCTGCTGCTCTTCTGCCTTTTGCCAGGTGGAATCGGGGTTGTATTCCTTCATAGCTTTGGCCAGAACGTCGGTTTTCTTGCCGAGGTCTTTCTGATACACCACGCTATCCGGGCCAACGATAAATGTCATCACGCCGGACGACCGGTATTCCGCTGGATAGGCCACGAAAGCGAAACCCTCCGCCATTTTGCCGTTGACGATGTAACTTTTGGCGCCGCCGGGGGCATTTTTCCCCTGGCGCGTCAGGGCGTGGTAATAGTAACCGCGGTAGGGAGTGGGAGCGCCGTTTTGGTTTTGGGCGTAGCCCTCCGCAACGGCCGCCGCTACCAGCGGTCCGATGGGGCTCTCGGCTTCGCCCGCAGCAACTTTCCAGTAAAGGCCATTGTGCTGCCCTTCATCGCTGAAGATTTTCTGGGCGTACTCATTGCGTGTAGCGTGATATTCCTTCTCCGCCGCCACCAGCTCCTGGCAAACGCGAATGGACGACATTTCGTTCCGGCCAATGCGCCGGAACAGGATTTCTTGCTTGCCCGCCTCGGTGTCGAAATACCAGGAATTACCTTTGTTCAGCAGCGGTATCGGCGTGGGCCAATTCCACGCCCCAATATACAAGGTTGTGGTGCCATCCGGTTCTTTCACCAGGCGGTGCATTTGCTGATATTTTTCCACGAAATTCGCGCGGTCCTGGGCGTCCTCGGTTTCGTCTCCCGAGGAGACGATGTGCTTCCCGTCTGGTCCGAGAATTTCGAGCAGCGCTCTTTCGTCATTACTCTGCGCCGCCGTGACCAGCGCCTTGCCGGCTTCTTCCGCTGACGAAAACGTTTTCTGGCCGGGTTGTTGCGCCACAGAACGCGTTGGAAAGCACACCATCAAAAGGACGGCGACCGCGGCCAAGGCAGGAAGATCGGCATTATGAAATTTGTCGAAGTTAAACTTCATTCTCCCCATATGGCTTCTCTCCGTTTCTAAATTCCAACTGTGAGCTACTTAGGAACATAGCGAGACTTCGATTACTTGCGGCCGCCGCCACCGCCGCGGCCACCACCACCACCACCGACGCTGGCCCCTCCGCGTGAGGAGAAGCTCCTGGTCTGTCCGCCGCGGTCGTAGCCGCTGAAGGCGCCGGAGTGGACGCCGCTCTGGCCGCTGGGCGCAGCGTATCCTCGGGCCGCCCGGTTGTTGCCGTTGAAAGGCATGGGTGTTGCGCCGGGACGGTTGAAAACGCCACCATGATTGCCAGTCATTCCGCGCTGCACGTTCCCGGCTACTCCCCGCGCGCCGCTGCCCCGGTAGTAATTGTTGCGGTTATAGAACGTCCTGCTGCGCGAGTAGTATCGCCCGCCGTTGTAGAGGGGATATCCGTGATGCCAATCGAATCCCCAATGCGGCCAACCCCATCCAAAGCCGCCGAACCAGCCGATTCCGAAGCCGATTCCGAACGAAAGATACGGGCCGCCAAACCAAATTCCCGGATACGGGTACCAAAAAGGCCACGGTGCGATAGGGTATCCGTAAATCACCCAGGGATCATACGCGGGAACGTAAACCACATCGGGGCTGGCCGGCTCAACGATGATGTCCGAGCCTTGCGTGGTCACGCTTTGCTGTGGCGTAGTCTTAAGATTACCGGCTTGCTCGGCGCGCTGACGCATCACCTGGATGGCAGCCATCACGTCCGGTTGCTGGTTGTAATAGGCGTCGCCCAGAGCTGACGTCCAGGAGATGTTCTTGTCCATATTTCCAAGAACGGAGGGAAAGGCCGTGAGCGCCTTGACGCTGGGGTCCCAGGGCTGCTGGTCCACAGCTTTCGCCAAAGCCTCGTCCTTCAAATCGGGATGCTCCTGGAGCCATCTATCGGCCTCGACCACTTCCTCGGGAAACGTGGATGCCGCCAGGATCTGCGCCACCAGCGAATCGGGATACAGCGCAATCGGCGCTACCAACTGCTGCAACTGCTCCGGGGTCTGTTGCGCGTATGGCGGCGCTGCCTGCGCCTCCGGTTGGGGTTGCTGCGTCGGGGCTTGCGTGTCTTGATAGGCCGACAGGCTCTGCGGCCAAGTTGCCAACACGAGAGCCAACGACAGGAGGGGAACCAAAATCTGCCGGTTCGATCGCGGCCCTAAGGATCCGACATCGCGTCCGAAAATGTTCATGTTCTTGAACCTCCTTGTGCAGGTTTATCCCGTGAGCCCCCAAACCGTAAGATGTTCGAGATGCCGTCAACGATGCTCCGAAATATCTCTGGCCGATGACGCAGCGGCGGATTTTCTCGGAGGCGCAAGAACTGTATACGGACTTCGCCGTATCTGCCGCCGGGGCTGTGCTGCGCGCCGAGGGATGGTTCCCTGAAAACGTCATCTCGCAGCAATGGCTAGGCGGCGAAATCCGGCACGCCTGGTTTGCCGCGCGAGGGAGAATGCTAGAGTATTCACTGGAGCTGGGACAGAAAATCGCCGAAGTGGGCCGGTCAGCGCCCAGCGCGATTTTGTTCATGCGCTATGCGGG
>JBEKQY010000399.1:0-3032 GCA_049519235.1 Candidatus Korobacteraceae bacterium | reverse complement strand
CGCCGGGCTAACTTCATGCCGCCGCTGCGCGGCTTAATTAGCGCCGATCTCAGCAGTCTTCTCCCACCGTAAACTTTCAAATCGAGTACTCACGCAGACACTGAAGTCGTGCCCTGATACAAACCCGGAATGCGTCATTCGGCTGAGGCCGCAGGGCCGTTGCGGCGAGGGTATGGGTGAGTTCTATTTTGCCCAGATCCGGAGTGACTCAAACGACGAGTTCTATTTCGCCAAAATGCGGAGCAGTCCGGCCAGCCAGGCGACAACGCAAGCCGCGATTAGGCCGACCAAGATTGATTGGGATGTGCTGATTGTGTCTGCGGCGGCGGCCTTGCGTTTCCAGGGCTTCAGGATCGATGCCATAACGCCGAGAGCAACCGGGCCACCGAGCAATAGCAAGGCGTCTCCCAGCGTGTTCCCGAGGTCGACGCGCCGGGTGATCGCGTCGATGATTGCGATCGCCAGAAATCCCACGATGAAGACTTCCAGCCACTCCAGCCTGCTGCGGAGCTTCGCGACGATGTTCGCACGCTCTTCCATCAGCCGTGTTTGCTCAGCAATTTGCTGGCGACGCAGGCCTTCGGCGGCAGTGTGGCTTAGATCGCGCATGGTGGCAAGAAGCTGGTCAACGCCAATGGCATCCCAAAAGCGCCGGAGAAAATCCCGGTCCGGCAAAGTTACGTTGTGTTGGAGCTGTGCGGCGCGAATGGCCAGGTCCTCGCCTCGGGCAACGGTCGCCTCCAGGTTACGGGTGCCGTCGCTCCCGGGCGATTTCAAAGCGATGTTCGTCGGAGGCGCAGTAGTGACACTGAAGAACGTCTCTGCGGTGAACTGGTCGATATCGCGAAGCAGCGAGACGATACCGGCGAAATCCTCGCGGAGCGTCGGAGTCTGACAATCGGCGGGCGAAGACGCATTGGGCGCGAAGGAATTTTTCTGTGCTATCGCAACACCTCGATCTCCCCAAACGCCGACGCAATCGGATGTCACGACCAAGTGACGCTCGGAGAAATCGGGCGGCTCTACGCCCGGTCGTTCGGGATAGAGCACCTGCCACAGCGTCCCGCCAATCTGCTCCGCGAGGGCGCGGCCGGAATTGCCTCCTGAACAGACTGGGACGTCCGCCCGCAGACGGACTGAGGCAAAACGAAAATAGCTCGGCTGCGGCGGGGGAATTTGCAGCGGAGCGTTGAGATCGAACTGGCGTGGGGCATTGTTCGAGTGGTCTTTCGCGGCCGCGAAATCGACAACCGTCACTTGCGGCCCGGCGACCAAGGATTCCGCGGAAAAGACGAGATCCTCAAGCTCGGTCCGAATTTCTTCGACGATGGCATCGTCGCGCAAGTCGCTGCGCGCGCCCGGCGGCGCGATCACGGTGCCGCGGTTTGGCGTCCGGACGACGATACCGAAGCTGTTGGGTCCGCCGAACCAGGGATCGGCGAGCAGCGTTCCCATCGCGGCGCGCTGGTCCACGCCTCGTGTGACATGGAAAGCCACTGGCGCATCTGATGGTTGCTCTTGTCTCCGCAGGGCTTCCACTTCCTTGGTCTGGAGGCGCGACCACACCGTGTAGAGATGACGGTCATTGGCGCGCTCGGGATCAATTGAAAAAACGTAGTCTGACTTATTGCGGGTCCCAGCGGGGCGGCCGCCGGAAGCGGCGATTGCGGTGAACTCAAAACCCACGCCGAGCGCGGAATTTTCCAAGTCGAGCCGGGCCCATTCCTGAAACAAGAGCGACTCTGGATCGCGAAGATAAATACCGCTGGTGGGAATGCGAAAGGTGTCGGCCAGCAGAAGATGCTCAGCATCCCTCTCCTGCGATTTGCCCTGCTCTTGCAGAAGAGCAACTTGTTTCGGGCTTTTGAAGAATTTCGGGAAAGGCGCCTCGGATTGGGGCAAATAGACGGTTGCCTTGCGGGCGCGGCGGACATCACGCTGGTAGGCTTCGGCCTCACCGTCCAGCATCGCGAGCTCGGGAGCGAAGACGGCGCTGTCCTCCAGCACGGAATCGAAAGTGGGGTTGAGGTGGTTTTGCAGCAGAGACGCCCTGACCTCGTCAAAGAACTCGGTGGCGCCGCTGGTCTCGCTGAGGTAGTCGCGGCCACGTTTCAACGCAGCGCAGAGAATGGAATTCAGCGCACGCTGCCGTGGACAGGAGATGCGGCGGCGGGAGTCCAGGGCCGAGGCAAAACTGGCAAGCAGCAGTGGCCAACGATGTTCGACCGGTACCCGGTTGAGATCGGGGTTGAACCAATCGATCTTTTTTATTGGCCTGTCCGGGAGATCGAGCCAGCCATCGGGATGCAAGCCATAGCTCTGCCAATCAACGACTGCGTCCGGGGCCCCGATGATCCAGCGCGCCAGATACATCGAGCAGAAAGCATCAAAATCCGGCTGCTTGTGGGTGACCAGCCATAAGAGATCGCCTTGCTGCTGAACAAATCTGTCGCGTATGAGTTGTGCCTTGTGGAGCACCGCGGCTGAGGCCGAGGGAAACTGGCCATTGCCGGCGAAGTGGTGATCGATGATAACCAGCGGCTCGTTACTTCCCCAGCAAGTGCCGCCGACGTCGGTGACGAGTTCGTTGGCAAATAGCCTTGCCGGAGATTGCGCCGCGGCGCCGACGTCTCTAAGTCGAAGATCGCTGGTGAACACCGTCCCGAAATCGACGTACCGATACCTGAAGGTGAGCGGCATTTGCTGGACTCAGAGGAAATCCGGGTGGGAGCGGGAAAGAAAATTTTAACACGCGAGGGCAGTGGAAACCTAGCAAGGCTGGCAAGGCCGGACGATGGGCTGGTCTGTAAGGGGCGCGGCTGAAGAGGGTGTGTGGCCTTGTTGACATCCTATGTGCCGCCCCTGAAGGGGCTCAATTTCAATAAATACAGCCGACCCACCGCTGAAGCGGTGGGCTACTATCTTCCGTCCCGCAAAGCGGGACTGGGTTCTTACCATTCCAAACCTAGTCGCAAGGAAGTCGAATACACTCCGGATGCACGGATGTCAACAGAGCCACACACTCTCTGAAG
>JBEKQY010000398.1:0-2611 GCA_049519235.1 Candidatus Korobacteraceae bacterium | reverse complement strand
CGATGGCCACCAGCACCAGCGAGATGAGCAGGGAAAAGGCAAAGACCTGGAATACATGCAGTCCAGTATTGGCCGAGCCAAACATGCAGCTCGATATGATGGTCACGGCGCCTCCGATAATCAGCACGCACCACAGCACGGTGGGAAGCCGGGAGGTGCTTTGCAGTATGCGGGTCCGGCGATGCTCAGTGAGAGAGCCCAGTTCGTAGAGCGCGTGATCTTCAGCCGTGATCTCATTGGGTGAAGCCAGCTTCACCGACATCAAGGTCTTCCACATGTCCGCGTCGATCTCGACCGTTCCCTCGGGGACTTGATCGTTAAACATTTGCGGCCAGTCACTGTTGATGGCTGCATCAGCGTAGGAGCGCGCCAGTTGCTGGAGTCGCACGCGTTGCTCAGCGGGCAGGCCGTTGGCGAGAAGATAAACATTTACCAGGGCGTTGGCTTCCAGATCGACGTTCAGGTTCGCCGCGCCGAGGTCCGTCCATACCGTGTAGAGCATGAAGCCCAGGATGACCGCATAGGTTGTGCCCAGAATGCTCAACTGCCAGCCGATCAGGTCATTGTGGTTGCGACGGTTTTCCCACGGCCAGATCCAGTTCAGTCCTACCCTGAACGCCAGCGCGACGGCGACCGTCAGAATTACGACCAGGAAGTCTTGCGTAATAGTCAGCATCGGCGTGAGGGTGCTTGGATCGATGTCGAGTTTACAAGAGTACCAGCAGGCATTCCAAGCAGTATAACTGCTAACTGCCACTTCCGTTCTCTCTGCCCTTCTTCTTGATCTCGATGTTCAGCCGCTTGATCTTCTGATTGAGGGTTGACAGCGGAATACGAAAGCGCTCGGCGGCCTCGGTCTGGTTCCAGCCGCACTTTTCCAGCATGTCGCCGATGACGCGCCGTTCGCACTCTTCGATGATCTCGAACAGGGAAGCGTCCGGGCGGTGGTCCATCATGGCGAACTTGCTGCCGCGGCCGGTGAGGTTTTCGGGAAGCAGGTCGGGCGACAAAGCCGGGCCGGTGGCCAGCACGACCGCGCGCTCGATCACGTTTTCCAGCTCGCGCACATTGCCCGGCCAATCGTAATCCATCAGCGGACGCAACGCTTCCGGCGTCAGGTGCAGCGGCGGCTTACCATTCTCTTGCGCGAACTTCACGATGAAATGTTCGGC
Source organism: Candidatus Korobacteraceae bacterium (assembly GCA_049519235.1). GTDB lineage: Bacteria > Acidobacteriota > Terriglobia > Terriglobales > Acidobacteriaceae > Bog-257. The sequence goes on along the minus strand of JBEKQY010000398.1, from coordinate 1,439 downwards.
CAGCAGAGGAATGTCGTTCTTGCGTTGCCGCAGCGGCGGCAGGTCGATGGTGATGACGTTCAAGCGGTAGAACAGGTCTTCGCGGAACTTGCCTTCTTTCACCTGCTGCTTGAGATCGACGTTGGTGGCGGCGATGATGCGCACATCCACTTGAATTTCGTTCACGCCGCCCAAGTGCATGAACTTGCGGTCCTGGAGCACGCGCAGGATCTTGGCCTGCGTCTCCAGGCTCATGGTGCCGATCTCATCGAGAAAAAGAGTTCCATGATCGGCAACCTCGAAGAGGCCTTTCTTGCTGGCGACGGCGCTGGTAAAAGCCCCCTTGACGTGGCCGAAAAGCGTGGACTCCAGCAGGTCGGCGGGGGTGGAGCCGGTATTGACGGGGACGAATGCGCGGTCCTTGCGCGGCGAATTCATGTGGATGGCCTTGGCGATCAGCTCTTTGCCGGTTCCACTCTCGCCTTGCAGCAGCACCGTCGAGCGGCTGGGCGCGACCTGCGCCACCAGGTCGAAGATGCGCAGCATGGGCTCGCTTTTGCCGATAATGTGCTCGAAGTTGTAGCGCTGCTTCAGGGCGCGCTTGAGCTGGATGACCTCTTCTTCCGCCCGACGGCGGCCCACCGCGGTGCGGACATCGGCCAACAGCTTCTCGTTGTCCCAAGGCTTCTGGATGAAGTTGGTCGCCCCAGCCTGCATCGCGTTCACCGCGTTCTCCACCGTGCCGTAAGCGGTAATCATGATGACCGGTAACTCGGCATCGCGCTCGCGGATTTCGCGCAGGATCTCGACGCCGTTACGCTGCGGCAAGGCGAAGTCCAGCAGTACGAGATCGAAGGGACGTTCGGCAATGCGCGTCAGGCCCTCCTCGCCATCGTTGGCGACTTCCACCGAATAGCCCTCAAACTCCAGCAGCGTTTGCAACGACTCGCGAATGGCGGCCTCGTCATCAACGATCAGCACCGAGCCGGCGAGAGCAAACTCGTCGCGCCCTGCTGAAGCTCGACTGATGATTGCTTCAGGCACTGACAGCCTTTCTGATCAGGGGGAATTCCATGGTGAAGGTGGTGCCGCGCCCGGGCACGCTGTCCACGCGAATCTTGCCGGCGTGTTCCTGAATAATGCCGTAGGTTACCGACAGCCCCAGTCCGGTGCCGCCGCTGTGACCGGTGGCGGGCTTGTTCTTGGTAGTGAAGAAGGGATCGTAAATGCGATGAATATGTTCCTGCGCGATGCCGCTGCCGGTGTCGGAGACTTTGACCTGCACGCGATGACCGTTGTTGGTGCTGATGGACAGCGTGCCGCCGCCGGCCATGGCATCCTTGGCGTTGAGGAACAGGTTGAGAAATACCTGTTGCAACTTTCCGGTGTTGCCGTGGATCGGGGGCAAATCAGGACGCAAGTCTTGCTGCACCGTCACCCGGGCGGTCTTGAACTGGTGC
>JBEKQY010000397.1:0-4530 GCA_049519235.1 Candidatus Korobacteraceae bacterium | reverse complement strand
AGCCTGCCTCCGCTTCGCCGGCTGCGAGCGATTTTCCAAAACTGAACCTCGCCGTACAATGATTTTTCAGCGAACGGCGTCAAACCCCTTAACTTCGTGTCTCAGCCCAAGGGTGCAGTCCACGTCCCCTTCTCCCGCCTCGTCCTCCCCCCGCTTCCTGGAAGGGAGTCCGGCTCTACGGCATACCAAGCCGAGGGGCTGGCCCGGCACTGCCGGGAGCGTAATGGGCCAAAATATTATCACCGTTTGGTCAACAAACATCCGCAACGAACGGCTATCTATTGTGGCTGCAACAGCTTAGACCGTAATGCGAAATTAAGTTGACTTACCGCCTGCGGAGGAGGAAATAGAGTACAACGCGATGCCTACTCAAGCTTCGCAGCGGTATGGGGTAGGGCCTGAAAACCCACAAATTTGGCAACTGGAGCTCAACCGTCCGCAACAGCGTTTTTGCTAAGGCAAAGGAGAATGATGATGGCCAGTCCAAGACAATGGCGTATTCCCGCCTTCGGCGCCGGTCTGCAGGCGATGATGGTAGCGGTCGTATTCACGGCCTTCGCTGTTAACATTCCAGTCGCTCAGGCGCAGACCTACCAAGTGATACATAATTTCACCGGCGGAGCCGACGGTGCGGACCCTCAAGCCGGCCTCGCCATCGACCAGCGCGGCAATTTGTACGGAACGGCGACCGGGGGTGGTAGTGGCGGAGCCGGTACGGTTTTCAAGCTGGCGCACGCGGGCTCCAGCTGGCCGCTTACGCCGCTCTACGGTTTTTCGAGCGGCTATGACGGATCCTATCCTCTCGGTCCGGTGACGATTGGCCCCGACGGCAGCCTGTATGGCACCACTCTTGCCGGCGGATCCACGCAAGGACGGTATTGCGAGGACGGCGGCTGTGGTGTGGTCTTCCGGCTCAGGCCCTCGCCGACTCCGCCCCCGGCGGTTTTCACCCCCTGGCAGGAGACGGTGCTGATCGCCTTCGACGCTACCGATGGAAATGAGCCTGTCTACCCGCAGCTGCTTTTCGATCAAACCGGGAACCTTTATGGCACCACCCAATTTGGTGGAGGCAACATCGGCGGAAATGTTTTCGAATTGACCCCTTCCGGCGGCTCCTGGACGGAGACCGTGCTGTACGACGGATTCGGTAACGGTGCAACCGGCGATCAACCCTTGTCCGGAGTCGTTATGGACAGCACCGGCAATCTGTATGGCACGACCAGCGTCGGAGGAGCCGGTGGCGACGGCGTCGTCTACGAACTAAGTCCGACGCAGTACGGTTATGTGCAAACCATCCTGCACTCTTTTAGCAACGGGGACGACGGCGGACTTCCCTACGGCGGCTTGGTGATGGATCAGGGCGGCAATCTCTACGGAGGCACGGTTTCTGGCGGTAGCGCCGGCTGCGGCGTGATCTATGAATTGTCGCCTTCGAATGGCGGGTGGACTTTCACGACTATCTTTGCCTTTAGTCCTCCGTCCTGTGCTGGCGGTCCCTTTGAGACCCTCACTCTTGATGCCGCCGGCAATCTGTACGGCACTGCGTATGGCGATGGCGCTAATGGTTTCGGCATGGTTTTTAAGCTGAGCCAGTCCAATGGCATCTGGACCTTGACCGACCTGCACGACTTTTCCTCTGGCACCGAATATTTTCCCTACGGCGCGGTGACTCTTGGCGCCGACGGCAATCTGTACGGCACGGCGTCGGAAGGTGGAGCGTATGGGCACGGGGTGGTGTGGGAGATTACGCCGTAAAGCGGTTGTCAGTTGTCAGCGGGATTCTAGATTGTCCCACAATGTGGGATAAGAGTGTTCGGCAATGCAAACGTGACTTGATTGCAGAGGAGAATTCACCATGAAGTCTTCAGAACAAACCAGAAATGGGATCGGCGGGATCGATTTGTGGATGACTCTCGCGGCGGTGGCCATCGCAACTTTGTTGATCGTCCTTGCCACCCAAGCCCAGGCGCAGACCTTCACCGTGCTGCACAACTTCACCGACGGGGCAGACGGATCGGGGCCTTTCGGGGGGGTGGCCCTGGATCGGGCAGGAAACCTGTACGGTACGACAACCGCCGGCGGCAACGGCGACGGCGGTACGGTTTACAAGCTGTCGCACATCGGCAGCGGCTGGACCCTGAACACCCTTTACGGCTTCAACCATCCCAATGACCCGATCTTGGTCATGTCCGGAGTGGTGTTCGGCCCCGATGGCACTCTGTATGGCACCGGCAACGAGGGCGGAGCTAACCGTGACGGCGCGGTTTTCAATCTGCGGCCCCCGGCTACGGTCTGTGGCAGCGTTTCTTGCCCGTGGACGCTGACTCTGGTGCATAGTTTTTCGGGCAGCGATGGCAGCAACCCTGATTACGGCGATCTCATCTTTGACTCGGCTGGGAACGTCTACGGCACGACCTATGCGGGAGGCGCTTATGGTTATGGGACGGTGTTCGAGCTGACACGCTCCGGCAGCGGCTGGACGGAAACTGTGCTGTATAGCTTCACCGGAGGCGACGACGGTTCTTATCCGGAGAACGGCGTTGCCTTCGACAGCGCTGGCAATCTTTACGGCACCGCAACCTATGGAGGCACTCGCGGGGCAGGCACGGTTTACGAATTGTCGCCTTCGGGCTCGGGCTGGAGCGAGACTACCCTCTACAGCTTTACTGGCGGTAACGATGGCGAAAACCCGATCGCCAGCGTTGCCGTTGATTCTAGAGGCAATCTCTACGGCACAACCAATGCTGGCGGATCCGGCGGTGACGGCACGGCCTGGGTACTTTCACCCTCAGGCGGCAATTGGACTTTGACCGTGGTGCAGTCGTTCAGCAACGGGTACGAAGGACCTTTCGCTACCCCAACCCTCGATGCCGCAGGCAATGTCTACGGGACTTCCAGTTTTTCCGGTGAAGGCGACGGCTTGGCCTTCAAGCTGACGCCGTCGGGTGATGGATGGAGCTACACGGACTACGATTTCAACGGAAACAACGGCAGTATACTCGTCGGCGGTGTGACCATCGACGCCAGCGGAAGTCTCTATGGCACAGCCGCCGCGGGCGGGACCCACAACCAGGGCGTGGTTTGGGAGATCACGCCGTGAGCAGCTGCCAGTGGTGGGTGGCCAGTTGTCAGTTAGGCTGGCGGCGACGATTATCCCACAATGTGGGATGTTAGGAATCGAAGGCACTTGACCCGGAATTGTTGGCTCGCAAAGGAGAATTGTTATGAAGCGCTCAGAGCAAATTCGGAGTTCAGTAATCACTCGGCTGGCAGCAATGGCCGGCCTTTCCATCCTGCTGGTGACGGCTAGCGCTGCGCAGGCGCAGACCATTCAGGTGCTGCACAACTTCACGGGCGGCGTCGACGGCGCAGCTCCGCTGGCCGGCTTGAGCATGGACGCGCACGGAAACCTGTATGGCACCGCCAGCAGCGGCGGCATGGGCCACGGCACGGTCTACAGGTTAGCCCATGCAGGTTCCGGTTGGGGGTTCACAACCCTTTACACCTTCCATGGCGCGCCGAATGACGGCGCCTATCCAGTTGCCCGGGTCATCTTTGGGCCGGACCAGACGCTTTACGGCACAACCGAAGAGGGAGGCAACTCGCTCAACTACTGCCGTAGCGTCGGCTGCGGCACCGTGTTCAATCTGCGGCCTCAGCCCGGCGTCTGCAAAACCGCGCTCTGCCCCTGGCAGGAGACGCTGCTCTACGACTTTTCCACCACCGATCCCACGTTCGGCGCGGTGCCGGAGAGCGAAGTCACCTTCGATTCCGCGGGCAACCTCTACGGCACGACCTACACCGGCGGATACTACGCCGGCGCGGGCGGCGGCAGCGGTTGCGTGGAGTGCGGCCTGGTGTACAAACTGACGCCCTCCGGCAGCGGCTGGACGGAGAGTGTGCCCTACAGCTTCAGCGGATATCAGTACTACACGGACGGCGCTCTTCCCGTCGGCGGTGTGACCTTCGATAATGCGGGAAACATGTTTGGCACCACTACCGCGTATGGACTTTGCGGATTCGGTATCGCTTACGAGTTGACACCCAACGGCTCGCATTGGAGCGAGGTCATCCTGGAGCAACTGTGCGACTCGGGCGCCTCGCCGACAGCCAACTTGATCTTCGATGGCAGCGGCACGTTCTATGGTGCGAGTGAGGGCGACACCGAATATGGCCCGTATCCGGTAACCATTTTCACCCTCACCCAGAGCGGCGGAAGCTGGGTGTACACACCGATCTACATCTTCAGCCAAAGCGGCCACGGTCCCGCCGGTCAGCTTCTGCTGGACAGCGCCGGCAACCTGTATGGCACGACCATCGAGGGCGGCAGCAATCCCCTGGGCCAGTGTTCTGCCGGCTGCGGCACCATCTTCAAGCTGAGTCCTTCGGGCGGGGACTGGACTTACACGGACCTGTATGACTTCACCGGCGGCAGCGACGGCGCCTATCCGCATAGCAATCTGGTGATGGATTCCAGCGGGAATTTCTACGGCACCACCAGCCAGGGCGGCGGCGCAAATAGTCACGGAA
>JBEKQY010000396.1:0-2689 GCA_049519235.1 Candidatus Korobacteraceae bacterium | reverse complement strand
GCAAAGGTATCGTCTATGAGATCGCCCCGTAACGGGGTATCACGTGTATATTGTCCGGCGCGGAGCGCAAGCATGGATTTGTGGATGACGCTCGCGGCGGTGGCCATCGCAACTTTGTTGATCGTCCTTGCCACCCAAGCCCAGGCGCAGACCTTCACCGTACTGCATAACTTTACGGGGCCGGACGGCATGCAGCCGACGGCCGGCCTGACCATGGATCGAGCCGGAAACCTCTACGGCACAGCCTCGCTGGGAGGTTACGCCGGAGGCGATTGCTACAACGGGTGCGGCATCGTGTTCAAGCTGTCGCACCAGGGTTCCGGCTGGACGCTTGACCCTCTCCACACCTTCATTGGCACCGATGGGGCCCTTCCCCAAGCCAGGGTAATCTTCGGCCCGGATGGCAATCTCTACGGCACCACGACCAATGGAGGCCTCCCGGGCTACGGCACCATTTTCAGGTTGCAGCCGTCCGCGAATGCCTGTAAAACCGCTCTCTGCCCGTGGACGGAAACCGTGTTGTATTCCTACCAGGGCGGCAACGATGGCGAGTCTCCCCAATACGGCGATTTGGTTTTCGACCAGGCGGGAAATATCTATGGAACCACTTGGGGCGGCGGCAACCATGAAGGCTTCTGCACCGAGTATGGCTGTGGCACGGTGTTTGAGCTATCGCCTTCCAATGGCGGATGGAGGGAGAGCGTCCTATACCGCTTCCAGGGAACCAATGACGGTGCAAACCCATACGCCGGAGTGACCTTCGACACTGCTGGAAATATTTACGGCACAACCCAGGCTGGCGGAACGAGTGGCGTGGGCACAGTTTATGAGTTGACGCCTTCCGCTTCAGGGTGGACGGAAACCATTCTCCACAACTTTAGCGATGGACGTGACGGGGGCGAACCTTATGGAGGTTTGATCTTCGACCAGTCTGGAAACCTCTACGGCACCACATCTACGGGTGGCTCGGAAGGCGGCGGTACAGTTTTCGAGTTGACGCCCTCCAACGGCGGCTGGAATTTCAATGTGCTTTACAGCTTTAACGCATATATGGGGTCACTCGCCAAGCTGGCCATGGACACGTCCGGCAGGCTCTACGGGACAATCTTAATCGGAAGCCCAGAGGTTTTTCAGTTGACCCTCTCGAACGGCCAGTGGACACAAACCGGCTTTAACGGCAGCGCCGGCGTTTATCCGTTTGGCAACGTGATATTCGACGCCGCCGGCAATCTCTACAGCACCGCCAGTGAAGGCGGGACAGAAGGAAAAGGAGTCGTCTTCGAGATCACGCGGTAAGGCAGTTGTCAGTGGTCAGTGGCCAGTGGCCAGTTGTCACTTACGCGGCCAGCAGCGATATCCCACAGCGTGGGATATTGGGAATAAAGGCATTCGAGCCGGAATTGTCGGCCCGCAAAGGAGAATTGTTATGACGATCTCGGAGCAACTTCGGAGTTCAGGAATCGCTCGGCTGGCAGGAACGGCCGGTCTTCTCATCCTGCTGCTGACGGCTGGCGCAACGCCGGCACCCTCCCAAACCTACACCGCACTTCATTACTTCAGCGGTGGAGCAAACGGGCAAACTCCGTCGGCCGGTATCACCATTGACCCGGCAGGCAATCTCTACGGCACCACCTTCGGCCTTTTCGGAACTGTCTTCGAGCTGCGGTACATCCACTCCTACTGGATGTTCTCTGTGCTCACTGCCATGCCGGTCGGTGGCCAAGATGGCCTTCGCCCGCAAGCGCGGGTAATCCGCGGTCCCGGTGGCGTTCTTTACGGCACCACCTACGAGGGTGGCGGGAGTTGCTCCTGCGGAGTTGTTTTCGAACTACAGCCGCCGCCAACTGCTCCTCCCACGGCGCTCGCTCCCTGGACGGAAACCGTCATTCACAGCTTCAGCGGTCCCGATGGCGCTTACCCCGGCTATGCTGATCTCCTCTTCGATCGTCAGGGCAACATCTACGGCACCACCACGGAAGGCGGCGAATTTGGACAGGGTGCAGTCTTCGAGCTGACGCCCTCCAATGGCGCCTGGACCGAATCTGTCATTTACAGTTTTAGCGGATTCGCCGATGGCGGCACGCCCTATGGTGGCCTCATCTTCGACAGCGCCGGAAATCTCTACGGCACGACCACGAGTGGCGGGCAATACCAAGGCGGCACGGTCTTCGAGCTCACACCTTCAGGATCGGGCTGGACGGAAACGGTCCTGCACTCGTTTCAGTCTTCGGAAGGAACGTTTCCCGAAGGCGGCTTGATCTTTGACGCCTCCGGCAACCTCTATGGCACCGCCGAGTCAGGGGGTCTAGGTGGCTATGATGGATCGGTGTTTGAGTTGTCACCCTCGAATGGCGGATGGGCCTTCTCGGTATTGCATCTGTTCGACTTTTCTGCGGGCGAAGGAGTGGACCCTCTCGCCGGCGTGACCATGGATGCCGCCGGAAACCTCTACGGCACCGACCTTGGCGGGGGTTATTACGATGACGGCACAGTCTACCGCCTTAACTACGACGGGGGCGCCTGGACATACCAGACTCTGCATGACTTCAACAGCACAACCGGAGACTCGCCGTTCGGCGGCGTGACCTTCGATAGCCAGGGCAACATGTACGGCACAGCCATCGCCGGAGGCACCGGGGCATGCAACGGAGGCTGCGGCGTGGTGTGGGAGATTACGCCATAAGGCAGT
>JBEKQY010000395.1:0-3281 GCA_049519235.1 Candidatus Korobacteraceae bacterium | reverse complement strand
CCACGGTAGGGATACCCACGGTAATAACGGTCATAGTATCGCCCATGGTAGTAGTAGCTTCGGCGCGCCATCTCGTGCCCACGATAACTGTATCCACGTTGCACGTAACCGGGGCGGCCGCGCTCGGCCACGATGCGGGAGTGGTCCGCTCGCTCAACTGAGACGCGCTTGCTCCCATTGAGTCCATGGTGAACATCCATTCCGCGCTTGGCGTCATGGACATCGCTCACCTTGCCGTTTGGACGCCTCTCCACCATGCCGCCACTCTTCGTTTGGGTCACATGGCTTCCCTTAGGCACAGGCTTGCCGGAGACGCCAGTGTTGGTCAGGTGTCCGCCGGGCGTGCCCGGGCCGGTGCGGGTCCCCGCCGGGTTGCTGGCGGACGGGCCGGTGCGGATCCCTGCTGGGTTGCTGGTGGTCGGGCCGGTGCGGGTCCCCGCAGGGTTGCCGGTGGTCGGGCCGGTGCGGGTCCCCGCAGGGTTGCCGGTGGTCGGACCGGTGTGGGTTCCTGCTGGGTTGCCGGTGGTCGGGCCGTGGGAGGTGGTGCTTGTGGCCGGACCATGAGGCGGGGCGCCCGTCGCGGGGTGTGCCGGTGCAGCGGGCTTCGTTGCCGGCGCTGCGGGCTTGGCGGGCGCCGCAGGTTTGGCAGGGGCAGTGGTCGTCTTTTTCTCCGTCTGGGCTGATGCCGACAAGGCGACCGCCAAGAGGAGGGTGAAAATCAACGTTATAAATCGGACGCTATAAATCTTGTGCGTGTAGGACGAATGCATGAGGGTCTCCTTTCCTTGTTCCCCAAACTTCTACCTATGGTGCGCAAAACTCCCAACGACTAGTCGACGGCGCTAACTTTCCCGTTAACAAATGTCACTTTCATGTCCGGATAGACATAGATTATCTTGGGTGGCACGTTGGCCACTCTTTGCGGCGGTCCAAACATTGCTTCGACCTGCTCCTTCGTCTGCCCTACCGAAATTGTCTTTGGCGGAGGCGGTGGCGCGTCAGCCGGCGGTGGTGGCGGAGCGATTGAGGGCAACGCAGTCTCAGGCGCCGCAGCCTGCGTGGAAGCTGGTTGACTGGGCGATGACGGCGGGGACTGTGAACTCGCCACCGCATTGTCGCTGGGCTGCACTGTCAACACTTCCGCAATGGTTCTTAATGCTTCATCCGCGGGAGGCATCTGTCCTTTGAATGGAAATTTCAGTTGCCCATAGTAGCGAGTGTCCTGGTAAGGATCGCTATAGAACGAGAAGATGACTGCGCCGGGCTCGATCTCGAAGCCCGTTACCCAGAATTGTTCTCCGGCGACGAAGGTTCGGTTCGCTGGCTGTTGGGGAAGAGACGAACAATAGGCCGACAATATTTTAGGACATGTTGCCCACGGGCTATGAGATATCTTTCCACCCTTATAGGTATTCATCGGCGGGTTGGACGCAGCGACGGTGTACATCAGCAAGCCATCCTTGTGCAGCACGACGACTGCGCCCGGCGTAACAATGTCGTTACGGTCCGCAGTCATTTTGGTCAATACAAACTGCGAGTCCAGCTTCTGCTGAAGCGTTTGCTGACTATCTGCACTCTGAGCCTGCGCCCCGAGCGTCAGTCCCGCGAGCACTGCTGCCACCGCTAAATAAACCGTTCTCCTCATAGAGATCCTCCACCAACCTGATTTCCTGAGATTTACCGCTGGCCCATTTGTACCCGACATCAGAACATGAATCCGGCGCAACTGCCCTGTTTGGCCGCTGGTTGCACGTCTAGCAAGCTACGGGAAAGTCCGAACAGCAGATCCCTCGCGGGCTGATACTAAGACGCTGTCGAATGTAAGAACCCGAAATCGGCAAAAGGTTGCGACACAGCAAACCATTAAGTCTGCTCATTATGCCTTTCGGGCCCTTTACCGCAGCCTGGTAGTGTTTTCGCCTGCTTTGCATCCGGAGTATCGCCGATTCGCGTGGGAATTATCCCCGGACGCTAGGGAGCGTTTCGCGCCGTGGATGGTTTGTTCGTCAAGTGCGGTGAACACCAGGCAAGTACGCTGCCCGGAGTCCAACGCCGGGTTGTTCCACTTACTCGCGACTCCTTGCGAAAGAGTGGGAGAGATTCATCATGCAACGGCCAGACACTTAAGGCAAGGGCAGAATTGGTTAGGTACTGGGTCAGTCTGATTTCGCAGGCATCGGTGTAAAGAGCGGCGTTGCTGGCGCTGCTATTCGGATCGGTTTATACGGTTGTTTCCGGCGGTTTCCATCGACCCTTTCCCAGCGAGAACAACAAATAGTCGGTAGCGGCGTCAGCCAGATTGGAAAATGACTTGACGCACATCCACTCGGCCCGTCTCGAAATCCAACCGACTAGGTACCTGCCGCCATCTTCTGTGATGAATGAAGATGGGGTGAAACGTTTGTCGTATGACTCCTGGAGCAAGTCCTTGGCTTGTTCGGGATGATCGCGGAAGTAGGCGGCAATGTGCGCAGGCTGTAGGTCCGCGAGACTCTTTGCAGCGGCGAGTCCAACACGCTGGATCTTGAATTCTGCCGGGAACTCGTCCTTAGCGAATGGCTTCCTAAATAATGATGAAAACATACTTTCGAAAGGTGATACTACTACTCCGCTAGAGCCTTGACAACCAGATTCTTCTCCGCCTTCCGCGCTGCCGAACTCTCGTGGGGATGGCGCAGATAGTTCCTGGATACGCGATACGAAAATCGGACTGACCCACTACCATTGGTTACGACGAATCCGGGGGTAAGGCTGATTACTGAAGCTTTTCGCCGACCGTCGTTTTCTCCGGTGGGCAGAGAGGGCGGCGAATGACTGGTAGACTGGCCAAACCGCCGCAGACCGACGAGCTAAGCCGTTTAGAAAGAATGTTTTACCTATAAGTCCAATGGTTGGACTAATTGAGCGGGGAAAATTTGGCATTTCTAATTATTTTCAATGGCTTACAGGGCGTATTTGGGGGGGAGGGTCGAACAGTTGTCGGTTGCCACCTCGCCGATTGTCGGTTGGTCCGTGAAGAACCGCAGATCCTTCGACTCGCGCGCCAACAACAGCGCGCTCGCTCAGGATGACAGGTCCGCCTGCGCTTGATTTCATCTCAACCTCGGCTCAGTTGTCAGTTGTCGATGGTCGGCGACGCCGCAGCCCTTGCAGAACATCGGGCACATCCCGCTATTGCGTCGGCTGTTGGGTGAGCAGGACCACATCGGTGTTGGCGCGTCCGCGTGCCAGCGCCAGCCGCTTGTTCTTCCAATCGTAGTCGTAGCCGTAGATCTGGAGCT
>JBEKQY010000394.1:0-3114 GCA_049519235.1 Candidatus Korobacteraceae bacterium | reverse complement strand
TGGCCGGAACTTCGAAATCGACTACACCCTCCCTTCTGCCTGCGCGGCTGCGCTGGCGGCCAGGCAAGCCGATATTGGCATCATTCCGGCGTTCTCCTATGCGCAAATACCTGGGCTGGTCATCCTTCCCAACATCGCCATTGCCTCCAAAGACCGCGTCCGCTCCATCCTGCTCGTCAGTAAAAGGCCCATCGGCGATGTCCGTACTGTCGCCGTCGACACTTCCTCCCGTACTTCCGTTGCTTTACTGCAAGTCCTCTTCGCGAAGTTCTTCCACGGCAGGCGTCAAATGACGCCTCATCCGCCACAGCTCGATGAAATGCTGAGAAGCCACGACGCTGCGCTGCTGATCGGCGATGCTGCTTTGCAGGTTCCACTGGATGCCGGTTATCATCTATACGACTTGGCGCATCTGTGGCACGAAGCGACCGGGCAGCCATTCGTCTTTGCATTTTGGGCGGTCCGGCTCGACGCGCTCAACCGGCAACCGGCAGGGCTACATTTGGCCAAGGTCTTTCAGCAGTCGCGCGACCACGGCCTCGAACCGCACAGCCTTGATGTCATCGCCAGCGAATGGTCTCCGAAGCTAGGACTGAGCGAGGACGACATTCGTAGCTATCTCAGAGAAAATATCCACTATTACCTGGACCGCGAGAACCATGCCGGCCTCAAGCTTTTTTTGCACTACTCGCAGGAGATCGGACTCATCCCGAAAGTCCCGGAACTGCGATTCCTTGGGCCGGTAGCATTCGGCAGTGCGCGAAAGTAGCCCGACGGACGCCAGTAGTTCTTTGCCATTCAATTAAGATTACGGAATCGTAAGAGTACTCTGCCAACCTAGGGAGCCAACTCTGTTTGGTTTATACTGCAATCTTCATGGTGCCCAACAGCGATCGCCAGGCGCTCGGCGGCTCCGGGACCGCTGCAGCCGTAGCGTCCCGGGCTAACCCGCTCATGAGCGCGAAGGAGTTCGAGCAGGCATTCCTGATTCGTGCCTTCGAACAGAAACTGCTGGCGCTATTTTCCGAAGGCAAGCTGTTTGGGACCGTGCACACCTGCATCGGTCAGGAGTTCACCGGCGTGGCCGTCTGCCGCGCTCTGCGAGACGGCGACCTGATTTTCACCAACCATCGCGGGCACGGACACTTTCTCGCCCGCACCGGCAACGTCAACGGCCTGATGGCGGAGATCATGGGCCGTGAGACCGGCGTCTGCGGCGGCCGTGGCGGAAGCCAGCACATCTGCTCGCAAGGCGTCTTCAGCAACGGCGTCCAGGGCGGCATCATGCCGGTGTCGGCGGGACTCGCACTGGCCAAGAAAATCGCGCACTCAGGCAATATTGTTGTGGTTTTCATTGGCGATGGAACGCTGGGCGAAGGCGTTGTCTACGAGTCGTTCAACATAGCGTCCAAATGGGACCTTCCGTTGCTGATCGTGCTGGAGAACAACTCCTACGCGCAAAGTACGGCACAGCGGCAGACCCTGGCGGGCGACATCTGCCAGCGCGCGGAGGCGTTCGGCATCCACAGCCTTGCAGCCGACACTTGGGACCCCGAGCGTCTCTGCGAGCAGGCTGCCGATGCGGTGGAGTACGTGCGCACGCAATCGCGTCCATGTTTCTTGCGGGTTGATACGTACCGGCTGATGGCGCACTCCAAGGGCGACGACGATCGCGATCCAGCCGAGGTCCAGCGCTATTGGGATATCGATCCGCTGGTATTGTTCGAACAGAAGTTTCCGCAGCAGGCCGGGGGGTATAAGCAGCGGGCGCAGGAGCGGGTTGCGGCCGCGGTGGAAGCCGCAGAAGCGGCGCCGTTTGCCGCTGCAATCGTGTACGATCCGCCAGCGCGGCACAGCGTGAGCTGGGCGCCCGCTCAGATCGGCGCTTCCGATCGCATGGCAGGACGCATCTACGAGGCGCTGCACCAAGCCATGGCGACCGACGATCGCCTGTTCCTGCTGGGAGAAGACATCGAAGCGCCCTACGGCGGCGCTTTCAAGGTGACAAAAGACCTAAGCGCACTGTTTCCCGGACGCGTGCGTAACACTCCGATCAGTGAAGCGGCGCTGGTGGGAATCGGCTCGGGGATGGCGCTGGCGGGAGAGCGCCCGATTTGCGAGATCATGTTCGGCGACTTTCTCGCGCTCGCCGGCGACCAGATCATCAATCATGCCGCCAAGTTTGAATACATGTACAAAGGACAGGTGTCGGTGCCGTTGGTTATCCGGACCCCGGTCGGCGGTAAGCGCGGCTACGGAGCGACGCACAGCCAGTCGCTGGAGAAGCACTTCTTGGGCGTGCCCGGAACGCAGGTCTTTGCGCTTCATCACCGCTACGATCCAGCGATTTTCTACGAACGCCTGCTCCGGACCATCGATCGCCCGACGATCGTTTTGGAGAACAAGGTCCTTTACGGCAAGACGGTCTCCCTCGAGTCGCCGCAAGGATTTCTCTGGGAGCACAGCGAGGAGCTTTTCCCGTGCACTCGGCTGCGTCCTGGCGTGCCTCCGGAGGTGACTATCGTTGTCTACGGCGGGATGTTGGAGGAAGCGGAAGAAGCTGTGGACCAGTTGTTCGAGCAGCACGACGTGGTGGCGGAGATCATCTGTCCGCTACAACTCTATCCCCTGAACCTGGAGCCGATTTTCGCATCGGTGCAGGCAACTCGGCGCCTGCTGATTGTTGAGGAAGGCCAAGGTTTCTGCGGCTTCGGCGCGGAACTGCTGGCAGGTCTCGAGGAGCATGATCCCGCTCTTCTGCTGCAAGTCCGGCGCTTGTTTGCGCCGCCTCATCCCATTCCCTCCTGCAAACCGCTGGAGCTGGAACTGCTGCCGGGAAGGGAGTCCATCGCCGCTGCCGCCTTAGAGGTGCTGCAGTGATGCAGGATGTCGTCCCGGTGCTGGTCCCGCATGAGACGGTCAATGATGAGAGCGTCAAGCTGACTGCCTGGCTGGTCCCGTCCGGTGAGAAGGTCCAGGCGGAGCAGCTTCTGGCGCAGGTCGAAACCAGCAAAGCCCTGCTCGACATTCACTCGCCCGCTGAAGGTTTCCTGCGGTACGAGCACCAGACCGGCTCCGAGATCGCAGTCGGCGCCGCCATCTGCTACATCACCG
>JBEKQY010000393.1:0-5028 GCA_049519235.1 Candidatus Korobacteraceae bacterium | reverse complement strand
GTGAGTCTCAGTCGTAGCTGGCATCCGCAAACCACTGGCCGGTCGCCAAGTCGCGATAAATGCGGTAGAGTGCCACGTTGTTGCCTCCCTCGTTCGCGCCATTATCGCTAGAGACAAGCGCTATGTCCCATTCCTCGCGGTCCCACGGGCCAGACTGTACAGCATTCGAATCATCCTGCCTTGCGTTTTCCGTCCACCAATCGCCTGACGATCGCCACGGTCCCGCCGACCACGCCACTTTTCCTTGGAGTTCTTCACGATCTTTTTGCTTTGGTTCCGTGGCAAGGAGGTCAGGCCTTCCCTCCGCCAAACGGACCTGAAGCCGGCATGCTGGACGGAAAAGCCGCATAGCCAAAGGCGGGGAATCATTGGCATCCCACGTTGTAGGACAAGAAGCAGTTTTATAACCAGGCTGGCCTTGTTCCAACGCCTCTCCGCAGGGGCTAAAGCCCTGACTTCTACTGGGCCTGGCGGCACGGCTAAAGGCCGTGCCCTGACACAAACCAATCAGCAAGCCGGTTGGACTGTGTGCCTCCTGAACCTGAGACAGGCCGGTTTTAGACGAAGTGGAATTCTGTTTGATGTCATTGGCTGTGACCATGAAACGGTCCATACGAAAACTGCCTTGCCGATGGCTATCGAGCAACCGCGCAATGCCGGCGCGCCGTTCGCCAACCACCGCGCTGATGCGGGCCAGCGTGATCTCCAGCTTCTCCGCTTCCGGAGTGACCGGCAGAAACAGGCGGTGCTGGGCGGACCGTGGCGGCGCCGGCTCGGCCGTTATCCATATTTTGTTGACCGGAGCGCCCGGCGGATGTGCCGCCAATTCCAACTGCAATAGCTTCAAAAACACTTTGGCATCGCGCATGGAAACCGGCAGGCGCAGGGTACGTTCAAATACGGGTGTAAGTGCTGCGTTGTACTTACTTACTTCCTCGCCGGGGCCAAAGCGCTTTCTTGTAGCTGAAATTGTCGCGGGCCTAAAGGCCCGCGCTTCCGCCCCGGAGGTTGCATTCAGGGACTCAGGCGAGGAGCGAGCGAGTTCTTGTGGAGTGGTGGTTGCTTCGTCGGCGACACGCCGCTCCAACTGCAAGCGCAGACGCAACTCGTGCGCTGCCAGGGCCCTGGACTCCAGCCGTGCGCACAATTGCTCCAACAGCCGATTCAGAACGAACGACAAAGACTCGATGGTTTCAACCGGAGATTCCAATTCCATCGCTTCCTCAAACTGCGATAGCGGCGCGCACAGCATGAGCGTACGCATGCCTTCTCCACGGGCCAGCCGCCTCAACTGCGTCCCTGCTTCCCCCAGCCGCGAAGCCAAGGCATGCTCCGGCAGAAGCGCCAAGGTGCGAAAATCGCGGACTCCCCAGCGTTCCAGCGTGTCCAGCATCTGCTCACGGAGTTTCTCCCGTGCGCGCTCGGGCGCTTGTCCGCCTGCCTTGTTGTGCGCAGAAATTTCGAACCCATCCAGCAAGACCTGCAATGGCAACACTCCCAAGCGCTGCGCTTCATTTCCGGCGGGGATGATCGTGGTCCCATTGAATCCCCGCGCTGCATGCATTGCAGCAGCCGGATTAGCGGCAACCGCGATGTTCGCTTCCATTCCGACCGCGGTTATGCGCGCTGCCAAATCGCCGGCCATCCTGGCAGGCGGGCCATAGAGGCGATCGAGGCCTTCGAGATCAAGCAGCAAAGTGTCCGGAGCGGTGTCTTCCACGCGCGGAGTAAAAGCGTGGGCAACATCGAGCAGCGCGGCATGGGCCGAGATCTCCTGCGCGGGCGAGCGTTGGCGCAAGACGGCCAGATTTGAATGCGGAGAAGTAGCCGCACCATTATTACCACATTGTGGGACTGGTTCTTTCTCATTCTCTAAACAGGCTGCGGAAAAAGTCGGAACAGCAGATCCCTCGCCGACTAAAGTCGGCTCGGGATGACAAGAATAAAGGACTTGGACGCGGGCCTGAAGGCCCGCTCTACCCGAACGAGGCAACAAACGGACTTTTCCCGCAGCCTGTAAGGGCAAAGGGTCAACGAAAACAGCAGCCTGCAATTTGGTCATGCCAACTTCCATTCCCAGCAGGCGAGCTTTTTCGTTCAGTGCAATTACGCGCACCAGAGGCGGTTTGCCTTCGAGAGCCGCTACGGCGCGATCGCGGAGCAATGGCTCGGCGCGAACCATGGCTTCCACCGGGAAATCGGGGATGTGGATGCAGGCAAACATAAAGTGCCGTCCCTACGGGACTCAGTTGGTATTGCGATGTTCCCCAGGGCTAATTTTGTTTCGCCTCGTTTGACGGCGGCTAAAGCCGGCTCAGAATGAAAAACAAATGTCACAAAGAACGGTGAAAGGGCGCGGCTTCAGCCGCGCCGATCGGGGCTACACGAGGTCGGCCTTTAGGCCCCGAGGGACGTTCCCTCAGCGGCTAAAGCCGATGTCTTGCGCGCGGCTTTTCGGCACGCCTGAAGGCGTGCCCCTTCAAAGCGGATACAGCCACTGTGAAATCGCTTTAGCCTTCTAGTCCCATGGCTAAAGCCATCTTTCTTGCCACGTTCGATCCGCCGGGCTAAAGAGACGGTGTCGCAACCCTGTGTCGCCGCTCTGCGGCTCAGGTTTTGTTCCACTGCGAGCGTGGGCTGACGCCCACGCCTAACATCATCTCGCCGCTGCGCGGCTGGGCTGGCCGAGTTTCAAGCGGTTTGTTCCACCGCCAAACTCTTTTGCCGGTTGCGACACAGTCTCTAAAGCCCGGCGCTTCCACCGACCGTGGATTTGCTCCTGCGCTTCAAGAAGCTGCACTTTCACGACGCACTGCGCAGTTCAAAATTGACGCCGGCCGATTGCGGTGGTTTGCGCTGCGCCCAGGAGCGCACGACCTGGGCATGAAAACGCATTCCACGAAATAGTGCCGCATGGCCCACAACATTGTTTTTCGGAACAGATGGGAGGTAATTTTCTCTAGACTCCCAGGTTTTACTGAAAGCTGTTTCATAACCAGGTTGGCTTTGTTCCAACGTCTCTCTACAGGGGCTAAAGCCCTGAATTCCAGCGGGCTTGGCGGCACGGCTAAAAGCCGTGCCCTGATACAAACCAGTTATGCAACCGCTTCCAGCATGTTCCTCGGGAAAAAATTCTGTCCGTGATGAAGGTGACGAATGCCTCGCCGGAGCTTGTCCCTCCGATCCATCAGGTCCTGTGGTACAGGAAGAAAATTCCAATTCCAGTTCAGGGAGATTGGAACTGGTTGATGAATTGGAGATGAAGATTGCTTCGGGCTGCAATCGCAACACCAGCGAAGCACAGGTCTTGGCGCATGGCTCCTGTTCAATCATCAGCAGCACGGTTGCGGTGGGCTCGACCGCGCGGCGGAAGCGGAACCACGAAGTGAGCGGCACGCGTCGCGCACTTTCCACAGGAATGTCGCCCAGGTCGAGCACGACCATCCCAAAACCTCCCTGCAGAAGCAGATCGGTCACCTTCAGCACCTGCTCCAATACCCCGCCAAACGCAAAGCCAGCGTTTGTGGAAGACCGCGGTTTCATGCCAGCGCCTTTGTGCTTCAGCGCGTTTACTTGTGACTGGCAGCGCACCCACAACAGCCGATCCAGATCGATGCCGGCCGCTGCCGCC
Source organism: Candidatus Korobacteraceae bacterium (assembly GCA_049519235.1). Classification (GTDB taxonomy): domain Bacteria; phylum Acidobacteriota; class Terriglobia; order Terriglobales; family Acidobacteriaceae; genus Bog-257. The sequence continues at coordinate 1,397 of JBEKQY010000393.1, read as the reverse complement.
GAGGCAGGATCGAAGCTATCGCTGGCATCCACCAGCGCACACACCTCCTGCCGGCGAGTAGCTCCAGCGAGCGCAGCCAGCATCACTCCCGTACGTCCGGAAGAAGCCGGCCCGGCAACCTCGCTGAGGGCCCCGCACGGCAAACCTCCGGTAAGAGCGTCGAGGGCGGCGATCCCAGTCGAGACAGTCAAAGGAGCAGCGCGTTCGCGGAGCAGGAGTATTGAAGAGAAGCGCTCGCCGAGTGACGACTCGATACGGGAACGCAGTGTGGAACGCGGGCCGCTGACAGACGTATTTGGCGGAGTGACGGCGACCGACGACATAAGAAAACCTCAGGGCGGGCGAAACAGCACGGGGCGGGCTACTTTCGCTTTTTATTCGCCTAACATAGGATTGTGCTACGGGGAATCAGGGTTGTCAACTGGTTGGCGTATGGATGGCAGAAAAATTGTTCCACGTGGAACATTCGCCAGAAAGTGCAATAGAAAGTGCTATTTACAAGGCCGGTGGTAGGCAGGACGAAACCCTTTCTGCTGGGCTTCGGATTGTTTCATGTACTCTCCCGACTTGGTGGCCCCATACCAATGCGTGCCGGGGCAGTGATAAATCCCTGACTTGGTGTTGACCCATACCTGAACATCGGGATTGCTCTGAGTTGCAGAGGGTCCTTGCGGCGCAGTCGGTTTGGCTTGCGCGGCTTGCGGATTCGGCGCGGGAGCGGCTTGCGTCTGCTGAGCGCGCGTTGCTCGCGGCACCAGCAGTGCGCACAATACGACCAAGATCGCAGCCACTCGCCTCATCGCTGAAGTTCACCCCGGATACGGACCTTTTCCCGGAGTATACCGGAATATAAATATAAGAGATTGTGGTGTCATGAACCTGACTCGATGTCGAACGACACTAGCACTTCGGAAAGGTGTGCGCAAACCGTTCGCCGCACGTAACAATGTGCGGTGAGCCTGATAATACCGCAGCGGGCTGATTCCGTTGTGATTCAATTAACACATCATAGGCACGTGGAACCCTGATCAATACTGGGGATTTGTTATAATGCGCAGGTCCTTCCAAGGTGGCGCTATCGTCTAGGGGTTAGGACGGAAGATTCTCAATCTTCAAACTCGGGTTCGATTCCCGATAGCGCTACCAGCTATCATCCGCTAAAGCCCGCTAAATCAGCGGGTTTCATTTTTGCTCAAAAATGCCCTTGGCGCGCATTAGCCCGCAAAAGCGCGTTTCGTGGTACACAAAATGGTACACAGCCCTTTGACGGGCAACGCGGGGGCTGCGAGACTAAACGCGAAGACTCGCTATTGGACGGCATCACTCGACTGCGGGACTTCCGAGTAAATGCTCCAAAAGCGTCACTGACAGACCAAAGGTGGTGCGCGTACAGTTGT
>JBEKQY010000392.1:0-3782 GCA_049519235.1 Candidatus Korobacteraceae bacterium | reverse complement strand
CCCAACTGCCGCACTGGCTGCATCACTACAACTGGCACCGTCTGCATGCTAGTCTGAACCACGCTCCACCCATCAGCCGCTCCGGCTTAGATGGGAACAACCTGTTGAGACACCACAGCTAACATCATGCCGCCGCTGCGCGGCTTAATTAGCGCCGATCTCAGCAGTCTTCGCCCACCGTAAACTTTCAAATCGAGTACTCACGCAGACACTTCAGTCGTGCCGATATGCCCCTTATTTTTGTGATCCCTCGCGGGCTTCAGCCCGCGAGGGATCTGTTCTTCGATTCTTCAACGGCCTCTTCCCACATGCCGATGACGCAGTCCAAGTGAGTTGGGCTTTAGAGACTGTGTCCCAACCCTGTGTTGCCGCTCTGCAGCTCGGGTTTTGTCCCACTTCGAGCGTGGGCTGACGCCCGCGCCTAACATCATCTTGCCACTTCGCGGCTGGGCTGATCGATTTTCAAGCGGTTTAATCCACCGCAAGCTCTCTTGCCGGTTGCGGCACAGTCTCTTCAGCCCCTGAGGTACTCTGTTCTTGCAGGGGATAAAGCCCTGACGCTTCCTGCGCGTGTTTCGGCACGATTAAAGTCGTGCCCTGGCACAAAGCATTCCGAAACCGAGTTTTTCAGCGGCCTGTGAAGTCGTACCCTGATACGAAACTAGAACGATTCGGGAGAAAATGCCCAGCCTGCTCTATTGCGTCACTCAGCCCAGCCCCGCCGTCAGCATCGCCGCCGGAGTTTCCGAGGCCGCAGTCTGCTCGACGGAGCTGTTAGGTGTTCGTGTCTATTGGAGTGATCTCGACCATCCGGAAGCGGCTTTGGGAGAGACCGAATCGCTGAAGAAGGCGACCCAGCAATTCCATCAGGTATTACGTGAGGTTTTGGCTGTAACTACACCTATTCCTTTCCAGTTCCCCACTTTGCTAGAGGGCGCTGAAACCTTCGAGCAGCATCTCGCGCCGGAGCAGGAGTTCTATCGCCAGGCATTGGAGCGCATCGACAACGCAGTGCAGTACGAGATTGTGGGAACCTGGGACGACCAGCAACAGGCCGACTTGGCCACCCCCGTGAGCGGCCGCGAATATCTCAAGCGAAGGCAGGAGTCTCTCGCTCGCGTCGCCGCCGTCGAGAGCAAGCTCAAGAGCGTGACCGCGGATTCGGTGCGCGAATGGCGCTCCCGTCAGGAGCGCAAGTCCTATCGCTGGTTCGCACTGGTCCCGCGAGACCATCGCGAGCGCTTTATCGCGGCGCTGCGAACCGCCGGGGCATCGCAGGGAGTGCGTTTGCGCCTCAGCGGCCCCTGGCCGCCAAGCCAGTTCGTAACTCCGCCAGGCGACCGTGGATAAACCAACCCAACTGACGCCTCAAAAGGCGGACGAAGCGGTCTCGGAACGATACGGAGATTAACAGCTCGGACCGAGACTCATGCGGGCTAGTTAATGATAACTGCGCGTCGCTTCGCCCAATCGACATGGCAAGCGGCGATGATCAAGCGACGGTCTCCGACGGCTGACAGCCGACAGCCGAAAGCTGAAAGCCTCCTTACGATACAATTTCCGTTGCCCGCAATGCCTTTGCCCACCTCATCGGCGCGCTCGGCGCCCCAGTCCCGCATTGCCACAGTTGCGCCGCCGTCCCGCTGGCAAACCATCTGGCGCTCGCCGCAATGGATGATTCTGATCGCCTTCGCAGTCCGCGTGCTGTGGATCGCCCTGGCGCACACCTATCGCATCCGCACCACGGAACACAATTTCGGCTTCGGCTGGGAGATTGGCCGCATCGCATATTCGCTCGCCAACGGCATGGGCTTCAGTTCGCCCTTCGGCGGCGACACCGGGCCCTCCGCCTGGACCGCGCCCGTCTATCCCTGGATCGTTTCCATCGCCTTCCGCGTTTTCGGCAGCTATTCGCCGGCATCGGCCTTCGCGCTGCTCAGCTTCAACAGCCTCTTCGCCGCGCTCACCTGCGGGACCATCTATCGCACTGCTCTGCGCGTCTTTGGCCGGACCGTCGCCCTCTGGTCCGGCTGGGTTTGGGCACTGTATCCCGACACCATTTATTGGTCGGTGAGGTGGATATGGGAGACGAGCTTGTCGGCATTCCTGCTCAGCTTGCTCTTCATGCTGACGGTGGAGATGGAAGGCGATGATCGGCCGTCATCGTGGATCGGCTACGGCCTGCTGTGGGGCATTGCCGCGCTCACCAATCCCGCCGCGCTCTCGTTTCTGCCCTTCGCCGGATGCTGGCTCGCCTATCAGTTGAATCGCCGCGGCAAGCGCTTCGTCGTTCCTGTCCTGCTAAGCGCCGTCGTCTTCTGGATGACCATCATGCCCTGGCTGGTGCGCAATTACGAAGCGATGGGCCAGTTCGTCTTCATCCGCGACAATTTCGGCAACGAGCTTCGTATAGGCAACAATCCGCTGGCCGAAGGCCAGTACGTGCTCGCCTACCATCCCAGCCAGAATGCTCGGATGCTGGCGAAGTACAAACGCATGGGCGAGATCGCCTATTGTGCCGACGAGGGACGCCTGGCGCGGCAATGGGTCGCACAGAACCCCGGAAAATTCGCGCAAATTACACTACGTCGCGTTTACTATTTCTGGAACGGCATACCGAGGCTCGCCGAAAAACAATGGCTCGCACAGATCAAGAACACGCATACCTTGCTGCTGTCGGTGCTCGGCATCTGGGGATTGCTGCTGGCCGTGAAGCGGCGCGTTCATGGAGTGTTTTTATTCGCCACCCTGTTGGCGTTCTATCCTTTGGTCTACTATATTTGCTTTCCCGAACCTCGCTATCGGCACCCGATCGATCCTGAGCTGCTGATCCTGGGAGTGTACTTGGTCTCTGAAACCCGGCCCCGCACAGCCGCCACCGGCGGCGACGAACAGGAGCGTGCCGAGCTCGCGCAGGACGAGGTTCTGCCGCAGTTCCATACCCTGTCGGTCATCATCCCGGTTTACAACGAGCGCCCCACGGTGCTGAAGCTGCTGCGGCAGGTCGCGCGCCAGCCGCTCAGCCTGCACAAAGAGCTCATCATCGTCGACGACTGCTCCACCGACGGCACCCGCGAATTCCTGCGTGATACCGATCTCCAGGAACTACTCGGCGGTAACGGCGCCAACACCGTGAAGCTGGTACTGCACCAGAAGAACCGGGGCAAGGGCGCTGGGGTGCGCAGCGGACTGGAGCAGGCCACCGGCGAGCTCGTGCTCATCCAGGATGCGGACTTGGAGTATGATCCTCGCGACTATCCCGCGCTCATTGCGCCCATCCTCGACGGCCATGCTGATGCGGTCTTCGGCAATCGCTTCCATTACGGGCCTCACCGCGTACCGCGCTTCGGGCGCTATGTCATGAACCGCATATTCTCCCTGGTCTGCAACCTGCTGACTGGGGTCAGCATTCACGATGTGACCGCCTGCTACAAGGTATTTCGTAGCGAACTGCTACAGCAGATCAATCTGCGCTCCGACCGTTTTAGCGTCGAAACCGAAATGACGGTGAAGCTGGCCAAGCTGGGCGTCCGCATCTACGAGGTGCCCATCGTCTATCACGGACGCACCTACGCCGAAGGCAAGAAGATCAGTTGGAGCGATGGTGTGATGGCGTTCTACGATTTGGTGAAGTATCGGTTTAAGAAGTAATTAGTAATTAGTAATTAGTAATTAGTAATTAGTAATTAGTAATTAGTAATTAGTAATTAGTAATTAGTAATTAGTAATTAGTAATTAGTAATTAGCAATTAGCAATTAGCAATTAGCCATTAGCAATTAGC
>JBEKQY010000391.1:0-3146 GCA_049519235.1 Candidatus Korobacteraceae bacterium | reverse complement strand
TCGCATGCTTGAGCATCTCCAGCGCCGCCAGGCGTCCGGGCGCGCCCATGATGCCGCCGCCGGGATGGGTGGCCGAGCCGCACATCCACAAATTCTTGATCGGCGTTTTGTATTGCGCCCAGCCGGGCACCGGACGCAGAAAGAACAACTGTTCGAGCGAGAGCTCGCCCTGAAAAATGTTGCCCTCGGTCAGTCCCCACTCGCGTTCCAGATCGAGCGGGGTGATCACCTGGCGTCCGACGATGATGTTCTTCAGGTTCGGAGCGTGCTCGGCAATGGTGTCGATCACGTTGTCGCCAAAGGCTTCGCACTTGTCGTCCCAGTTACCGTCTCTCAGCTTGTAGGGCGCGTACTGCACAAAGCACGACATCACATGCTTTCCGGGAGGCGCGATGGACGGATCGGTGAGGCTGGGAATCACGATGTCAATGTAGGGCCGGCGCGAGTAATTGCCGTACTTCGCATCGTCGTAGGCGCGCTCCATGTAATCGACGCTGGGAGAAATCGAGATGGCGCCGCGCAAGTGATGACCGTCGCCGGGCAGGCAAGTGAAATTGGGAAGAGTATCCAGAGCGAGATTGACCTTGCCCGACGAGCCGCGGAATTTGTAGCGCTTCACCTCGGCGCGGAATTCGTCGCTCAGGTGCTGAGGCTCGATCATCTTCAGAAATGTGAGATGGGGATCGACGCTGGAGGAGATTACGGGAGCGAAGTATTCATCGCCGGCGCTGGTGGCGACGCCGACGGATTTGCCATCCTTGATGAGAATCTGCGCGACTGCGACTTGCGTCTTGATCTCTGCGCCGAACTCGCGCGCCGCGTCGGCAATGGCATTGGAGATTGCTCCCGTACCACCGCGCGCGAAGCCCCAGGCGCGAAACGCGCCGTCGATCTCGCCCATGTAGTGATGCAGCAGAACGTAGGCCGTGCCCGGCGAGCGCACGCCGAGGAAAGTGCCGATGATGCCCGAGGCCGACATCGTGGCCTTGAGCACGTCGGTCTCGAACCACTGGTCGAGGAAATCGACGGCGCTCATGGTCATGAGCTGCACCTGGTTGTAGCGGTCCTCGCCGCTGAGGTCCTGAAAACGCCGGCCCAGAAAAAGCAGCTTGAAGAGGTCTTTGGGATTCAGCGTCGTCGGGTCAGGCGGGACCATGGCGAGAATCGGCTTTACGAAGCGGCACATTTGCAGCATCGCCTTGCCGAATTCCTCGTACGCCTCGGCGTCGAAGCGGGAGTGACGCCGCAGCTCGCGCATGGTTTTGCCGTGATCGTTCACTCGCCACAGATAGTCGCCGTTGGGCATGGGCGTGAAGGTGCCGTCGAGGGGAAGGATTTCCAGGCCGTGGCGGGGAAGGTCGAGGTCGCGAATGATCTCCGGGCGCAGCAGCGAGACCACATACGAGCACACGGAAAACTTGAAGCCGGGAATGATCTCTTCCGTGACCGCCGCGCCGCCGACCACGTGACGGCGCTCCAGCACCAGGACCTTCTTGCCGGCGCGAGCCAGATAGGCGGCGTTGACCAGGCCGTTGTGCCCGCCGCCGATGACGATGACATCGTATCGCCCTGTGTCCTTCGCAGTCATATTGTCGCGAGCGAAAGCCTGGCCAGCGTGGTTAACCTCGCCGAAGTCAGTGGGTCAAATGCGATGTCAGTAAGGTTGACCGTGGGCACATTCTAACGGGCGGGAGTCAGCATAGGAAGGCCTCGATCTCCGATATGGAGGCGGGTCGGCGCGCACGCGCCGTGACCGCCGATACTCCCTAACCCGGACAACATCCCCGGTCGTATCTGAACGTCCCAAACGTGCTTCCCAACAAATTGTTACGGCATTATTAGAATTTTGTTGACATTTGGTTAAGAGCGGATTACGCTCCCTCCATCTTTCCTAATCAGTAGTAGTACTTGGCCATCAAGTACGAAAAGCGCTCCCGTCCAGATAGTGGGGTAGATCGGCATCCTAGCTGTACGCAACACAGGCAGGGAACTCCTGCGAGGCATCCGCCCGTTGCCAACGGCGGATCAGCAAGAGTAAGGTCGCCTTTCCCCAGTACCCAATTTCGACTAGCGCCGTTCTCGCTGTCCTTGGCTCGCACGGCGCAGGAGCACCAAGCTTCTCTTCGTGAGCCAGGGCCGGGCCCCTTCGACACTTGAAAAATCGCGTGCGCCAAAGGAGAACAGACGTGGCCAATCAATTCAGCACCAACTTGACATCGTTGACAACAAGAATGATCACAGCAGCCACGAAGACTCTTCCCCACCTGTCCCTCATTGCCGTGGCTCTGTTTCTTTTCGCTGGAAGCGCGCACGCCCAAAGAATTGGCGCGACTTGCGGTTCCAGTTGCGATCCCAGTTGCAGCGCAAACAATAACTGCCTCCTCGTTAGTGACCTGAACAACAATCAGGTCCTTCAGTACGACACCTATGGATGCCCCTGCAATCCCCACACCGGCATGGGCAATGAGTTCCTTACTGGCTATCCCGGGGGAGGTGGTGGGGGAGAGGGGTTGGCCTGCGTCGCTGGGAGTGTCGGCCAGGGTCAGTTGATTACCTCAAGCAACGGGCCCGATCTCCCAGTCTTCAACCTGACGACGGGAGCCTACACGGGGGCGCAATTTTCAAGGGCAAGTGCGAACTTCACGGCTCTGAGTGCCAATGCGCTTGGGACGGAGCTCTACGCGGCTGACTTCAGCGGCAATCTCTACCTCATAAATTTGAACCCCCTGGGCGTTCCTTTTACCTTCGTCGGTTCCCGTTGGAAGCACGATGTTGCCGTCGGCTACAGCGGCTACATTTTCGCGACGGACTTCTATGGCAGTGGGAATCCTCCCGGCGTGGAAGAGTACAACCCTGACCTTAGTGGAGGCACAAATTACATCCCGAACCAGTGCTGGACATTTGTCAATGGCGATGGCCAGTCACACTGTACTTCTCACTTGTCGGGAATGGCCTGGGATAGCACGGGAAATCTGTGGGTGAGCAGCGACGCAGGCTCGCCAGACGAGAACGGCATCTTTGAGTTCGCGGTGAGCCCCACTGGTCAGCTCCTCAACAGCGGCGTTCCTTTGAATTTTACCCCCGATATAAAACCAGCATCATGCAGCGTGAACACATGTCTGCCCATAGGTGTCGCCGTCGCTCCC
>JBEKQY010000390.1:0-4034 GCA_049519235.1 Candidatus Korobacteraceae bacterium | reverse complement strand
GGCGCCGAGCATGCGCGCGAGTTATTGGCCTGCCTGAAGTTCATCATCGACTTGGAGCGCATTGGCGATCTTCTGCTGAATTGCAGCAACCGCGCAGCGGCCGTAGGCAGCCGCATCGAGTTGCAGGATATTCGCGACCTTACCGTGATGGCATCGCGACTGGAGAAGATGCTGGGCGACGTTCACGACGCTTTCAGCCAGCGTGACCTCAACCGGGCACTGGCGGTCTTACGCTCCGATGCCGAACTCGACCGCTTACGCAATCTCATCTTTCTACGGCATCTGGAAAACCATGACGGCGCGCCGCGGCAGGAGAGCTTCCACGTGTTGTTCATGACGCAAGCGCTGGAGCGCGCCGGCGACCACGCTAAGAACCTCGCCGAGGAGGTTTGTCATTTGGTCAGTGGACACAGTGTTCGTCATGTATTGCGCGCCTATGACAAGCCTGTGGAGCAAATGTTCATTGAAGATTTGAAGCGGCGGCAGAAGAGCCTAACCTAGCTGGCGTTAGAATTGTTGGTGCTTTGACCGGTACAATGGCTAACCTTTGCCACATAAGTGCTTGTCTTCATGCGAAATTCACCGCTATGTAAGAAAGTTGTAACAAAGCGGGCGTAGAACCACGATTGGACTTATTTCGCAAAATTCAGGAGGAAATTACGTGATTCACTCCTTCAGGGTGCTTCTCTGCATCGCTGTGCTGGCGAGCTGCGCGCTGGCGCAGACTTCATTGAATGGCGCCGGCGCCACCTTCCCCTATCCCATCTACTCCAAGTGGTTTAACGAGTACCACAACCAACATTCGAACATTCAGATCAACTATCAGTCGATCGGCAGCGGTGGGGGCATTCGCCAGGTGCAGGCCGGAACGGTTGATTTCGGAGCCAGTGATGGCCCGATGACGGATGAGCAGATCGCCCAATCCAAGGTTAAAGTGATACATTTACCGACCGTGCTCGGCGCCGTGGTGCCAGCCTATAACATTCAGGGAGTGAGCGGTGAGGTGAAGTTTACGCCTGACGTGTTGGCCGATATCTACCTCGGCAAGCTCACGAAGTGGAACGACGTAAGAATTACCAAGATCAATCCGGGCATGAATTTTCCCGACCTGAACATTACCGTGGTCCACCGTTCGGACGGCAGCGGCACAACGTACATCTTTACTGATTATCTTTCGAAGGTCAGTTCCGACTGGAAGAACACAGTTGGCAAGAACACTTCCGTGAAGTGGCCGGTGGGCATCGGAGGCAAGGGCAACGAAGGCGTTGCCGGCTCGATTCGGCAGCTCCCGGGATCTATCGGCTACATCGAATTGATCTATGCCTTGCAAAATAAGATTCCTTTTGGCGTCGTCCAGAATTCCTCCCACAACTTCATCAAGGCCAGCCTGGAGAGCACGACTGCGGCGGCCGAGGGAGTGAAGATGCCGGCTGACTTCCGGGTATCGATCACCGATCCTCCGGGCAAGAATGCCTATCCAATCGCCAGCTTCACATGGCTGTTGGTTCCAACCAACCCTGCGGATGCGAGTAAGGGCAAGATTTTGAAGGATTTCTTGTTCTGGATGCTGGACAAGGGCCAGACCATGACCGAGGCGCTTTCTTACGCTCCGCTACCAAAGCAAGTGGTGGAGATGGAGAAGGCTGCCGTTACCTCGCAGGTGAAGCCTTAGCCGTTAGCAACTGGCAATTGGAAAAACTCACTCTGGCTGGCTGCGCAGTTGTTAGCTGTCTGCAATAATGACGATTTGGACCGGTCTGACTAGTTGCTAGCTGCTAGTCGCTGCCTTTAACGCGGCTGTAACAAATGTCTGATAGCGTCGATCCGATAAATTCGCCCGGGCTCCCTGAGCGGCATCCCAAGCCGGTGACGTCGATGCCATCGCTTGCCAAGGTTGATGCCGGACGGCATGGAGGGAAGCCGGGCGCTGCGCTGGAGAAGATCAGGCACTCTCATCCCCGCAGCAGCCGAATGCCCGACGAGGTATTCCGCTGGATCATCGTGCTCAGCGCGGCCTCAGTTTTTGCCATCGTTGTGCTGGTGGTTTGGGAGTTGGTCGACAAGTCCAGGCTGTCGCTCCACCAGTTCGGCCTCCAGTTCTTCTATGGACACGACTGGGACCCGGTGAACGGTAACTTCGGAGCAATGCCGTTCATCTTTGGCACGCTGGTTTCCTCACTCCTGGCGTTGCTGCTGGCAGTGCCGCTTTCCGTCGGCGTGGCGGTGTACATCACCGAGATGTGTCCCCAGCGTCTGCGGGCAATCATTTCGTTCCTGGTGGAGTTGCTGGCAGCCATTCCCAGTGTGATTTACGGATTGTGGGGCATCTTCGTGCTGGCTCCGCTGCTGCGCGATTACGTTGAGCCATTTCTGGCAAGAACGCTGGGCTGGACAGGACTCTTCACCGGGCCGATGTATGGTCTCGGAATGCTGGCGGCCGGCATCATTCTGGCGATCATGATCATCCCCGTGATCGCTTCCATTACGCGTGAGGTGATGTCAGCCGTGCCGCAGAATCAGCGCGAGGCGGTGCTCGCTCTCGGCGCAACCCGCTGGGAGATGATTCGCATGGGTGTTCTGCGCAATGCCCGCATTGGCATTGTAGGCGGCGTCATTCTGGGACTGGGGCGTGCGCTTGGCGAAACCATGGCCGTGACCATGGTTATTGGCAACACACCGCAGATCGCGAAATCGCTGTTTGCTCCGGGCTACACTATGGCCAGCGTCATTGCTAACGAGTTCACCGAAGCCACCGGGGACCTATATCTCAGCGCTCTGGTGGAGATCGGATTGGCGCTGTTCCTGGTCACTCTCATCGTCAATGCGCTGGCGCGTTTGCTGGTATGGAGCATTACCGGCGGAACTGCGAGGACGATTGCCTAACTCCGTGCCACCGTCCACTTCGCAAGCGGTCAGTCTCTGGCGCCGCCTCACGAACTGGGGAGCGACCGGGTTCGCCGTGGCGGCGGCCATTTTGGTGCTGGTTCCACTGCTTGCGATCTTTGCTTATTTGGTAATCAAGGGTATCGGCTCCGTCAATTGGGCGTTTCTCACGCAAACTCCAAAGCCTCCAGGCGAAGCCGGCGGGGGTATGGCGAATGGTATCGTGGGTACTGGGCTGATTCTCGCGGTGGCCAGCCTGATTGGCGTTCCCTGGGGCATCGGTTCGGGCATCTACCTGGCAGAGTACGGACGCAATCGCTTTGGCGACGTCATTCGCTTCACCGCCGACGTGTTGAACGGAGTGCCCTCGATCGTGATTGGCATTACCGTCTATTCGCTGATCGTCCTCCGGCAAAAGCATTTCTCGGCATTTTCCGGCGGCGTGGCGCTGGGCATCATGATGATTCCCACGGTAGCGCGCGCCACCGAGGAGATGCTGCTGATGGTGCCCAATGTGATCCGCGAAGCAGCCTACGGACTGGGCATCCCGAGGTGGCGAACCACACTCTCCATCACACTGCGTACCGCCTCGGCTGGCGTGATTACCGGCTGTATGCTGGCCTTTGCTCGTGTGGCGGGAGAAACCGCTCCGCTTTTGTTCACCGCTTTCGGCAATCAGTTTTGGAACTTGAAGTTGAACCAGCCGACCGCGGCACTGTCGTTGCAGGTTTTCACCTATGCCATCTCGCCCTATGACGATTGGCACAAGCAAGCTTGGGCGGGAGCGCTGATCCTGATCCTCCTGATCGTCGCCGCGGTTGCGGCGGTCCGCATTGTGACCAGTCGCGGAATGATGAAGGGAGCTTAAGAGCTCGAATGGGTGTGGGAATCGAGGTACGCGGACTGAACGCCTGGTATGGCAAGAACCTGGCGTTGCAGTCCATCGACATGACAATTCCTGCCAACCACGTGACCGCCGTGATTGGTCCCTCGGGCTGCGGCAAGAGTACGTTCGTGCGCTGCCTGAATCGCATGCACGAGACCATTCCCGAGGCCCGCGCTGAAGGCTCGGTCAAAGTCGGCGAGATGGACGTGTATGGCAGCGGGTCCGATCCCGTCGACGTGCGGCGTCGCATCGGCATGGTGTTCCA
>JBEKQY010000389.1:0-3802 GCA_049519235.1 Candidatus Korobacteraceae bacterium | reverse complement strand
CCGTCTTTCTGCTCGGCGTATTGGCGTTGCTTCTGACTCTGCTGTTCCCCGTGGGAGCGTTTGCCGGGAGCAAGAAGAAGGCGCAGGCACAGGCCGCCCAGCCCGCCGCTGCGAAGCCCCAGATTGATATCAGCAAGCTGGTGTGGCCTGATCCGCCAAACATCCCGCGGGTGCGCTACACCGGCTACTTTGCCGGCATGAAGCTCGACTACACGCCCGCCGCTGAGCAACCCAAGAAGAAGGCGACCTGGATGGACCGGCTCGCCGGCATCCAGGACCCGAACAACAAATACCATTTCAAGCCGGTGCCGTTCCAGTTGCTCGCGCCGTACGGAATGGGGGTCGACTCCAAGGGCGATCTCTATGTGGCGGACCAGAGGGTCGGCGCCGTCTTTGTCTTCAACACCGAAACCAAAGACACCACCCTCATTGCCAACGGCCGCGACGCCAGCTTCGGGCTGATCAATTCGGTCGCGCTGGACGACGACGATCATCTGTTCGTCACCGATGGCAAGCTGCGCCGCGTGCTGGTCTTCGACAAGAAGAACGCGGTCGTCGGACTGATCAAGGAGGGCCTGATCGATCCCGTCGGCATTGCGATTGACAGCGAAAACCGCCAGCTTTATGTAGTCGACACCCAGGCCGACCAGGTTGTGGTTTACGATGCCGACACCCTGAAGGAGAAGCGGCGGATCGGCACCGGCGGCAAGCATCACGAACTCAATACCCCCGGCAACTTCGCCGCTCCCTCCTACGTTGCCCTCGACAAGGACGGCAACGTCTATGTCACCGACACCATGAATTACCGGGTGGAGATCTTCGATGCCGATGGGAATTTCGTCAGCCAGTTCGGCAGGCATTGCGATGGTCCCGGCTGCTTCGCCCATCCCAAAGGCATCGCAGTCGATAGCGACGGACACATCTGGGTCGCCGATCCCATGCTCGATCTGTTGCAGGCCTTTAATCGTGAAGGGCAATTGCTCGGGGTCGTCGGCGGGCACGGTGAGCAGCTCGGACAATTCTCCTCGCTCGACGGCGTCTTCATCGACAAGAACAACCGCATCTTCACCTCCGAACAGTATCCTGGCCGGGTGCAGATGTTCCGCTACATCACCGATGCCGAGGCCGACCAGCTAAAGAAAGAGCAGGAAGCGCAAAAGGCCGGCGCGGCGGCAGCCGTTCAACCGCCGCCGGCAGTCGCGCCAACCCAGGCCCAAGCCAAGGCTGACGCGACAAAATAACCAGGCGCACGCCTGCGAGGTCACGTGCGAACGCTCAAAACCGGGCCGAAAAGCTCCGCCGTGAGGAACTTACATACGTTTCCCGCCAAAATGCCTTCCCATTGAGTTACTAAAATGCCAGCTAGCGTGATTCCCATTTTGGAACCGACTCCCTCGGGTGGGGAATTTCACGAACCCCGTGCGTAACTTGGCTCTTTTCGTCCCATCCCAAGCCTCCCTGCCGCTTCCCCAGAGAATATCCAAGATGAATGGATTCAATCTCTTACGCGATAATTGAATGCTGTTCAACTTCGGTCTGAGGCTTGCACTTATCCACCGTGGAGGCCGAGGGGGCCCGGCCTCCCAGCAGTAGGGCCTTATGAAAACTGCAGATTCATACCAGGAGATCGATCTCATGAAAAAAGTAATGTTAGTAACCCTCACCGTTCTGGCCTTCGGGATGTTCGCGATGGCGCAGATCGGCAACCCAACATCTGACGTGTTGGGCGCTCACCTTAACTATGGTCGTGGCTGTCCCGCCTGTCACGCTCCGCATAGCGGCGCGTTCGGCGAAGGCATCTACACCTCCGATCCCAACACCGGCAACATCGCTCTGTGGGGCCAGAACGTTGGTGCCCTGTTTGGCAAGACCTTCCTAACCGGTGGCGGCAACTACATCCTGACCATTCCCTCGTCCTGGACAACAGCCGACCCAGTGTCGGCAGATACCATGACCTGCCTTAGCTGCCACGACGGCAACTATGCCACTGGCGCCATGATGAAGAACAAAGTCTACGAGTCGTTGCCCAGCACCTACGGCACCAACCCCATTCCGACCCTGCTCGGAAACAACGGCGCCGGCCAAATCGGCGACTACCTGAACGATCACCCGGTGGGCGACAACGCTACCATCGGTTGCGGCGGCAGCCACAACTGGGACTGCACCATTGGCAGCAACGGCCAGATCATCCCCGGCCCGAATATGTTGCAGTTCATTCAGAACTACGGCTTCTTCGTCAGCCCCGCGATCTACAGCAACAAGCCAACCGTACAGTGCACCACCTGCCACAACCAGCACTTAATGAACGTGGTAGCGGTGGTCAATGACGGTGGCAACTGCACCCTCGGCTCGACTGGCCCGACGGGTTGCAGCGGCTTGCCCGGCGGCAACTACATGACGATGTTCTTCATTCGGGCGCCGTATAACCCGGCTGACGGGAACACCTTAACCAATCAGACGGCACAATTCTGCCGTCAGTGCCATGGTGGCGAGTCGAACGAACTGAACGGCGGAGCGACCATCCCCACCGTTTTCTAACTTGTACTGCTTCCGGGGAGAGCGAAATCTCTCCCCGGTTTTTCGGGTGAGGAATTTTGGGGTGAGGAAAAATGAAGTTCAAGTTTTCAATCTGCGCAGTTGTTTTAGCCATTCTCCCCACAGCATCCGCCCAGGTAGCTTCGCACCCGCAGCCCTCCGCCTTTAGCGTTCCTTCAGTGCAACTCAGCCAGCCGACCGGCAAAGCGGTGGCGCGAGTCAACGGCGTGGTGCTTACCGACAAAGATCTGGTGCGCGAAGAGTATCTGATTTTCCCCTACGCCAAGCAACACGATGGTAAAATCCCCGCCTCATTCGAGCCGGGCATTCGCCAGGGCGCCCTGGAGATGATCATCTTCGAGGAACTGGTCTATCAGGACGCGCAGAAGCGAAAGCTGACGATTTCGCCCGATCGGCTCACTAAGGCCGAGGCCGACCTCCGCAAGCAGTTCGATACCCCCAGCCAGTACCGCCAATATCTCCAGACGGAGTTCCAGGGCAACGAGCCGGCGCTGCGCGAAAAGATCAAGCGCTCGCTGCTGATCGAGCAGCTTTTGAAGACCGAAGTGGACGAGAAGTCTACCGTTTCGGCGGCTGAGCTACGGGCGTACTACGACAAAAATCCGGCGCGCTTTCAATATCCCGAGTCGTTCGCCATCCAGACCATTACCATCATGTCGCCCGCCAAGGCGACCCCGGCACAACTGAGTGAAGCCAGGAAACGCGCTGACGATGCCTATAAGCAAGCCAAGGCCACGAAGAATGCCGAAGAGTTCGGTCTGCTGGCGGAGAAGATCTCCGAGGACGACTACCGCGTCATGATGGGCGACCACAAATGGGTTGCGCGCGACAAGATGCCGCCGGAGATGTTGCAGCCGGCGCTGAAGATGAAAGACGGCCAGATGAGCGACCTGATTCAGGTGGGACCGTTCTACGTCATCTTCCGCCTAAACAAGCACGTTCCCGCCGGCAAGACGCCGTTTGAGGATGTCAAGGTCCCATTGCGCAAAGAGCTGGAGAAGCAGAAGACGAACGAAGTTCGCGCCGCCTTCGACAAGAAGCTGCGCCAAAGCGCAAAGGTGGAAACGTTGTGAGGCAGTGGCCAGTGGCTAGTGGGTAGTGGCTAGTGGGTGAGTGACCGGAGATTTGTATCAGGGCACGGCTTCAGTGAGTGCGTGAGAACTCACTTGCGCTGGAAGGATAAATGATGCACAAAGGGGTATGTCACGATTTCTGGTGTACAACCCCGAGCAAGCGTATTTACTGC
>JBEKQY010000388.1:0-2723 GCA_049519235.1 Candidatus Korobacteraceae bacterium | reverse complement strand
GGGACTGTGCAATGTGGCGTGGTGATCTTCCCGCACAGCGGAATCCGATGGAGCTGGTACGCATTCCCGGTGCAAGCAAGCGGACACGAAAGCCCCGAGTGCTGACTGTGGAAGAGTACCGGGTCCTTCTCTCGAATCTGAGGCAGCCGTTCCGAACCATTGCGCTAATTGGCGGCTGCTTTGGACTGCGAATATCGGAATGCTTGGGCTTGCGCTGGAGCGATGTAGATTGGCTTCAGGCACGGCTCCAGATTCAGCGGGGCGTGGTCCGTAATCGTGTGGCAGATTGCAAGACGGTAGGGTCCGAAAAAGCTATGCCAATTGACCCCGCCGTCCTGGAGGCTCTGAAGTAGTGGAGAACGGACAGCCCGTTTAGCGCAGATTCAGATTGGATGTTCGCATCACCGGCCAAAATCGGGCGGCTACCGTGGTCTTCCGATTCTGTGTTGCGGGCTTTCCAATCGGCGGGCGTGGGTCATCTCGGGACGCACTCCCTACGGCACAGCTTCCGGTCTTGGCTCCAGGCCGTGGGAACGCCAGTAGCGGTCCAACAGAAGCTAATGCGCCATTCGGATATTCGCACGACAATGAACACCTATGGGGACACTTTCCAGCCGGAATTAGCAGAGGCCGCATCGAAGCTAGCCGGATTGGTCCTCAACGGAGCGCAAGCGGAGCGCAGGCCGGTCTAAGTCTTTTAGATTGGCGGAAGCGTGTGCGAGTCGAACGCACCATTGATCCGCGAGGCGGACCAATCGCCGGTTTTGAAGACCGGGAGAGTCACCGGACCCCCTTCGCTTCCGCAACCCACTCACGTCGAACCGAGGGCTGCAATCGTCCAGCGGTGCGATTGCCGCTCGATACGGCGCGCAACCGCGATTGTATCAGCGCATCTGAATGAGATCGGACTTTGCTACATTAGTTTTCGGAGCCATGGTCATGACAAAGCGCAAATTTTCCTTCGTGCAGCTTGACGTTTTCACCTCGCGCCCGCTGGAAGGCAACCAGCTTGCTGTTTTCACCGACGCTCGTGGCCTTAGCGATGACGAGATGCAGAAGCTGGCGCGCGAAACCAATCTCTGCGAGACCACCTTCATACTGCCGCGTGACCAAGCTACAGAACGCGCCGAGGGGCACAAGGTGCGCATCTTCACCGTCAATGAGGAGCTGCCCTTTGCTGGACATCCCACGCTGGGCACCGCCTGGTACTTGCATCACCAGTCGAGCGCCGACGAGGTGGTGCTCGATCTGAAGCTGGGCAAGATTCCAGTGCGCTTCGAGCAGCGCGATGGCCTGCTCTTCGGCGAAATGCGCCAGGCCGAGCCGCAATTCGGCGACATGCGCCCGCATGACGTTATTGCCGGCGTCCTCGGCGTCCCGGTCGCTGACTTGGACGAGCGCCTGCCCATCCAAACCGTCTCGACAGGCGTGCCGTTCACCGTGGTCCCATTCCGTTCGCTGGCCGCACTGCAAAAGCTCAGCATCAGTTGGAACCAGATCGCGCCATATCTGGGAACGGTTGGCAATCCGGCGTTCTTCTACTTTGTTTGCCGTGAGACCGTCAATCCCAAGGCCACATTGCACGCGCGCATGATCTTCTACAACGGCGAAGATCCCGCCACTGGCTCGGCGGCGGGATGTTGCGCCGCCTGGGCGGTGAAGCACGGCGTGCTGGCGGCCGACGCGCAAGGATTGATCGAGCAGGGAATGGAGACGCGGCGCCCGAGTTTTCTCTACATTCGCGCGGCCAGGACGGGGGACGCGATCACGAATGTACGGGTCGGAGGGAACGTAGTGCACGTGATTGACGGAGAAGTTACGATGTGACTTTTCTGAGGATATCTTGTGCACGGTGAGAAGCCGCATCCAGCAAGGCTTTGCCGCGAACCGCGAAAAAGAAGATCACCATGCGCGGTGCGATTTCGTTTCTTCCTGCGCGCCAAAACTTTTTCTCGTAATTAACCTCGTCAATACTTGTGCAACGACTGCGCCGGTCGTACTATCCGGATCACGCTATTGCTCTGGCGTAATTGAGAAAACCACTCGGGAACTGTTGCAGGCGTCCGGCTTTCCAGGTTTGCCCGGACATGGCTGCGCAGCGCTCCTGAGAAGATTCGGTGGGGTAAATGAAACCGAAACGTACGATTCTCTGCGTCGACGATGACGAACACGCTCTCTCCGTTCGCAAAGTCCTGCTTCAGACACGCGGCTATCGCGTACTCACTTGTTCCGATCCCGAATGCGCCATCGCAACCATGAAGGCCGGCGGTATCGATCTGGTGCTCTCCGACCTGATGATGCCCAAGCTCAGCGGCGCAAAACTCATTGACCAACTGAAGGCCATCTCGCCCGATACGCCGGCGCTGCTGTTTTCCGGATGCGTGAGTTGCTGCGCCGAGGAGCATCTGGCGGATGGCTGGCTGCCGAAAGGCGAACTCGCTCCCATGGAAATGCTGGAGCGCATTCGCGTGCTGCTGATTCGCAAGCGCGGTCCCAAGCGCCCGATCAGCCTGCCGCAACAGCTTGCATCCTGAAGAGGCGGCTCCAGGCGGACAGAATCGGACGCGGATTGACACCCAAGGTCGGGTAGAGCGGCGATTCAGAGGCTGTTACGAAACGTATGCCGTCCCTACGGGACTCGCATTCTTTTCCCACTTGACCCAGCACTCCGCCTTCGGCTCCGTGCTGGGCTAGACTGTTCCGTGCCTACGGCACTTGGATTT
>JBEKQY010000387.1:0-7917 GCA_049519235.1 Candidatus Korobacteraceae bacterium | reverse complement strand
GCCTTGAGACCGTGAATAGTGAGCGTGCCGGCCGCATTGAAGTTGGCATTGATGAGCGCGACCTGATTGCAGTCGCCGCTGATGCCGTTGAGAACGGCGACACCGGACAAGTTGGTGAACGCCACGCCTGCGCCGCTGACCGCGCGGTTGGCGGTGATGTTGGCGATGGTCGACTGGGTCGCTGCGTAGCCGATGTCTTCGAGATTGTTGTTGTAACAGGCGGAAAACTCGATGTCGTGAACGTTGGCGACTTCGCCCATGTTCTCGATCTTGAGGCAATCGCCGGCGGTCTGATTGGCGCCATTGCCGACGATGCGCAGGTTGCCGATTTCGCCCCAATGCCACCATTGCGGCGTGGATGTGCCGGTGCCGACGGTGGAAGTGGCGATGAGATCGGCATTGAGCGCGTTGGCGGGCTGAAGAATCGTACCGTGGTTGGTTGAAGTGCTGCCGCCGATGAGGCGCGATCCGGGCAGCGAGATAATCCCCGCGGTGACGTTGTTGTCGCCGTTGTTGTAAGTCACCGTGGCGTTGATGGTGTAGGTGGTGGGCGCGAGCTTGAGGGTGACCGAATCGTACAAGATGAAGCCAGGGCCGGTATAGGGCGCGGTGCGATCGTCGATCACGTCGCCCAGCACGCTGCCATTGTTATAAGCGGCGGTGATGGCCGCCTGAATGCTGGAATACTTGCTAACGAAGTATTCGTGGCCGGGAATGTCGCGGGCAGAGAGATCGCCGGCGAAGGTGGCGTTGCCGGTGGAGGGGTCTGACATTGTGGTAAAGATGGAATAATTGCCGGTGCCGTTGTAGACGCGTTCATTGTTGGAGGCGACGGGTCCCACATTGGAGTACACGTAGACATCGCCGGTAGCCCAACTGGAGCGATTGCCGCTGCTGGCGGCGGGCTCCGCGCCGGCGCGAATGGCAACCGCGGCCACGCTGGTGGAGTCGGTGATGTTGTCCTTAGCAACCAGATTGGCCGCGGTGGGCGCGGCGAAGCGAAAGCAGGCCTTGTCATAATTGTTGGCGGGCAAGCCAGCCACGGCGAAGGGATTGGTGCAGTAATTACCGCTGAGATAGGCGGGAGTTACGAAGTCGGCAGCGTAGTTGCCGGGCGAATCCCACTGATTGCCGCGAACGGCGAGACCGGCGCCAGCATTGAACACCTGCAAGGACGCGGTACACGCGCCACCACAGGTGAACTGACCACCATAAAATTTGTTGGAGCTGATATCGAGTCCCACAATGCCAGAGTTATTCAGCAGGATGTCAGCGTCGCGGGTGAGGCCGAAGGTGTTGCCGGAGATGATGGAGCGCACCAGCGGGGTGGTGACATAGATGTGGTTCTGCGTGGGGTTCCAGTAATTCGATGAGGTCGAAGTGGCGAAGTTGTTGCCGCTGATGTTAAGGCGATAGGTGGTGAAGTTCTCGTAGCTGGCGACGAAGACGCTGTATTGTTTGGAGTAGAGAATGTTGTTGTGGTGGACCTGCACGCCGCTGGCGCCATCGACCTGAATGGCCGCGTATTTATTGGCGTAAAACTGATTGTCGGCGATCAGAATGGAGTGGGAGGGATTGTTGCCGTAGTCCTCGCCGTCGCCTCTGACGATGACACCGTTGAAGGTACTGGCGTCGAAGGTATTACCGGTGACAATTCCAATGTTGCCTTGAATGTAGATCGCGATGCCGCACTCGAACCAGTTGTTCTTGATCTCGAAACCGGAATAGGTGAGCGGGTTGATGCAAACCTGGCTGCCATTTTCCGGTGTACCCCAAAGAATGCCCTCGACATCGAGATTTTGCGTGCCGGAATCGAGGGTGCAGGTGTTGCTGCCGGCGCTGGCGTTGGAGCCCATGCACAGCACATTCATATTGTTGGCGGGATTGAAAAGCAGCACCTGAGTTGCGGCCTGACCGGCGCCGATGAGGTTGTCGTTGTTGCGGGTGTAGGCGGTGCCGGTGAGGAAGTATGTCCCACGCGGTAGGAGTACGGTGCGGCCCGGCTGGGGCGAGAAGATCTGGTTAGGGGTTGCGGTGCTGGTGCAATTCATGGCGGCGCACCAGGCGGCGGTGTTGTCGGTGCCATACCAGAGCGATCCGCTGGAGACGGTAGTGGACGCGGACGCGGCCAGGGTGACTTGCGTAGGCGACTGATAGCTGGCGATGGTGGTGTTGAGATACGCGCCCGCAGCGCCTGCGCCCTGGAAGAACGCCCCCTTGCTGACGTCGTTGGCGGTGAAGGCCGAGCCGGTGCAGGTGACGGTCCTTTGCCCGGCAGTGATGTTGCACGCGGTCAGAAGCAGGCCATCGCCCTTGAGGCCGTAGTTGCGCAGGTCCATGACGGGAAAGTTGGTGGTGCTGAGGTCCTGGGCGGTGGCGACAGGGGCATTCAGTCCGAGATTGTTGAGAGCAGCCATGGCGACGCCGCCAACATTCCACTGAAATCCGGCTGAGGCGGGGACGCCATAGGACAAGCTGTCAGTCGCCCCCAGCGACTCGTAGGTGGGGACGCCGGTATCGCCGGATGCGACAGTGCCATACTTCTCGTTCTTTACCACAATGTGGGAGCCGCTGTTGGCTATCCCACGCTGTAGGGGCTGACTGCGATTGTCGTCGGCTTCCACGCCGTCGAGCAGGACAACGCGGGAGGCGCTGTCGATATTAACGATGTTGGAGGCTGGACCTGACGCTGCGCCGCCATCGAAGGAGACGATCCTGGAGGCGACGACGTCAAGACTGCCGATGAACGCCAGACATGGGCCATAGGACTGATTGCAATTGAGGTCGTCGATTTCCAGCAGCGAAGAGTCTTCCACGGCCATGCCGCCGAGGTCGGGCTGCGGTGGAGAACTCAAAGCTCCGCCCGACCACTCCACGTCCTTGACGGAACTGTTGGTCACGTACTTCAGGTGAACGCCATGGGTGGGATAGCTGGGGACGGCCGATTCATGCGGCTTTGCGCCCAATAGCGAAATCTGCGTGGCCGACTGCGTGGCTGTGCCTTCGACGAAAATGTTGTCCCAATCGCCAGCGTTATTACCGTAGTTCGACTCGGAAATGTTGGGCGAGTTGATGTTCTCGAAGCTGATGTAGAACTCGTGGAGTCCAAGGCCGTAGAGATTGGCGTTGCCGACGTTGATCCACAGGACGCCGCCATCGCGCGTGACACAGCCGACCGTCTGGCAGAACTGAGACGGGCGAGTGGCTGCGCTGGCGCCGACCTGCTGGGAGTAGTAGGCGTAAGCTCCGGGATTAGCGGAGGTGGGCAGGACCAGCTTGGGCTCGAGGTAGGTATGACTGGCGACCCAATCGCCGCCCTGGTTGCCGTCGAAGTGCATCCCGTAGAGCTTGTTTTCCCACGCTGTGGGACCATCGAAAATATTGCCGCCCGAAACGATATGCCAGCCGTCGGCGGCATTGCCAGTGGAGCGGGACATGCCTGAGATGTGGCCGTCGGCGCCCCAAACCACGCCATCGCCGCCGCTGGAGTCGGAGACGATGTTGTACAAGTCGCCCTGGCCGCCAATGGCGAGAATGTTGGCGCCGGTGAAGGCGCGAGCGTGCACACCGCGGATCTTTATGGAATAGACCGCGGGAGCGAAGATGCCGAAGGTGCCGGTGTTGTTGCCGTCGAGGGCGCAGTCCCAAATCTGGGTGCCGTCGGCGGTGTGGTAGTTGCCGCTGTTGACTTCGGCATCGGCGAAATTGGCGATCAGCGGGGCTGCCGCGCCGGAGGTCAGCGTGGTGGACGAAGTTTCGAGCGGGGTGGCGGCGGGACAAACGATGACGACGTTAGGCGCGCTGACATTGATGCCGGGACTGCCGTTGAAGGTCCAGTTGCCGGCGCCGAACAACAGGGTGACAGGCTTGTCGATCTGAAGGACAGCATTGCAGGTCTGTCCGGGAGTGAAGCCGCGCGCGTCAACCGTACCGCCGGCGGCGGGAAGCGCGCCGATGGCGGCGTTGATCTGGGCGCAGGGATCGCTTTGCGGATAGTTGGCGGGATTGGGAATGCCGTTGTTGTTCTCGACCGTCAGAGTGGTGAAGTTGCCGGTGTTGGGGGTGACGTTGCCAATAGGCGGAGGCGAAGCAAAATTCCCTCCACCGCCGCCGCCACTGGCATCGACGTAGGCCTTGTTGGCGGCGTCGCTGGGATTCTGCGGAGTGGGAACCGAGGGCGAACTGGAGAAGATCTTCACGCCGGCGACAGTTTGGGCGTCGGTGAGGTCCATGTAGTGGGCGTCGGCCCACTCGCGGGTGAGAAACTGCGCCGCCACGTTGGCCGGGACCAGGGTGCTGCGAATGGCGCCAATGGTGGTGTTTTGCAGGGCAGGAACGGTCCAATACTCGGAGCTGGTGGAGCCGTCATCGAGCTTGTAGGTGACGCGATAATAGGTGCCCGCAGGCGTGGCGCCGCTGTTGGGCGCGAGAGCGGCGCTGAACTGTCCGCCAGAGCCCAGCGTGACCGTGAGATTGCCCGCGGCGACCGGCTGTCCGGCGGCGGTGGTGAAGGCCGACCAGAGGATGACGACATCGCCCTGCGCGGGGGAGCCGTCAGCGCGATACACGGTGTCGGTGACCTGACACAGAGTAAGACCCTGGGCAAGCGCGATACGCGGTAAGAGCATGGCGAAGGCGACGGAGATCAGGACAGAAAAAAACCGCCCTGCAAGGCGGTGAGTGTTGGGCATGGCGAATGCCTCTCTGTTGCCGGCGCGGGCCGGCGAAATAATTTGGAGTGTTGCCCCACATTGTGGGATATTAAGAGTTGCGACATTTTTGTGCTGGCCCTAGGAAAAGCCTGAATTCTGGCGAAGTCCCTCAGCGGCTAAAGCCGCAGTTGAGTTTGCGGCATAACGGACGGCCTAAAGTGTCTGCGTGAGAACCGTGTCGCCGCTCCGCGGCTCGGCTCAATTTTTCCACTCCACCCGGCGCTTACGCGCCGGGCTAACTTCATGCCGCCGCTGCGCGGCTTAATTAGCGCCGATCTCAGCAGTCTTCTCCCACCGTAAACTCTCAAATCGAGTACTCACGCAGACACTAAAGGCCGGCTGGCTCTGTTGACATCCATGTGTGCCGCCCCGAAGGGGCTCAATTTTATTAATATGCCTACCCAGCGCTGAAGCGCTGGGCTATCTTGTCGCCGTCCCGCAACCACCCCATTACGCGCAAACCCGGCGCGCAATGGGGACCCCGGTCAGCGGGACTCGACTCTTGCTATTCCAAACTTACTCGCCAAGAAGTGCGGATACAATCTGGATGCAAGGATGTCAACAAAGCTAAGTCAGGGCGCGGAGTTCTTCCCATATAGGGGTCCTTCGACTGGGCATTCGCAAACGGCGCGAATGCTTCGCTCAGGATGACACGTTTAGTTGTCAAAATCACGGCGATTGCGAAAAACTGAAAAAAGGGGGCCACCCGCGTTTGAGCAGCTCCGGACGAACAGCAGGTCCTTTCGACTGCGCATTCGCAAACGGCGCGAATGCTCCGCTCAGGATGACAGGAACAAAGCGCAACCGCGTTTATGCAGCTCGTGGCGAACAGCAGGTCCCTCCGCTCGCCCGCCGCGGCGGGCTCGGTCGGGCTGACACCCAAGAATATGACGCAGGTGCTGGTCGGAAGCCAGCTCTAGCGGCGCGGCTGTTCGGCGGCGCAGTAGGTGCGGATGAAGTTTTCGACGCTATCGACATAGACATCGGCGAAGTCGACAACCGGACGGCGGGCCTGGATGATGTCCATGGCGTCCGCCAGGCCGAAGCCCAGGGCGCGAAGCAGCGCCAGCGCCATCATGGGCGCGCGATGCACGCCGGCGGCGCAGTGAATGAAGACGCGGGACTCGGCATCGTAGAGGGCGGCAAGAGCGAAATCCACGCCGCGCCGAAAGAGCGCCGGCGGCTTGGGCTGAAAGTCGTCGTCGGCCGGGTTCCAGAGCACCTGGACGCCGTAGGGGGCGGCCAGGCGAGTGTCGTCGAACTCGCGCTGCATGTCGATGATGTGGGTGATGCCGGCGCGGACCACCTCGATCATTTTGTCATCGTTCCAGATACCGCCGCCTACCGCGATGCGGTCGGTCACCCACGTCATGTCCATGCGATGGTTGCTCCCGGCAGGCTGCGAGGAAGTCGAAACCGCCGATTCCTCGCGGGCCAATACCAGCTCGGAATCAAAAAAATAAAAGGCTTCCAACGGCGCAGCTAAGGAAGCTCCGATTAAGTCGGTTGAGGTCCCTCAGGGGCTAAAGCCCATTCTTATATTGAGCATTTTACGGACGGCCTGACGTGTGTGCGTGAGAACCGTGTCGCCGCTGCGCGGCTCGGCTCAATTTCCCACTCCACCCGGCGCTTACGCGGCTGTTACGAAACTGTGCCGTCCCTACGGGACTCGGATGAAATTTTCCACTTCACCCAGCACTCCGCCTTCGGCTCCGTGCTGGGCTAGGCTGTTCCGTGCCTACGGCACTTGGATTTCGTCGTTTTGTTCCACCGCGGAAACGATGAGCTGAGTTTCGTAACAGCCTCTTACGCGCCGGGCTAACATCATGCCGCCGCTGCGCGGCTTAATTAGCGCCGATCGCAGCAGTCTTCTCCCACCGTAAACTTTCAAATCGAGTACTCACGCAGACCCTGAAGGCCGTCCCCTTCACAACCCAACTTAATCGGAGCTTCCCTAAAGCTGCGCCCCTTCAAGAGGCGACGAGTGAGACTGGCGTCGTCGCCTGCCAAAGGTCATTTTACAGGCTCTGGAGGGCGATGTCGGGCTCGGGCTCGTCGCAGGGCGGGGCGACGCCGATGCTGCGGAAGAAAGACTCAATCGGATTGGCCGGAGCGGCATCGGCGGGAGCGGGAGCAGCCGCGGAGGCGGATGCGGCGGAACTGTTGTTGTCGTCCGAAGTGGGCAGGGTGTAGACGCCGGCAAAGTCGAACAGGGCCTTGGCGGCGTTGTAGTTGCCCGCGAGCGCCAATTTGATGATGGCCTCGTTGATCTTCAGGACCGAGGCCCAGATGGCGCGATTGACGCGCTCCACAACCCTTTGCCGCGATTTGAGTGAACTGAATGCGGTCGATGGCCTGGGGCTTTGGGCGCCGGGCTGGGAGGCGGAGGTTTTTGCGGCGGTGTTGCCGGAGGCGGTCTTGGCGGCCGCACCCTTGCCGGCAGCCAGAAGCTTCTTGTAGGCGGCGCTGTTGGGCCCGGGCATGGGCGCTTGCTTTTTGCCGGACGCAGCGGAATGCTTGGTGAATGGCATAAAAGTTGTTCCTTGATGGAATAGTGGCCAGTGGCTAGTGGCTAGTGGCTAGTGGCTAGTGGCCAGTGGTCAGAGCTGGCTACTGGATACTCGCGACTGTTGGTTCAGTAGCCAATGGCCAGTTGTCAGTTGTCAGTTGTCAGAACTGATTACTGGCTAGTGGAGACTGGCGACTGTTTGTCCAGACCCTGAGGAGCGGCGGTTTGCCAGCCGAACCAAACGGTTAATCGGCAGGGGCAGTGCCGCACCTCAGGGCTGAAGCCGTGGCCGCGGCAAGAGGGGGATTGCCGAGGCCCGGAAGGCAGTTGCCAGTTGTCAGTTGTCAGTTGTCAGTTGTCAGCGAAGAGGAGAAACTCGCCAGCGGCTACGGCTTCCGAATCAGTGCTCAGTTGCGGGTCTTGGCAGTACGCGATCGCCTTAAGTGACAAAACCCAGCGCTTGGCCGGGTTTCTGGAACGATCCCGCAGAACCGTTCCCTCAATTTCAACTCTAATTCCACTATAGCACATTAGGAGTGGTTTTGTTAACTTTTTTGGCACTTTATATTTAGCTTAATATCAACACTTTAAGGCTTACTGTTGCATTATTAAGTATTGACATGTAAAAACTACACGCAAAAGTGTGACAGTAGTTGCACGACTTTCAAATTTTGTTCCGCTTCGGGAATAAATGCG
>JBEKQY010000386.1:0-4289 GCA_049519235.1 Candidatus Korobacteraceae bacterium | reverse complement strand
GGATGTTAGGGAATAGAAGGCATTCGAGCCAGAATTGTTGGCTCGCAGAGGAGAATTGTTATGACGCGCTCAGAACAAATTCGAAGTTCACTATTCACTCCGCTGTCAGGGATGGCCGGCATTTTCATCCTGCTGGTAACGGCTGCGGCGGCGCAGGCGCAGACCTTCCAAGTCTTGCATAGCTTCACCGGCGGCGGCGATGGATGGGGGCCCTACGCCGGCCTGACCATGGATCGGGCTGGAAACTTGTATGGCACCACCTTCGCGGGCGGCAGCCTGGGATTCGGGACGGTGTTCCGAATGTCGCGCGCCGGATCGGGCTGGATTTTGAGCTCGCTCTACAGCTTCCACGGCGGAACCGAGAGCTCATTTCCCCTGGCCAGAGTTGTTTTCGGCCCCGACGGAACGCTTTATGGCACAACCGAGGGCAATGCCGAGGGATATAGAGACGATTACGGCTCCGTTTTCCACCTGACCCCTCCGTCTACACCTTGCAAAACCGTACTCTGCCCATGGACAAAAACTACGCTGTACCGGTTTACCGGATCGTTCGATGGGGACGCTCCTGCCTTTGGCGATCTCACTTTCGATCAGGCCGGTAATATCTATGGCACAACCGCGGGCGGGGGCACCTATGACCGAGGTGTGGTTTTCAAACTTACCCCTTCCACGGGAGGCTGGATCGAAACTGTACTTTGGAATTTTACCGGGGGCAGCGATGGCGGCATTCCGGAAAACGGTGTGATCTTCGATAGCGCTGGCAATCTCTATGGCACAACCTCTAACTATCAAGGATCGGGCGCCGGCGGCGTGTACGAACTGTCCCCTTCAGGCTCGGGCTGGACGGAGAGGACACTGTACTCCCTTGATCTCACAGGGAACACTCTGGGCGGTGTAACCATGGATGAACACCGGAATCTTTATGGCACGACGGGTGGTCCTGACGGCCCCGGCGGGGCGTGGGAGCTGACGCCCTCCGATGGCACTTGGACCTTCAATCTGCTCCAAACTTTCTCCGGCTCCGAGGGCCCTTGGGACACTCCAACCCTCGACGCTGCGGGCAATGTGTATGGCTCATCGAGCTTTACCGGTAGCAGCGGCCAAGGCGAAGTATTCAAGCTGACGCCATCGAATGGCGGATGGATATACACCTCCTACGGTTTCGATGGAAGCGACGGAGCCGGTCCCACCGGTAGCGTAATCCTCGACGCTGATGGAAATATCTATGGCACGACGACCGACACGACCGCCGGTTATGGCGAGGTGTGGGAGCTCACGCCGTAACCAGTAGCCAGTGCTCAGTAGTCAATTGTCGGTCGGCAGACCGGGCAGACGGTAGGAACATCCCACAATGTGGGATGGTACGGGTGGGATGCATTTGACCGCGAATACTCATTCGCAAAGGAGAATTGTCATGACGCGCTCAGAGCAACCTCGAAGTTCAGCATTCGCTCGGCTAGCAGGAATGGCCGGCCTTTTTATTCTGCTTGTGACGACGATTGCGGCGCAGGCGCAAACCTACCAGGTCATCCACACTTTTGGATGGTACGAGGGCAGCGCCCCAGTCGCCGGCTTAACCATTGGCCCGGGCGGAAACCTCTACGGCACTGCACCAGTGGGCGGAGACAATAACGGCTATATTTGCCAGTTGTACTCGGACACCGGCTGCGGCACGGTCTTCAAGTTATGGAACCACCAGGGGAACTGGATGTTCTCGCCGCTGTTTAAGTTTAATGGCGGCGACGGCGGGTATCCCGCGACTTCAGTGACCTTCGGGCCAAATGGCAGCGTCTACGGCTCGACCGGCCTGGGTGGTTCCTGCACCTACTCCCCCTACGGCTGCGGCACCATCTTCAACCTCATCCCGGGCGCCACGGCTCCGCCATCGGTACTTGCGTTGTGGTCGGAATCGGTGCTGTACGCCTTCACCGGAAATGACGATGGAGGACCGTATCCCAGCGCGGTGATCTTCGATAATGCAGGAAACCTGTACGGGACCACCGATTACGGCACGTACAATGCCGGCAACGTCTTCGAGTTCACGCGTTCGGGTGGTTATTGGACGGAGACAGTTCTCTATAGCTTCTACGGGGGGAGTGATGGGCAATATCCCAAAGGCGTGCTTGCCGATGCCGGATTTAATCACCTCTTCGGCATAACCTTCAAAGGAGGCAACGACGGGTGCGGGTCAGGGGTGGGCTGCGGCACTATCTTCGAATTGACCCGCGGCGAATCCGGATGGACGAAAACGACTCTGCATACCTTCGCCGACAGCGGCGATGGAGCGTGGCCTGAGTTTACTCCGATTATGGACGCTGCCGGGAATCTCTACGGCACCACTGGCGGTTTTAGCAATCCTGGCACAGTCTGGGAAATGTCTCCCTCCAATGGCGGTTGGACCTTTACCGTCCTGTACACCTTCAGCACGCCCGCGAGTGGACCCTTTAGCGGCCTTGCCATGGACGCTGCCGGCAATCTCTACGGCACGACCTACCAAGGAGGGCTCTACAACGACGGGAGTGTTTTTGAGCTCAGTCCCGCGAATGGCGGCGGCTGGACGTACAACGATCTGTACAATTTCACCGGCGGTAACGATGGCGGGTGGCCGGAGGGCAATGTGACCCTCGATGGGAACGGCAATATCTACGGGACCACCACTGGCGGCGGATCTTCCCGCAACGGTGTGGTGTGGGAGATCACGCGGTAGGAACAGTTGTCAGTGGCCAGTGGCCAGTTGCCGGTCGTCGAT
Source organism: Candidatus Korobacteraceae bacterium (assembly GCA_049519235.1). GTDB lineage: Bacteria > Acidobacteriota > Terriglobia > Terriglobales > Acidobacteriaceae > Bog-257. Next base: position 1,540 of record JBEKQY010000386.1, on the reverse strand, counting down.
CCGGGCTGGCGGCGATGACATCCCACAGCGTGGGATGTTGAGATGGGATGTATTTGACCGCGAATACTCATTCGCAAACAGTCGCAAAGGAGAATTGTGATGACGGGCTCAGAACAAAGTCGGGGTTCAGCAATCGCTCGGCTGGCAACGGTGGCCGGCCTTTTCATCCTGCTGGTAACAGCTAGCGCGGCGCAGGCGCAGACGTTCACCGTGCTGCACACGTTTAGCGGAGGCGACGGAGCGAATCCGGTTGCCGGCGTGACCCTGGACCGGCAAGGAAACCTCTATGGGACAACCGAGTATGGGGGAGCAGCGAACAATGGGACGGTGTTCAAACTGAGTCGCTCTGGCTCCAGTTGGGTATTAGCTCCACTGTACGCTTTCACGGGGGGCACGGACGGAGGCAGACCGCAGGATGCGGTCGTCTTTGGACCGAATGGGACTCTGTACGGCACCACCTTTGTCGGCGGCAATGACAACGACGGAGTGGTATTCAATCTGCACCCGCAGCCCACGCGACCGCCGGCGGTACTGAGTCCATGGGTGGAAACTGTGATCCATTCTTTCGCGTTCTGGAACGATGGGGCCTGGCCATTCAGCGAGGTCACGTTTGACGCCGCAGGCAACCTCTATGGCACAACCTACGCTGGCGGAGACAACGGCGACGACGAGCGCGTTCCTGGGGGAGGAGAGGCCTGCTACGAGCACTGCGGCGTGGTCTATGAGCTGAGTCCCTCCAATGGTGGCTGGAACGAGACGACGATATTCTTCTTTACTGCGGGGACGGGCGCCAACCCGACGGCGGGATTGGCCTTCGACTCAGCCGGCAACCTCGACGGAGTCACCGCTGCGGCTGCGGCGGCTGGACTGGGTGCATTCTACCAGTTGATGCCATCAGCGTCGGGTTGGACAGAGCGAACCGTGCACGCAATTCTGTGGACCGACGGAAAGTACTCTGCCGCGACGCCTCTTGTGGATTCGTCGGGAAACCTCTACGCAGGTATGAACGGATACTCGGGCTATTACGGCACCTATGACGGCAATGTCTCCCACGTCACCACTGCGAACGGGCAGCTAACGCCGCTTTACAGCTTTCCTCCTGCGAACGGACCTTACGGCGGCCTTGCCATGGACGCCGCGGGCATTCTCTACGGCACAACCAATCAGGGCGGCGCCTTCAATAACGGTGTGATCTTCGAGCTGACGCCAATGGGGAGCGGATGGATCTACACCGACCTGCACGACTTCGCCACCGACGATGGTTGCCAGTCGATGGGCAAGGTTGCGCTCGATGCCGGTGGCAACCTCTATGGAACTACCTCGTCTTGCGGCGCCAACAACGATGGCACAGTGTGGGAGCTCACGCCGTAAGGCAGTTGTCAGTTGTCAGTTGTCGGCTGCCAGACGCGCTGGCGGGGATGATGTCCCACAGCGTGGGATATTGGGATCGGAGGCATTTGATCGCGATACTTGGTTGCAAAGGAGAATTGTCATGACGCGCTCAGAGCAACTTTGGAGATCAGGAATCGCTCGGCTGGCG
>JBEKQY010000385.1:0-8686 GCA_049519235.1 Candidatus Korobacteraceae bacterium | reverse complement strand
GGTGGTCATTTTTTATGACCACCGCAGCGCCGACAGTTTCTTCATCCACTGCGAACGCGGCGCTGAAGAGCCTGTTACGAAACTCAGCCCATCGTTTCCGCGGTGGAACAAAACGACGAAATCCAAGTGCCGTAGGCACGGAACAGTGTAGCCCAGCACGGAGCCGAAGGCGGAGTGCTGGGTGAAGTGGAAAATTTCATCCGAGTCCCGTAGGGACGGCATAGTCTCGTAACAGCCGCTGAAGCGCCGCTCTACCCGTACTCGCTGGACTACACTAATTCTGAAAACGGACTACCCACGCGCTTGGGCAATCGCTGTAAGGCCCGATGGCGATCAATGCGCCAGGAAACTGAAGTGGGTGCCGAGGTAATACGGCCACAGCAAAATCGCGAGAACACCTTTCCAAAAACCCAGGTGTAGAAATCCGATGGTGAAGAGCCATGCGGCCGCCCACATGCCCCCGGTGAAGGTGTGCTGCTGGATTTTTATTTTCTCCATATTCTCTCCGCGAGTATCTGATTGCATGGGGTGATCTCCGAAGCCGCTTTTCCCAGACCGCGGAAACAATTTCACACCTGCCGGATGATTTGTCAGTGACGCAGGTCGCGCCACGAAGTAATAACGCCAACGCAATGACGAGCGTCCGAAGGGACGGAGGCAGCCGGGAACTCGGAACCAGCCCCCAGCCGCGCCCGTTGCGCAGAGCCTGCTACGCAACGGGACGCGGTGAGCGGACCCGGCCAAGTTTGTTTCAGTTGTCAAAGAACGGGGCCGAACACATGCACTGGGCCGGTCCGTTCTGTTCCGGCGATCGAGCCGCACCGTCGTGCGTTTCAACCGCAAAACAAAAAGCCGCCGGAAGAAGGTACGTCTACCTTTTCCAGCGGCCACGCAATAGAGTAGCATGTTTATCGCATTTGTTAATAGCACTTTAGTCTTATATGGCAGGCCGGACGCTGGCCGCAGTGGGGCCGTAGAACTTCAGTTACGGCGTGATCTCCCAGACGACACCGTCGCCCTGCGAGCCGCCAGCATAAGTTGTCCCATGGAGATTCCCGCTCCCGTCGAATACCACGTTTGAGTATGGGTTTGCTCCGTCGCTGCCACCAGTAAAGTCGTGCAGCGAAGTGTACGTCCAAGGGGGCTGGGACGTGGGCGTCAGCTCGAAGACGTTGCCGTACCCGTAAGCGCCATCGCAATACGTCGTGCCGTAGAGGTTGCCCGACCCGTCCATCGTGAGACTGGGCCACGGTCCGCAATTAGCGCCTCCGGCGAAGCTGTAAAGGGTCTGCAATGTCCAACTTCCACCAGAAAAGATCAGCTCGAAAACCGTACCACCGCCGCCCGAACCGCCATTCTCCGTGGCGCCGTAGAGGTTGCCCGACGAATCGAAGATCAGGCCCGCGTACGGAAGACTTCCATCGTTTCCGTTCTGAAACTCGTAGGGGATGCTCTCCGTCCAGCCGGATTCTGAAGGCGTCAACTTGTAAACTACGCCGCAGCCAGGCTCAAATCCGGTATTGCAGCCAAGATCACCGCCATAGGTCGTCGTACCATAGAGATTGCCATTGCCCGAAGGGTCAGGTGTCAGGCCAGCGACAGGCCGGTCTCCGTCACTGCCTGAGAACCTGTAAAGAACGCTTTCTGCGTAGCCGTTACCCGAGGGCGACAGCTCGTAAACAGTTCCATAGCCATCGTTACCAGTACCCCCGTTGTACGTGGTGCCGTAAATGTTACCCGACTGGTCGAAGAGGAGGTCAGCAAGTTCGGGAAACGCCCCGTCAGTGCCACCCGCGAAGGCATAGAGCAGGGTTTTCATCCACGGGCGGAGCGAAGTCCTGCAAACTGTCGGGAAGGGTCTCAGATTGAAAACTGTGCCGGCTCCTCCGGCTCCTTCATAAAGGGTCGTGCCGTAGAGAGTGCCGTTCGGGCCGAAGATCACTCTGGCTAGGGGCTGATTCCCGTCGTTGCCTCCTTGAAAGCTGTAGAGGGGGTTAAAGATCCAGCCGGACCCATTGTGCTTCAGTTGGTAGACTGTGCCGTAGCCGATGCCGTAATTTGGCGTGCTGCCGTAGAGATTTTCTCCTCTCAACGTCAAGCCAGAATTTGGGTACCCCCCGTCCCCCCCGCCAGTGAAGTTGTGAAGCACGGTGAGCGTTTGCGCCTGCGCCGGTTGGCTTGCGACGACTGTCAGCATAAACGCGATCGCCAGCGCGGCGGTTGCCGCGCCGAAGCTTAGGCCGAAGATCAAATTTCGAAGTTGCCTTGGATTCGCCATTGGCGTTCTCCTTCCGAATGTTGAGGGTTGGTTTCACCGCTGCCGCGATGGACTCCTGTCCAGGCGAGAGCGAACTTCACGATGGGCTTCGGAGCCAATCGCGCAGTACACAATCTGAAACTCAGCGGCAACTGCCTTACGGCGTGATCTCCCAGACGACGCCGTCGCCATCTGAGCCACCAACGGAGGCGGTGCCATAGAGATTACCGCTGCCGTCGATTACCACGTTACTGACCGGATTTGCCCCGTCGTTGCCGCCAGTAAAGTCGTACAGCGAGGTGTATATCCCGGAGGATGACAGCTCCCAAACGTTGCCGAAGCTGTTGGCCCCGTCACAATACGTGGTGCCGTAGAGATTGCCAGCCCCGTCCATGACGAGAGTGCCCTCGGGCCCACACCCGCGGGGTCCGGTAAAGCTGTAGAGGGTTTGCAGTGTCCAACTGCAATTGCCGATGGGCGTCAGCTCGAAAACCGTGCCGCCGCCGCCGGTGCCGCCGTCACTGGTGGCGCCGTAGAGGTTGCCCGACCGGTCAAATGTCAGGCCGGCGTAGAGAAGACGTCCTTCGTTTCCGTTCCCAAAATTCCAGAGAGTACAGTCTGTCCGGCCCCCTAGTCCGGGCATCAGCTCAAAAACCGTGCCGTTACCACCTGAGCCGCCATAACGGGTTGTGCCATAGAGGTTGCCGGCGTTGTCGAAGATCACGCCGTTGGGATTGTCCCCGTCATTGCCTGAGAAGCTGTAAAGAACGGTCTCCATATTCCAGCTACCTGGAGGCATCAGCTCGAAGACGACACCACAACCCTCCGGGCAATCTCCCGAGCCACTGTACAGAGTCGTGCTGTAGAGGTTACCTGCCTGGTCGAAGATAACCTCAGCATCGGGATGGTAACCGGTTAATGCGGAGAAGCGATACAGCATCGTCTCCGTCCAGGGGCAGAGTACCGTTCTGCAAAATGTTGGCTGAGGCCGCAGCTTGAAAACCGTGCCGGGTCCGTCTGCGCCGTATACCGTCGTGCCGTAGAGACTGCCGTCTGGGCCGAAGATAACTCTGGCCAACGGAAGCTCCCCGTCGCTGCCCCCGGTAAACTCGTAGAGGGGGTTAAGAGGCCAACTGGAGCCTTGATGCGTTAGCTTGTAGACCGTGCCGTAACCGATGCCGATGCCGCCGGCAGATGCTGTTCCATAGAGATTCCCTGCTCCATCCAACGTCACGCCGGCCCAAGGGTTTGCCCCGTCCCCTCCGCCGGTGAAGTTGTGCAGTACGGTGTATGTTTGCGCCTGCGCCGGTTGGCTTGCGACAACGGTCAGCATAAACGCGATCACGAGCGCGGCCGTCGTCGCGCCGAAGCTTAGGCCGAAGATCAAATTTCGAAGTTGCCTTGGATTCGCCATTGGCGTTCTCCTTCCCAATGTTGAGGGTTGGTTCCACCGCTGCCGCGACTCATGTCCAGGCGAGAGCGAACTCCACGATGGGCTTCGGAGCCAATCGTGTGCAGTACACAGTCTGCAACTCACATCTCTGGAGCGTGGCCGAGAATGACGCAGTGGCCGACGTTACTGCCGATAAGGAGGATGCTTGATGAGTCGGCCGGAAACTTCCGAAATACCTGCCGGGATTAATTGCCCTGAGTGCAGGAAGCGTACACGCAGGCTTCTGACATCACAATGGCCGTGTCAAGAATGTAAAGCAGCTTGCTTCAGTTGAGCCTGCAAGTCAAGGGAATTCTCCGATGTATTCGATTCCTACGCGGGAGCGATCGCGCGCTGGTCCGAAAAGGCCGACACCCCCGATCCGGGATGCCGGCCGCTAATGGACACGCAAATTTCACTTACGATTGTTGCTACCTCGAAGACGGCGTCTGAAGCAAGACGGAAATCGTGCCGTCGTCGAAGTTGCCGGTCGCAACATCGAGGTGGCCGTCTCCGTTGAAGTCAGCCGGCAGCGCGTTCCACGGCGAGTTGCCGGTTGGGAAGGACAATGGCGCCTGAAAGGTCCCGTCGCCGTTGCCCAGAAGAATGTCGACGGTCGGCCCGTAGGTCGCTACCGCCAGGTCGAGCTTGCCATCCTGGTTGAAGTCGCCAACGTCAACTCTGACCGCACCATAGGAAACCCGATAATCCACCTTTGGACGGAAGGTGCCATCGCCGTTGCCCAGCAAAACCGAAACGGTTGCTGCTTGTTGATTCGCTACGATGAGGTCGAACTTTCCGTCGCCATTGACGTCCGCGACCACGACCCCGCCGGGGTTGGGACCGGTGGCATAGTCAACGTGGGTTCGGAAGGTGCCATCGCCATTGCCAAGCAGGACGGAGACAGTGTTTTCATCGTAGTTGGAGGTGACCAGGTCGAGTATGCCGTCCCGGTTAAAGTCGCCGGTGGCCACGGTGGTTGAGAAGCCGCCGGCTTGATATTCAACGGCGGGGCCGAATGTGCCGTCCCCGTTGCCCAGCAGGATGGAAACACCTGAGTCCGCAATCGCCAGGTCTAACTTCCCATTACCCTTGAAGTCCGCCGTAATACCGTGAAAGGAACCGTTGTCCGAATAGAAAACCGGCGACCCGAAACTGCCGTCCCCGCGACCCAGCAGGATGGCAACCTCATAGTAGGGCACAGCGAGGTCAAGTATGCCGTCCCGGTTGTAGTCTCCCACGATTGGCGCCTGAGCATCACCGCCGCCGGCGGGGTAGTCTACGTGGTTCTGAAATGTGCCGTCGCCGTTTCCCAGCAGGACCGAGGCCGTGCCGGCGCAGTCGTTGGCGGAAACTAGGTCCAGCTTGCCATTGCGGGCAAAGTCGGCAGTTGCTATGTACTGAGGACATTCGCCGACAGTGTAATTGACCCGCGGTTCAAACGAGACCGTGGATGTTGGATTGTTGATTGGTAGAAACACGACATTCGAAGTTCCGCCGCCCGGTGCAGGATTCACTACCGTGATCCAGGCGGTGGTGGCCTGCTCGGTATCCGTGGAGAGGATATAGGCATACAGCTTCGAGTTGTTCGCATACACCGTGGTTCGAGGACTGCCATTCCAGTTCACCACCGAGCCTGAGACAAACCCCGTTCCGTTGACGGTAAGCGCAAATGTGCGACCGGGTACGCTGGGTGCAAAGGCGGAGGGAACCAGGGGCTGACTGATGAAGGGCACAGGGTTCTGTGCCATAACGACCAGCGTCGACGCCAGCAACAGAACGACAACGCTGAAGATGCGGCCTGGGAGAATGAGCTTGCAGATCATGAGGTAATCTCCTTTACTGAGAAAGACGGGCACGTGAACGCCCGGGACAAGATTTCACTTACGGCGTGATCCCGGAGCTGGCATCGCTCCTGGCTCCTGAACAAGGACGGAAACAGTACCATCGTCCCAGTTGCTGTTTGCAAAATCGATGCGGCCGTCGCCGTTGAAGTCGGCCGGCAGTGGATTCCAGGCCCCGTTGCCCGTCGGGAAGGACAAGAATGGCTGAAAAGTCCCGTCGCCATTACCCAGAAGAATGTCGATACTGTCACCCCCCGATACAACCAAGTCCAGCTTGCCGTCATCGTTGAAGTCCGCAACGTCCAATCCGCCTGAGGCGGGAGCCGGGTAGTCCACGTGAGTACGGAACGTACCATCCCCATTTCCCAGCAGGATAGAAACAGAACCCGACCCCTGGTTAGGAATTGCGAGATCGAGTTTGCCATCTCCATTTAGGTCTGCGACGGCCAATACCCCCGGACTGTCGCCGGTAGCATAGTCGACGTGAGGCCGGAACGTGCCATCTCCGTTACCCAGCAGAATGGAGACAGTATTCGATCCCCAGTTAGCCACCGCAAGGTCGAGTATGCCATCTCGATTGAAGTCGCCAGCAATCACACCCGTTTGTACGCCTCCCGGTACCGGATAGTTGACGTAAGGCTGGAACGTGCCATCCCCGTTTCCCAGGAGGACGGAAACACCTGCACCAAACCCGCCTATGGCCAGGTCCAGCTTGCCATCGCGGTTGAAGTCCGCAGTTATGCCCTGAATCGGAGTACAGCCTACTGGATAGGTAACAGGAGGCTGGAACGTACCGTCCCCGTTGCCCAGAAGCACCGCCACGCCGCCGCAGTATGCAACGGCGAGGTCAAGTATGCCGTCGCCGTTGAAATCCCCAACAATCGGTATCTGGGCACAGCCACCGGCGTAGTAGTCGTGAGGACTCTGAAACGTGCCATCTCCGTTTCCAAGCAAGATTTGAACCATGCCGGTGCCATAGTTGGCGATCGCCAAGTCCAGCTTGCCATCCCGGTTGAAGTCGGCTGTTTCTGCATACTGAGGGTTTCCGCCGACAGAATAATTGACCCGCGGTTCAAACGAGACGCTAGACGTCGGGGTGTTGATCGGCAGGAACAGGGTGTTCGAAGTTCCGCCGCCGGGTGCGGGATTCACAACCGTGATCCAGGCGGTGCTGGCCTGCTCGACATCCGTGGAGAGAATATAGGCATAGAGCTTCGAGCCGTTCACATACATCGTGGTTCGAGGATGACCATTCCAGTTCACCACCGAGCCTGAGACAAACCCCGTTCCGTTGACGGTCATCGCAAATGTACGGCCGGGTACGCTCGGGGCAAAGGCCGAGGGAACCAGGGGCTGGCTGAGGAAGGGCACAGGGTTCTGCGCCATGACGATCAGTGTCGACGCCAACAATAGGGCGACAACGCTGAAGATGCGGCCTGGGAGAATGAGCTTGCAGGTCATGAGATGACCTCCTTTACTGAGAAGAGCGGGCGCATCCGCATGGGCGGGAGAAGTAAGTGCGAGGTCTTTTCTCCCGCGGCGCGGGAGAGATCAAGATGGGTGGGAAAGAGACCGGGGAACCTTCTCCCGAGACACCCACCAGCATCTCACACTGCGGCCAAGCCGTTTGTCAGTGATGTACGCTACTGCGGAATGTGATGACCTGGGTGAGACCCAACCCCGTCTACCATACCTCCACTGGTCAGCGAGGCTGCGGTCTTAACAGGCTGCGGAAAAGTCCGAAAAGCGGATTCCTCGCGGGCTGAAGCCCGCTCGGGATATTAGAGATAAACGGTTGATCGGCACGACTAAAGTCAGGATTATGCACTTAACGCAGGTGTCCCCCGAATCGGGAATCTGGGCGTCAAGGGATACAATTCTAAATCATGCGCAAGCTGTGGCCGTTTCCGCCGGGGGTCGCTATAGCAATGTCAGCGATCCCGGTATTTATTGTATCGCTTGCGTGGGAACATCTCACGCCCATGTATCGGAGCGCGGGAATCGGCGTGTTTATCCTCCTGGTGGCCGCAGAGATTAGAGCCATATACAAAGACCGCGCCGAACGCGACAACCAATTTCTTGCGTTTATGGTTCGCATTGAAGACATACAGAAGGCGTCGCGCTTCCACGCAGATTCGATAGAGCGTCTTCGTGGCGTCGTTAATGACCCGATTGGAAGCCTTAAGGCTAGAGCCGTGCGGCTATCGGCAGATTTGATTGACTGGACATATAAGCGCCTGGAGAACTGGCCGCATTTCGGCTCTACGGTCACGGTTGGCTCAGTAGAATACTTAAAGATAACCAGCGAGTCTTCGCAGTACGAAAAGGAAACAGAGTATTTCTATATCCAACGTTTTGGCCCAAAAGTCAATGCTATTCGGGGTGAGATGGCGCAACAGGGCATTGTAGACGTAAGTCTCGAAAATGCCTGCAACGATAAGATCATAAGCGCGGACACGATGCTATTTATCGGGAAACGTATCGGAGAACTCGCAGACGAAATCAAAACCTAGGGTTGCTATGACCATGTTGGCGATTCCGGCGCTTATTATACCCGCTCTATGGAGACACCCGTTCCTTCAAGGTGTCGGACTTAGTATTTTCGTGCTACTAGTGGCGGCGGAAATCCGAACGATATACAGAACCCGCGAGAGGCGAAGCGTAAAAGATAGGGCCATGCGGCTATCGGCAACCCTTGTTGATTGGATATATAACCATCTGGAAAATGAGCCACACTTTTCCTCTTCGGTTTTCTCTGAGATACCTTCATCAGAATACCAAAAGATCACGGCAGAGGGCCGAAAATACGAAGAGGATACGGTTTGTCTCTACGTTGAGCGCTTCGGCCAGCGAGTGAAGTTTATACGCCGAGAATTTGCCGAGCATGGCATCGTAGATACGCTTCTCGACAGTGCGTGCGACCAAAAGGTAGTTGTAGCCGAAACCATACGGGTGATCGGGCGGCGTATTGGAGAATTGGCGCAGGATATGCCTGATTAGATCATAGCTTATGGCGCGAAAGAAACTTAAGAAGCACCCGATGGAGATGACAGACGAAGAGGCGCTACGGCATCTGTTCCATCCAAAGATCGTTCGTGCTATCAAGAAACACCTGAAAGAGCAGGATGAGCGCGAAAAGAAAGCCGAGGAACG
>JBEKQY010000384.1:0-3432 GCA_049519235.1 Candidatus Korobacteraceae bacterium | reverse complement strand
CAGTGGTTTGGGTGAGCTTCAAGTTTCAGGCCTCCGACCTGCTGTTCGCGGTCAGCTTCTCGGTTGCAGTGTTTCAGTTGCTCTTTCCGTTCCAGGCCTATAACACCGTCCTGCTTTTGCCGGCAGCCCTATGGTTGACCGCCAACGCAAACCCCATCAAGGCCCGCGGACAATTGCCCACCTTGCTTTACTCCTGCACCTGGATCGTGCTGGGCGCGGGATGGGCATCGGCAGCCGGACTTTCGTTGTCCAATGCGCTCGCTCCCCGCTCCGGCCTGATGCTCTGGCAGGCGCCTTTGGCGGCCGCATATTTATACCCCTTCGCAGTAGTGACCTGTCTTGGCGTCTGTGCGGTTTGGAAGCCTGCGCCGGCGGCACGTTTAAGGGCAGGATGATCGATGAATGAGAGACCGAAACTGGCAGCGTTAACCGCCGGCTACCTTGCGCTGGCAGCCTTCAATTGCGTCCTGCTTCTCAGTTATCTGGGAAGTCATCCCGGCTTTCCCGGCGACTTTTGCGCTTTCTATACCGGCGCTCGGATCTACATGCAGGATCCCAGCCGCGTCTACGATCTCACTCTGCAAAGGGCAACTGAGCAGCCGCTAATAGGCCGGGACGATATTCCTTTCAACCACCCTCCCTACGAACTGCTGCTTTGGCTGCCGCTGGCGCGACTGAGCTTTCCCGCCGCATTCTGGGTGTGGCGTTTCGCCAGTTTAGTTTTGCTGGCCATCGCCTCAAAGCTGCTGGCAAGCGCGCTGTGTCCGCGCCTGGGAGCGTCAGCCATCTTCCTCCGCGCGCTGGCTTTCTTTCCTGTGCCCTATTGCCTGTGGATGGGCCAGGATTCCGTGCTGCTGCTGGCAATTCTTGCGGCCTGTGCCTGGTTGCTCGCCCGGCGTATGGAGTGGATGGCCGGGGCCGCGCTCGGCTTAGCTCTGTTCAAGCCGCAACTGATACTGCCGATCGCGGCGATTTATCTCCTGCTGCGGCGGTGGCGAATGTTGCGAGGATTCCTTTGTTCGGGACTTGCCGTCCTGGCGGTGAGCATTCTCATGGTGGGATACGCCGGGATGCGCCAAATGGTGACGATCTTGAGCCAGGGCCAGACCGCAGCTCATATGGCCATCCATCCCAGCATGATGCCGAACCTGCGAGGATTGCTCGCCATGCTATTGGCCGGACACTCAAAGCTGGAAGCCATTCTGGTTGGCGCCATCTCGGTGGGCCTGCTGCTGTGCGCTCGCGCCACCACGCAACGCCAGCAACCGCCCGCGCGGGCCTTTGCCGGGCTGGTTTGTTTTGCCATCCTCGTCAGCTTCCATTTGAACCTGCACGATCTCGCGCTGCTGCTCCTGCCAATCCTGCTGGTGATCGAAGACAGGATGTGGTCCGGCGCAAACGGCTGGCAGGTCACGGCGCCGCTTATCGTCCTATTCTGTACGCCTGCTTACCTGGTAGCTCTTGGCGCGTTCAAAGTCGCGGTGTTTGCATTGTTCGTTGGCTGGCTGTGGTATGGAATGGCGCGCTGCGAAGTAGTCGCTTCACGCCAGCCTGTCTCGTCAATCGAGGAGCGCCGTATGGCTTTCGCTCGGTGAAGATTCAGGGAGCGCGGACTCCGCCCATCGCACCTCGAAAACGTCGATAGTCCTGCTGTATGGAAATCTCCGTCGCAGTTCCTTCTCCAGCAACGCCGGCAACGGTCCTGACGGAGTGGGCTCGGTGTGGTTGATGACCACAACCTGCACTCCCCCGCGTTCGATCCAGTTCAGGATGCGGCGGGGATCGCGGTCCGTTCCCGAGAGTGCTTCCCATAGCACTGGAGTCGGATTCGTCCGCCCCGCCAGGAAGTAGAACTCGGCGCAATCGGGACCTGCCCAGACCGGGGCCGTTCCGGCATGGCGCGCGATCTCAGCCACCACCTGCTGGTAGATGTCCACCTGAACCGCGTCACCTTTCATACCCGCAGCCCGAGGCAAAGTAAAAGCCTCCGCCCTCGTGGTGTGAAGTGACATGCCTCGCCGGTAAATCTGATTAGGCAGAAGAATCACCGCCGCGAACAGCAGGTAGAAGATGCCCACCGGCACCGTCATAGGGACATGCGCTCGAATGCCGGCCGTGTCGCTGAGGGCCGCGCAGCTCAGGACCAAAAGCGGCGCGACATAACAAAAGTACATGGGGACAGAAAACGGGAACTGGATGACGCTGCACAGCGCCGTTACCGCCAGCATCAGCATGAAGCGCGATGCTGCCTCCCGCCGTAAAGTGCCTTGCCACAACCTGATTGCTCCTGCGATGACGATCACCGGTATGGATGCTGCCGCCGAAACCCACACCCAGCGCGCGAACCCCGAGTAGCGAACGCAGAGAAATAGCAGTGCGATCGCCGCGCCCGAAACCAGGACGAAAGCGATCCTGCGGTTGAACACTGGCCCGGAACGCGAGCTCAGCAGAAGCAGGACAACCAGCGGCACACAGCAGATGGCTGCTACCGGATGGATGGATGGATAAAACGTGAACTGCAATCGTCCCGTGGGAATTACTAGGACTCCGTAGAACCAGCGGCCCAGGGCGTGAGCATGAACATACGGCAGAAGGTAAAACAGGACTGGCGCGAGAAAGCCTGAACTCAGGACCAGGAGCTGGCGGCCCAGCCGGCGCAGACGCAGCCAGTCCGAACCGCGGTGAGATTGCCAGGCTCGCGCCATGAGCAGCCCGGAAAGCACCACCGCTGGAAGCAGGAAATTGTAGACCGAGGCCGCACTCGCGCGGCTGCGAATCAGGCCCCACAGCATGCAATCGAAGCCACCCAGCGCCAGAGCGATCAGCGCAAAGTACGCCCATCCCGATCTGCTTTTGCATTCCGGCGCCCGCTCGCTGCTCTGCTCGTCAAACACCAGAAACAGAACGATGGCGGCGAGAAAATACAAGCCGGCGATCTTGAAGAGGAACGAAACACCAGCCGAAACGCCAGCCAGAAATATCCAGGCAGCACGGCGGTCTTCGATATAGCGAAACAGTGCTGCGCTCCCGAAGGTGGCGAAGTACAGGTTGTACCAGGATGCCAGCGGAGCGGGATAAATGGGCGTGCTCCACAGCACAGCCAGCAAGGTGAGCAGCGATGCTCCTGGCGGCGAAGCAAATCGCGAAGCCAGATACCAGAAAGCCGGAACCCACGCGGCAAAGAACAGAAACAGCATCCAGCGCAGCGACTGCATTCGCATGCCGAACAGCTTCAGCCCGACGGCATCCACATAGCTGAGCGCGCCGGTGTAATTGTCATAGAAATCCACTTGCGGCCGTTCGCCGTGAAGTACCCGCTCGGCAGCATGAGCGAGGGTGCCATCGTCGGCGCCGATGAAGCCTTCATCGATTCGCGCCGAGAAAAGGGCGAAGCTGATGAGACATGTCGCCAGCAGCAGCCACCGGGGACGC
>JBEKQY010000383.1:0-4419 GCA_049519235.1 Candidatus Korobacteraceae bacterium | reverse complement strand
CGGCGATTATGCGGATCAGTGTGACTGTGTCCATGTTCTCCCTCCTTCCCTTGTGTCGGCAAACTTCGACTCTTACTTGAAAATGCCTTGCATGTTTTTGGCTATGAGAATGACTGCCGGTCCCAGCAAGACAATGAAAATACTGGGGAAAATAAACAGCACCAGGGGAAAAATCAGCTTCACGGTGGTCTTGGCGCCCAGCTCTTCGGCCTGCTGCCGGCGCTTCTGACGGACGCTGTCCGAGTACCCGCGCAACGCCCGCACCAGGGGCGTACCGAAGCGGTCGGTCTGGGCCAGCATGTAGACAAAGCCCTTGACCGTATCGACCTTGGTCCGCTCGGCCATGCTCTGCCAGGCCTCAATGCGCGGCTTACCCGCGCGCTGCTCGAAGTTGATCTGCATGAACTCCTGGGAAATTTCCGGCTGACTGAGGGCCAGCTCCTGGCCGGCCTTCTGCAAGGCCTGGTCGAGGCCCAGCCCGGCATCGACACACACCACCATGAGGTCAAGAGCATCGGGCAATCCCAGCCGAATGCGTTCCCGCCGCTGGCGAGTGCAATAGCTCACCCAGACGTCAGGCGCCAGATAGGCCGCCGCCATCAGCACCCCGATCCAAAAGAAAGTGTTGCTGCGAATGAAGGTGCCGGCCACCACCGCGGTAACCGGACCCAGCAGCCGGATGCCAAAGTAGGTATCGACGGCGGAGCTTTCGCGCAGACCGGCCGCCAGCAGCTTCTGCCGCAGCTTTTCGTCCTGGGCAAAGCCCAGGCGGGTGCGGATGAAATGCGCCAGGCCCAACAGGAGGCGCATCGCCGGATTCTGCGAATCGGTCCGCTCTTCCTCCAGACGCAGCGGCGCCTGGGTCACCTCCGTGAGGCGCTTGCTCTCTTTCGAACCACGCATCAGCAGGGCGACGAGGACCGCGGCCAGAGCGCAAAAGATGGTCACCATGCAGCCGATCGCACGCATTGCGTTCATGCCGTTCATACCTTCACACCCACAATCTTGCGGATGATCAGCCCGCCCAGCACGATCAGACCCAAACCGGTATAGACCAGCTTCCTGCCCATCGGATCTTCGATCAGCACCCGGGTATAGCCGCGGTTGGCCAGGCTCAGGAGAAAGAACATCGCCACCGGCAGCAGGGAGAGGATCCAGCCGGTCAGGCGGCCCTGGGCGGTATAGATCCGGATCTCGCCCTGGATGCGCAGCCGCTCGCGAATCACCGCCGTGGTACGGTCCAGCACCTCGACCAGGTTTCCGCCGGTCTCCTTCTGTAGCAGGATGGCGGTGACCACAAAGTTCAGTTCCGGCAGGGGGACCCGGTGCGCCAGTTGCACCAGCGCTTCCCGCGCCGGCAGCCCGAAGTTCTGCTGGCGATAGACTTCGCGGAACTCGCTGCGCACCGGCTCGGGCGATTCCTCGCCCACGATCTCGATCGCCGCCGCCAGCGAGTGGCCGGCGCGCAAGGCGCGGCTCATCAGATCGATCGACTCCGGCAGATGGCGGCCGAATTCTTTCAGGCGGCGCGCGCGCCGGTAGCGCAGGAACAAAAAGGGCGAGGCGGCGAAGACCGCTGCCGGCAGCAGGGCCAGCGCCGCGCTGGACAACTCGTAATAGCCGATGGCATAACCGGCGGCAGCCAGCGCCACGCTGCCCGCCAGCACCCCGGAAACGCTCCAGGAGCTTTCCGCCTGGGCAATCATCAGTTGGATCCTTCGCACCAGGCTCCAACGCCGCAGCAACGCGTCCAGCCAGGGGATTTGGCTCAGGCGGACGTGCTTGACGATCTCCGCGGTCGGGTCGTCCAGCTCGGCGTTCTGCCCCACTTGCAGCTTGGCGACGCGTCCTGCAATGGTGCGCTCGGTGGCCGTCGGCCGGATCACCAGCAGCACCACCCCGAAAATCAGCCCTAAGATCAGGAGAAAGATTAGTCCCATCAGGAACATGGTTGCCCCTCCCGACGGTCTGCGAGGCGTCCCTTGGCGGATCCAGGCATCTCCCTACACCTCCTCGGAGAAATCCAGCAGGTTGGTGTCCAGCGGTATTCCCGCCGCCTGTAGCTTCTCGGCAAACTTGGGCACGATCCCGGTCGCGTAGAAGCGTCCCAGCACCTTGCCGTTGGGTCCCAAACCCCGCTTTTGAAAGAGAAAAATGTCCTGCATGCTGATCACCTTATCGCTGGTGCCGGTGATCTCGGAGATGTGGGTGACCCGGCGCGAGCCGTCGCTCATGCGCGAGACCTGGACGACGACCTGAATGGCGGAGGCAATCTGTTGCCGCAGGGCCATCTCCGGCAGGTTCAGGTTGGCCATCAAGGCCATGGTCTCGATGCGGGAGAGAGCGTCGCGCGGGGTGTTGGCGTGGACCGTGGTGATCGATCCGTCGTGCCCGGTGTTCATGGCCTGGAGCATGTCGAGCGCTTCTTCGCCACGCACCTCGCCCACGATGATGCGGTCGGGGCGCATGCGCAGCGCATTGATCAACAGCTCCCGCTGCCGCACCCCGCCGGTGCCTTCCACGCTGGGCGGACGGCACTCCAGGCGCACCACGTGCTTCTGTTTCAGCCGCAGCTCAGCCGAATCCTCGATGGTGACGATGCGCTCGCGGGGGGAGATGAATCCGGAAAGCACATTGAGCAAGGTGGTTTTGCCCGCGCCGGTGCCCCCGGAGACTACGATGTTCAGCCGCGCCTTGACCGCGCTTTCCAGCACCCCCAGCATCACCGGAGTGAGCTCGCCGTAGCTCAGCAGGTCTTGGGCGGTGAGCGGGTCGGTGCCAAAGCGGCGGATGGAGAGGATGGGCCCGTCGATGGCCAGCGGCGGGATGATGGCATTCACGCGCGAGCCATCGGGCAGCCGTGCGTCCACCATCGGCGAAGACTCATCCACCCGGCGGCCCACCTGGGAGACGATCTTCTCGATGATGTGCATCAGGTGATGGTTGTCCTTGAAGACGACGTTGGTCTCCTCCAGCACCCCGCCCCGCTCCACGTAGACCGTGTCGGCGGTATTGACCAGGATGTCGGTAACGCTGGGGTCCTGAAGCAGCGGCTCCAGCGGGCCCAGGCCGAAAACCTCGTCCATCACTTCATTGGCCAGGCGGGTGCGCTCGCTGGCGCTGAACGGGACACCGTGTTCGGCGACCAGTTGCAGGATGACCGCCAGCAGTTGCTGCCGCCCGCGCGTGTCCTGCATGTAGAGCAGCTTTTCCAGATCGACTTTCTCGATCAGTTCCCGATGGATCGCCGACTTCACCTCCTGCTGGGCGCGCGCCAGCAAGGGATTGAGGCTGCGGTCCGGCTCGCCACCGGAGCGGCTCCCGAGCAGCGGGATAGTAGCGGTTTCAGCCATGTACTCTCCCCTTAATCCCAAAACGCGAACCTCCGTTTGGCTTCGGCCAGGGCAGGCGCCTGCCCGGGAACCAAGCTCGCCGCCCACTTCTTCATCTGGATGGCAAACTCCGACTTACGGCCGGGCAGTATGGGGTTACCGGTATTCATGGCGCGAATCAGGTCGGCGGAGGCGTTGGGAATGGTGATCGCGATAGGCTGGCGGATCGCCTTCTCGATTTTCTCCAGGCTGAGCGCCCCTTCCGACGAAAAACGGTTGATGACCACCTTGATTTTGACCGGCGGAACGTTGCTCTGGAGCAGCCGGTCGATGTGACGGGAGAGGTCGCGCAGCCCGGGGACGTCGGGGGTGGCGATCAGGTAAAGCTCGTCGCAGCAGTCGATGGTGGCCAGGCTGAGGTTGTGCACCCCGTGGGGACAGTCGATGATCACAAACTCGTAGTTCTGGCCGAGAAAGCGGATGGCGCGCTGGATGTCGTCGAGGGAGACGTTGCCGGAGTCGTCGAAGACATCGGGCGAGGGCAGGATGTCCAGACAACTGGAGTGATGGATGACAAAGCCATCCAGCAGGATCTCGTCCAGCCGGGCGATGTTGCGCACCAGCTCGTAGAAATGGTAGTTGCCTTCGTCCTCACCCAGATACACCGAGACGTGTCCCAGGCGGCGGTGCTCATCCAGGATCAGCGTCCGCTTGCCGTACAGGCTTGCCAGGAAGCAGCCCAGATGGACCGCCAGGGTCGTCGTACCCGCTCCGCCGCGGGCGCCCAGCAGCATCAGGATTTTGCCCGGGGACTTGGCCGGGGCAGGTTTGCTGGCGACCCAACGGGCGCGCAGACGGTCGAGGGTCTCGGCCACCTGAGCGGGAGCTACCGGCTTGGTGAGATACTCGGCGCAGCCGGCCCGCATCGCCTCCAGGATGAGCCCCGGGTCAGCCTGGGCGGAGACGGCGATCAGGCTGCCCCGGCCATGCAGGGCTTGCTGGAGCGAGCTTGCCGCCTCCACCGCCGCCTCGCGGTCGCGATCGAAGTCGATGACACAAACCGCGACCTCCGCCCGCCGCAGCTTCT
>JBEKQY010000382.1:0-2986 GCA_049519235.1 Candidatus Korobacteraceae bacterium | reverse complement strand
TGAATGGAGCAGGCGGGGAAGGAGGATCGGTTACCCTGTTGAGTGGACCAGATCGCTCCGTCCGACGATCAATGCTGCGAACGATTGAATCCACCGATCCCAACTATCGCAACATTCCGATTCGGCTCGACCTTTTCGGATTATCTGTCTGGGATTCTCCCATCGAGTAAATCGCTGCCCGCCATCGTCCTGATCAATCGGGCGGTTGATGTCAGCCAGAATGGCTGCCTCAACGACTTCTCGGCTTTTGCAACTTTTTCTTGATTCCGCGTTTAAGTACATAGGAGCTTTCAGATTGAGAGCGATGGATCTGGGGCGGAGGAAAAAGAGATGCGTTATCTAAGATATTTTGCTTTGCTGGCAGTTTTGGTGGTTCCGATGGCCTACTCGCAAGCGCAGGTCAGCGTGGGCATAGGCGTGGGCCCGGGATACTATCCCGGATACTATGCTGGACCGCCGGTGTGCGCTTACGGCTACTACGGATATCCACCGTACGCGTGTGCGCCGTATGGCTACTACGGACCTAGCTGGTTTGTCGGCGGAGTGTTCATCGGCGCCGGACCGTGGTATGGCGGATACTACGGCCGTGGCTGGGGTGGAGGCTATTACGGTGGCGGCTACTACGGCCGTGCAGGTTATTACGGCCGCAGAGGTTATGGCGGTGGCTATTATGGCCGCGGAGGCTATGGTGCGGGCTACGGCCGCGGAGGCTATGGTTACCGTAGTGGCTCCTATGGACACGCAGCCTACGGTGGACGCGGTTATGCCGGGGGCGGCTACCGCGCCAGCGCCGGCGGTTTCCACGGCGGCGGCTTCCACGGCAGCGGAGGTGGTTTCCACGGGGGCGGCGGCCATCGCTAAATGGCCTAGTCACGTCAGCAACTGCAACAAGCCCACGATTCAGATCGTGGGCTTAGAGCAAGCAAGGTTCATGGAGACCTCAACCGACGAGTAGGCTATCCTGGAGATGGTGATGAAGAGACGATTGGAGCATCTATCTTTCGTACTGCTGATACTGGTGGCTGCCGGTTCCGCTGCGGGTCAAACCAGAGGCTACCCTTATAACCAGCCGGGAAGAATTGCTCGCGTGCAGTATGTGTCAGGGCAAGTGTCGATAGCACCCTGCGAAGGCCACGACTGGGTTGCAGCCGCGCTTAATCAACCTCTGCGGCCCCCTATCTGTATCTGGGCAGACAAGGATTCG
Source organism: Candidatus Korobacteraceae bacterium (assembly GCA_049519235.1). GTDB lineage: Bacteria > Acidobacteriota > Terriglobia > Terriglobales > Acidobacteriaceae > Bog-257. The sequence continues at coordinate 1,782 of JBEKQY010000382.1, read as the reverse complement.
CGGGCTGAACTGAACTTAGGTAACGCGTTTATTCGGATGGGTTCGGAAACGAGTGTCAGCCTGAGTACGGTCAATCGAGGCACTTTTCAGTTCAGGGTCAATCAAGGCGTCGTTAGTCTTTCGGTTAGATATCTCTTTCCCGGTGAAATATACGAGATCGATACACCCAATACCACGCTGACCCTGATGAAAGCGGGTGTTTACCGGATCAATGTTTATCCCGATCAAGACCAAACATGGGTAACGGTGAGGCGAGGCTCTGTTGCCGCAACCGGGGAAGGCAAGTCGGTGACGGTCAATGCCGGCCAGCAGGTGCGTTTTCAGAATAAAATGTCCATGCAGCACACCGCGGAGAAGGCGCCGGCGCCCGATGGATTTGATGACTGGGTCCATGTTCGCGACCAGAGACTGTGGGGCTCCGGACCGCCACGGTTCGGGGTTTTCTTCGGGTATCCGCCGCCGCCCTATGGACCCGGCGGAATCTGGATCCGGTAGCCTCCTTGAGGTTCCGCAGATTCTGTCGGAATCGTAGCCAGTGCGCCCGCTACTTCTCACATTTTTCTGTTCCTGTGAAACTCTTAACGACCACACTCTGTTTCCAAACCTCGATCTGCTCGCGTGCGTCTTTCACCAGTTTCGCGAAACGGCGCGCCAGTTCTCGAATCCGTTCTGACTGGCGCCGCTCAATGGCCTCGGTTGGAATCAATTCCGTGCCGACCCCAATCGCAGTGGCGCCTGACAAGATGAAACCAGCGGCCGTTTGCTGATTCACGCCCCCCGCCGCGATCAAAGGGACCTGCGGCAAAGCCGTGTTCAGCGCCTTGATGTACCGGTCACCTCCGACTGGCGCGCAGGGAAAAACTTTGACGAAGTCGGCGCCGGCACTCCACGCCCCGGCCACCTCAGTCGGTGTCAATGCTCCCGGCAGGACCGCGATGTTTTCCTTGGCGGCGAATTCCACAATCGTAGGATTAAATGATGGGGCGGTCAGAAAACTTGCTCCCGCGTCGATGCACAGCCTTGCCGTCTCGCTGTCAAGCACGGTTCCCGCCCCAACAATGATCTTGGCCTCGGAATGGACGAGGTGTGAAATCAACTGCACTGCACCCGGCACAGTCATGGTGATCTCTACAATCGGGATTCCGCCGCGCGTCACCGCTTCGGCGGCGAAGTGCGCGTCGTCGCCAGAGGAAACCCTGACTGCTGGAATGACCGCTATTTCCCTGATAAGAGCGCAGACTTCATCTTTTTTCATATATCAGACCTCCTTCCGCCCGATTACCTACCGCAGTCCTGTCGCCCCAAGAGCGATTCTTACACGGGTTCGTTGACCTCAGCGGCGGGTAGCCGATCGTCGCTGCGGGCGAACCATGTGTATAAAGTCGGCAGCAGAATCACGCTGATAATCAGGTCAGCGATAAGACCTCCGACAATGACAATCGCAAACGGCCGCTGCGAATCGGATCCGACGCCGTGTGAGAGCGCGGCCGGCAACAAACCCAGGGTTGCAACCAGCATAGTCATGATGATTGGCCGCAGTCGCAAGACTGCGCCTTCCACCGCCGCATCCTCAATGTCATACCCGCGAGCCCGAAGCTGATTGATATATTCAAGCATGATGACCCCGATTTGCACCGATACCCCAAAAAGCGCCAGGAAGCCGACGCCAGACGACACACTGAAGTGCGTGTGAGAAACCAGAAGCGCCAGCAGCCCGCCGATCGGCGCCATTGCTATGTTGGTGAGGATCAGTAGCGCCCACTTTACCGACTTGAACATCGT
>JBEKQY010000381.1:0-4112 GCA_049519235.1 Candidatus Korobacteraceae bacterium | reverse complement strand
GGCGACGCGGTGACCTATGCCTATTTCGGCAAGACCGAAGCCGAGCGGCTAGAATTCATCCAGTCAGTGTCGAGCTCGGGAACGGTTTCCATCGAGTTCAAGCCGTTTCTCACGGGCTCGCCCACGACCAGCATTTTTGACCTGAGCAAACTCCGCGATGCAATGGACAAGTATCCCGAGTGTGCTACGAAATGATTCTACAAACCATCTCATAAATCGGTTTTGAAAGGGCACGGCTTCAGCCGTGCCGTAAAAAGGCGCTCTAAGACTGGGGGCTTTAGCCTCGGCGGAGAATCGGTTTGGGACGTATCGCATTTATGAGATGGATTCTCTGCAGAAAACGCCCCGCCAAAGCCAAAAGGAGTGCCGGACGATTCGGGCAAAAGAAAGATGATCAGCTCGGCCTCAGCATCGCTGGCCTAACGCGCGGAATGGCGGTTCCTGTCAGTTCAATTCGTTGTAGCGGTCGCACAGCTCTACCTTGGCTAGACTCTTGCGCCAATAGAAGCATGCCTTGGTAATATGTGATCTTTGGAAGATATCCTTGTATGTAACATAGAGGTAGTTTACGGCTCGCAAGCGATCGTTCGCCAGGGCAGCCAGGGCGTCGGGCGAGGTTGTGAACCAGACATCGGTCGTGTATGCCGCGCCGGGCAGCAAGGCGCCGGCGGAAGTTGTCACGTTTGGCTCCTGAACCTGGCCAGATTGATTGAGATCTTCGATGGTGGCGACATCGGCAATTTGCAAGTCAAGTGCCGGCGTCTTGCCCTTATTCTGAAGTTTAATGGTGAACCTGCCGCCGTTGGCCGTCAGCGGGTGGACCGCTGTTTCTGTCAATCCTACCCATGCTCGCTGGTCAGTCCGTATTCCCTCCTGCATTGCCACTGTCATGGCCTCCGACGACTGAGTCAGTTGAGTTCTTAGTTTCCCGATCTGCCTTTGGAAACTAATACCAAAGCAGAGCACTGCGACGGCCGCTATTAAAGCTCCGATCGCAGTTATCCAGCTCGTGGCTCTTAGATGCCCTGAGGGAAAGAGATTAGCTTCCGAACGGGCGGGAGATATCGACACATTGGTGAACGTGTTTCCATGAAAAAGCGGGTTATTGCTTGCGAGCTCGCCATAAGTGTCGGCCTTGTATTCCACGGCGGGGAGCGGGGAACCGGTTTGCACAATCCCACCACGCTCCAACTCCGTGGCCAGAGCCAAAATACGGGAGCGCCGTTGCTGTTGCTCGAAATCCCTGGCCGCTGCACGTTTCTGTATCGACTCGAGGAGGGCGTCAAGTTCCTCCCGGCTCTGCCATGAGGCCTCGGGCAGCTCCGACGATACCAACGCCCGCAGGTTTTGCGCAGATTTCGCCGCCATCTCAAGCTGCTCTATGACTTCCGCAATGTCGACGGATTTGGCAGCCTTGAGTTTTTCCACGGTTTCACAGGGCAGGGCCAAAGCATCGTCCAGAGACGCCAGGGCCGAAGGCCACAATGAACTCATGTCACGCTCCTAAGCCAGAGTTTAGCAGGCTGCGCAAAAAGTCGATGTTATCGGGTTCTGATGGAGCGCAACTGCCTCGCGGTGGCTGCTCTGCGGTACTTTTCAGTCGTCCCGACCCGCCGCATCCGCTGCGCCCGATTCTCGCCTACATCCTAGCCGGCATTTTAGCAGCAGCCGGAAGAACGCCTTTGGCGGCGGATGACCGTCCCAGCTAGCCCGTGTCTTCCAGCCGGTGACGGCACTGCCTGTGGAAATTCAACCGACCGCCACCTCCGGTACTGTCTGAAAAGTGCAGATTTCAGACAGTACTCCACCTCACTGCCAACCTGCCGGTTTGCTTAGTTGTTGTATATTGAAGGCTCGTATCAGCGCCGCTTTGCGCCGAGGAGCCCCCATGGATCAGCCCACCTATGCAGTCGAAACTGAGCTGCCGGAACTACTGCAAGCTCCCGAAACTGTTGCCGACGTTGGAGTGCCCAGAGCGGTGCTCGCGGATCTGGCGCTCAAGAACCTCGCGGTTGCAGGCTCTTCGTCGCTGCGGGAACTGGCCAAGCAGATGCGGCTCACATTTCGGGTGGTGGACGAACTGTTTCGCCGGCTACGCGCCAACCAGCTCTGCGAAGTTACAGGAATGATCGGGAATGTCGCTGAAGTCGCGATCACTTCTCGAGGCAGATCGCAGGCAATGGAATTGTTGTCTCTAAACCAGTATACCGGGGTTGCTCCGGTTTCTTTGCAGAGTTACGTGCAGCAGGTCCGCCGGCAAAGCGTGCGCAATCTGGAAATACATTTCCCCGAGGTGCAACGCGCTTTCGCCCATCTCGTGCTCGACGCCAGGACACTAGCAAAGCTTGGCACCGCGCTGAATTCAGGCACCTCAATTTTCTTGTACGGACCAACCGGGGCAGGAAAGACTACGATTGCCATTGCCCTGTCGCGGGCCATTGCGTCCGATCCCATATGGATACCGTTCGCGGTGGAAGTCGATGGGCAAATTATTTCTGTCTATGACCCTCTTGTTCACGCCAAAGTCGATGGCGCCCTTTCCCATAGTCACGATGCCCGTTGGGTGCTCTGCCATCGCCCGACGGTTTTGGTCGGCGGCGAGCTCACCATTGAAATGCTGGAACTGCAACTCAACCCGATTACAAAATTCTATGCGGCCCCAGTGCAGATGAAGGCCAACAACGGTCTTCTCGTCATCGATGACTTCGGACGTCAGCGGGTGACTCCCCAGGAACTGCTGAACCGCTGGGTCGTTCCCTTAGATCGCAGAATTGACTTCCTTACTTTGGCAGGAGGAAAAAAGGTCGAGATTCCGTTCGAGCTGTTTGTCGTATTTGCCACGAATCTGGAGCCATCCGCACTAGCCGACGCCGCATTCTTGCGAAGAATTCAGACCAAGATCAAGGTCGATGCTGTTTCGCAACAGCAATTCCACGAGATTTTTCGTAGAGTTTGCGACGATTTCGGTCTGCAATATGAGCCTGGCATCATCGATGAGTTGATAGAGGTAATTCGGACCAAGTTTAGGGAGCCGCTGCGCGCATGTCATCCCCGAGACATTGTGAACCAGATCCGCTGGGCGGCACGCTACCAGGAGAGGCCGCCTTGTCTGGATCGGGACGCCTTGCTGGCTGCGGTTGATTCCTATTTTGTTTCCGAGACCAACGACATAGACAGTCAAGTACAGTAGCTTCTGTGCGGAGGAACAACCTTAGTCGGGCCAGTCACGGGCCAAGAATTTCGCGACAACCCCGTGAGCGGGGCCTGCGAACCTCCAGGGCCCGGGCCCCAGGTTCTGAGTCGACCAAACGTAGCCCGACTTATCCTCGATGATCGACGCGCACGTGCCACCGCCGGGATCGCCACGCACCGAGGCTCGTCCGTCAACCGTAATCCTGCCCATCCAGCCGATTTCGCAGAACCACAAATCGTTCCGAAGACCGGTGGCGATGGAATGTGGACTATCTTTGATCGCTGGACTGGAGAATTCTGTAATCTCGCCCGACGGCGTTATCCGAGCAATCTTGTTGGCCGCTGACTCGGTAAACCAGATATTCCCATCAGGTCCAGCGACGATGCCAAGCGGGCGGCTTCCCGCCATTGGAACCGCGAACTCGGTCATCTCTCCTCTGGGGGTTAGTCGACCGATCGCATTTCCAGAGGTCAGTGTGAACCATACAGTCCCATCCCGTCCCAGGGCAATACTCCAAGGGCCAGCATGGGTTCCTGGCGCCTGCGGTATCGCATACTCTCTGAGCTTACCGTCGGATGTCAAATGCCCGATCCTGTCCGCACTGGTCTCGGCGAACCATACGCTGCCACCGGAGCCCACGGCAATGCCTTGGGGGAACGCATGTGGTGCGCTAATGACGTACTGCGTCAGGCTTCCTGACGGCGACATGCGGTATATGGCGTGAACTGGGCCTGGGCTCCGCTGCACGCCCGTGAACCAAATTGCGCCGTCAGGGCCACTCGCCAACCCATTAATCCTCAAATGCAGGGAAGCTGCTTGCGGGAACACCGTCACGGTTCCATCCGGTGTCATGCGGCCGATCACGTTATCGAGCGAGTTCGGAGCGGTCGTAACAAAAAATATGTTGTTGTCGGTTCCC
>JBEKQY010000380.1:0-7844 GCA_049519235.1 Candidatus Korobacteraceae bacterium | reverse complement strand
GGAAGATTTGCCGTAAGAGTATACCTGAGCGGTGATTCTCGGCCATCCACAACGGAGTCAATCCCCCAAACTCCGGAAGGATGAGTGTACCTGAGCGGTGATTCTCGGCCATCCACAACGATGAAGTATCAGGAACGTTCGACATGTTGAGTGTACCTGAGCGGTGATTCTCGGCCATCCACAACCGCAGATTGCGATGCTCTCCTACCTTGACGAGTGTACCTGAGCGGTGATTCTCGGCCATCCACAACCAAACTCCGAAAGGATGTGCTCCAATGGCAAGTGTACCTGAGCGGTGATTCTCGGCCATCACAACGGAATTGTTTAATCATCCCCTTGCCGAACGTAGTGTACCTGAGCGGTGATTCTCGGCCATCCACAACTGATGAATGTCTTGGTAGGCACGCCAGCAGAGTGTACCTGAGCGGTGATTCTCGGCCATCCACAACTTCAAGCTTGATGCCAAGCCGGTCCAGGTCAGTGTACCTGAGCGGTGATTCTCGGCCATCCACAACGCTTTGCTGTTGCTGGTCGCTTCCGCAACAAGTGTACCTGAGCGGTGATTCTCGGCCATCCACAACACTCTTCTGATCATGCCCGGATTATCAGAGAGTGTACCTGAGCGGTGATTCTCGGCCATCCACAACGCGGCGGGACAGACCATCATAATGTCGGCAGTGTACCTGAGCGGTGATTCTCGGCCATCCACAACACTATAACGGTGCGGAAATCATAGTCCCGAAGTGTACCTGAGCGGTGATTCTCGGCCATCCACAACTCATTGTGTAGCCGAGTTCGTTCGATCTTGAGTGTACCTGAGCGGTGATTCTCGGCCATCCACAACGGCCGAGAAGAATGGCCACGAAATCATCGCAGTGTACCTGAGCGGTGATTCTCGGCCATCCACAACCTCTTGATTATCCGGCGCATGTACTCTGTGAGTGTACCTGAGCGGTGATTCTCGGCCATCCACAACCTTGCTATGGCTGGGCCATGAGACTCAGACAAGCTTTGCCAACGCCTGCCAGTGCCGGGGGTGCGGGCGGTATCCCTGCCGGATGCGGCCAGCGTACCAGCGGGAAACGCCGAGCCGCGACGCAATCAACGAGCTTGAAAGCGCGGCGAGCTTCGGCTGGATTTTCTCAGCGAAGAACTCTTCCGTAAGCCACTCCGGTTGGGTCGCTGGCGACCATTCAGTTTGAGCGTGCCGGTGCTGACGTTGCGTTTTCCCTTGCTTGCGAAGCGCTTCGGGAGTGTGGCCCGCAATGCGTCCCGCTCGCGCGGTTTCCCTGAGACGCTCGGTTGCGTCGGGGACGGCGCACTGAGCACAATACGTGCGCCCTTGCTCGATTTCCTTGCCACAGCCCCGGCAGAGCGTCTGCGGCTGTGGCGCTCGCTCACCGCGCGGGACTAGCGGAACGCTGTTTGGTTTCCTCTTTCGACTTTGCGTGAGGCGTGTCGGCGGGGCCGTCTCGCGGCTCGGCTTGCGCTGTCTTTGCCACAATTGCCGCGCAACCCATTCCGCTACGGGTGCGACCGCGCGCGCCCACATCGGCGTAGTTTCGGACAGTTTGACCGCAAACGGGGCCATGAGTCGGCAGTTGCCGTCCCGCTGCTCAAAGAACCATTCCCGCTTCAGCGGCTCGCGCGTGATCCAATCGAGCAGCCAAGCGTCAACTTCGGGGCGTACAGGTTCCATGAGGTCACATGCCAAGCTGTCGCGGGCGGCTGCGTCCATGTGAATGAATCCCAGGCCGGGGTCCAGGCCAAGCACAGCAGCAGCAAGACGCGCTTCCGATTCGAGCACCGCATACAGGTAATTCAGGATTGCATTTACCGGGTTCGCGGCCAAACGCTGCGATCCGGTCAACGGCGACTTGCGAGTATCGAACGCGCGCCAGTGATCCGGGACACGGCGCAGATCGCTCTTGGGGAAACAAATCGGCAGATCGCGCCACGCACCCCAATATGCCGAAGCGCCTTGCGATTCCAGCCAGCGCACTGCGTCCAGTGTTTCGGCCCGCTCCACTTCCGCCCTGAATTGCGCGATGATCTCAGCCGTTCCAGGGTCCAAGAGCTTGTCCCGTACCACTCGCTCCTGCCCGGCGAGCTTGCGGCTGATTAGTTCACGCGCAATGCACAGCGCTGCCCCGGAGTGTTCTGCGAGCGCCTGAGCGCGGCGCAGCCGGGCATCAGACGGACGCACGGGGCCACACGTGATGAGCACGCGGCCATCACGTTCGAGCATTACGAATGCTGCGCCTTGATCCGCAAGCCAGCGCAGAGCGGCGAGCGAGACTAGGCCATCGTTGCCGATCACGACTAATCGTCGCAGCCCATGTCCGACACGGGGCAAGCGAAATCGTCGGCGCTCAGGGCCGATCCCATCCTCGACGCACAGATGCCCTGACTGCATCGAAACGCGGATGCCGAATCCGTAGAGCGTCAGAACACCATGCTTGGGAATTTGCGAAAGCGCGGGCGGGTGCGATAGCGTTTGCGTAGCTGCCATTGGAGCTTCCTCTCCTGTGGTTTGCTAGGGCTTGTCGCTGCTCGAACAGCGGCAGGCCCGCTCTTTTATTTCTTTCTGTTCGCGGATTGCTGGTACTCGCGCCAGTATCGGCCCACTGTCCAAGGACTAACGCTATACCTCGCTGCAATTCTGTTCCGAGCGTCGCTCTTTTCGACGCCCTGATAGAGAAGTGTTGCCATATTCCTGGCACGCTTGACTGACCCTCTCGGGAGTGAGCGCCTTACGCCGCCCGCCTGGATTCTTGGGCAACGCCTTTGCCATCTTCATGAATTCTGTGCGCGCTACACTCCTCAAGTTCTTCAGATGGTGCTTAATTTCGGCTTTATGTTTTGTCGTTGGCTCAGGGATGGGCAGCAGCCGATTAACGAGGACCTCTTTAGCTGTTTCTTCCATGACCCTCCTACCATCCGGCCATTCCGGGGCTTTCGAAAAGGCTGCTCCAAACATCTCCAATGTTGCTGCAGCGAGTTCTTCGGCAGTCTTTTGTTTCACGTCTAGAGTTCCGTCCTAAGAGCAAAAACGTTCCGCTGGTTTTGCACCTAGAACAGCAAAACCTAAGAACTCATTTGCTCATTATAGAGCAGAACTACTCGCTCTTGTTAACGCTCATTCCGGGCGTCACACTTGCGGCAAACAATCAGGCTGAGCAAGAGTGCCTCGCATCAGAAGCAAAACTCGATTGGCTTCCGGCTCACCGCGTCGAACACGCCAGCACACTATTCCTGTCGCAAGTCTGCCGCAGCGCAGCCAGGCGGCCCGTGACCGCGCCTTGCATGTTCTTGCGACCATGCGCCGCGATCCCAAGTTGTCGCTGACCCACGCTGCCAAGCTCCAGGGTGTGAAGCGCGAGACCGTCAAGAAATACTTGACCTCAGCGCTGAGACAATCTCAAGGCAAGTTCCAGGTAACGAAGAGCGACCGTTATTCGGCCACGCTCTACGTCCCCGACCATCGCGGCAATTCGGTGGAAGTGAAGACGCGCTCTTCGAAAGACCGTGAGGCACTAAGCCAGTATCTCCGCGATCTAGGACGCTACCTTCGCGGCAAGCGCGATGCGCTTGCGCAGTGGCACGGTAAGAAAATCGCAGGCGTCGAACTGGTGACAGACGGGCGCACACTCGCGGCCATCGAACCGGCGCTATCTGAATTCTGTCTCTATCGTGCGTTTAATGGCGGTGCCGCGTGAGGGAAAGTCCAATCGAAACAGCGCGGCGCAAGGCACGGAGAGGAGAGCGCCTTGGGGACAACGCCTTCTGCCTGTTTTGCGGATACGCCTGCTTGGAGGGACTGACTCAGGTATCGCGCAAATGGCTTGAGGCGAGAGGAATCACGCGGGAGCGGCTAAATCGCTTACTTGAACAACATCATAAAGACGGCGCGGCGCATGATCCTGACCTAAAGATAACGCTCTGTCTGAATTGCCATCGGGAGATCACGGAAGGATTAGCGCGTGAAGGTGTCAGCATGTACCCCGAAAGAAATCTGCACAAGGTCATAGCTCACATGCTTAGAGCCTCAGCCGTGTTGTTTGACTCTTTGGCCAAATCCTATCGTAAGTGGGCGAGTCTGCTTGACCGTGAAACGGAGAATGAATGAACCACGACATCTACCTGCGAGCTTACGCGGTACAACTCGAAGAGAAACAGCGCAGCGCTGCTCGCTATGACGAAGGCGCCAAGTGGCCCGATTATGCTCTGGTTTTGGACTGCGAATCGCGGATCACGGCTGACCAAACGCTGACGTTCGGCTTCTGGCGATTCTGCGAGTTGCGGAATGACAGCTATACATGCACCGAAGAGGGCATCCTGCATGATGAACTCGGTCTGAGGCCAAAAGAATTCGAGTTTCTTCGCAGATACGCCAGAGCCGAGAAGCCCGAAACGACAGATGACGGTTCACCTCGTTTGCGCCTTTACTCCCGCTCGAAGTTTGTCCAAGAAGTTCTTGGAATCGCAATCCAGGCAAGAGCGCTCATCGTGTGCTTCAATGCCGGATTTGACTTGAGCCGACTCGCCGTCGATTGGGAAACCGCAGCAAACGGCGGATGGTCGCTGATTCTGTCGCAATGGCGAAACCCTGAGACCGGGACGCTAGAGCCGAACAAATACTTCCCGCGTATCGTGGTCAAGGCGCTCAACAGCAAGGCTGCGATCATCCACTCAACACGCGCGCCCATGTCGGAACCGGGGAAGAAAAGCAAGAAAGCAAAGCTCTGGCCCGCTGCACGATTTCTTGACCTCCGCACTCTGCTTTGGGCGCTTCGCAATAAATCGTATTCGCTAGAGAGTGCGTGCAAGGCGTTCGGCATCGCGGGCAAACTAAACCACAAACCGAGCGGACGTGTCGATTTGCACGAAATTGAATACTGTAGGAACGATGTGCGGGTCACAGTGGCCCTGCTGAACGCGGCGAAACAGGAATACGATCTGCACCCGATTAGGCCCGGCCCTGACAGGATGTTCAGCCCGGCGAGTGTGGCGAAGAGCTACCTCGAAGAGTTGCACATTTCACATCCGAGCGAAAAAGTTCAGGATGCGGAAGCGGCTTACGGCATATTCATGCAGAGCTACTTCGGCGGACGTGCGGAGTGCCGCATTCGCAATTGGGAAGTGCCAGTCTGCCCCGTGGATTTCATGTCGCAGTATCCGACTGTCAACGAGTTGCTAGGGAATTGGGATGTCCTCACAGCAGAGCACTTGACGTTCCCGGATGCGACGGCGGAAGTGCGGCAACTTCTTTCCCGCATCACTCTCGAAAGTTGTTTCAAACGCAAGCTGTGGCGGCATTTCAAATTCTTTGCCCTCGTTCACCCAGACAACGACATCCTTCCCGTGCGCACAGTCTACAACGGCACAACTCAGAACATCGGCATCAATTACCTCACCAGCAAAGAGCCGATCTGGTTTGCCGGGCCAGACATAATCGCGGCCATTCTCCTATCAAATGGTAAGGTTCCGCGCATTGAAAAAGCGATCCGTGTATTGCCCCACGGCAAGCAAGCGGGATTAGGCCCAACGTCTCTTCGCGGCATGGTCAAAGTGGATGCCAATACCCAGAGTTTATTCAAGCACGTTATCGAACAGCGAGCGGTTCATGCCTCTGATGACGCTCTCGCCTATTGGCTGAAGATTCTCGCCAACAGCGGTTCTTATGGCTTGTTCGTGGAACTCAATCCCAACGACTCTGCCGAAACGAGCCTGAGAGTTTTTTCCGGGGAAGATTCGTTTGAGACTATCTCCGATGTGGTAGAAGAGCCGGGCAAGTGGTTTGCTCCGCACATCGGCTCTCTGACCACGGCAGGCGGGCGCTTGCTGCTCGCCATGCTCGAAGAGTGCATCGCGGATGCCGGAGGCACGTTTCTGTTTTGTGATACGGACAGCGCCGCGATAGTTTCAGCCGAGCAACGAGCGCAAATCCCGATGCCGGACGGAGCGCAACCAATCACTGCGCTGTCTTGGGATGAAGTGCGGCGCATTGTTGACAGGTTTGAACCGCTCAATCCCTACAACCGCAGACTCGTGCCAGGCTCAATTCTCAAAGTACATAAGGTGAACCGGGACGAAAACAAACAGCGACGGCAGTTGTTCGGGTACAGCATAGCGGCCAAGAGATATGCGCTTTATACGAAGACCGCACGTGACCTTCAGATTGTCGAACCGAAGGCGCACGGGCTTGGCTACTTCTATCCGCCGAAGGACTCGCCCAAAGGCTGGGACAACGAAACTCCGCAATGGATATTCGAGGCTTGGGACTGGATCATGCGCGGAGTGCTCGGATTGGAGCGCAACCAGCCCGCTTGGTTCGATCTGCCGGTGATGATGAAATTGACCCTCAGCACCCCGCATCACGCTCTGAAGAATCTTGCCAAAGGCCCGCTCACTCGCCCGAACAATTTCATGATGCTGCCGCGAATCTGCCGTTTCGGATGTCCGCAAGACATTGATTGGAACAAGTTCACGCTGATAACTGCATTCTCATCCGAGCGCGACCAATGGATGCGCTCGAAGTGCATCAATATCCACGATCCTCAGTCGCCCGTTTACGCACTCACGAACGAGTACGATGGCCGCCGGGCAGTACCGAAGAATTTCTTCATGCTTTTGGAGTTGTACCAGAACCATTCTGAAGCGAAGAGTCTTGGACCGGATGGCAACCCGTGCGAGTTTGACACGCGAGGGCTGTTGCAGCGGTCGCACATCGTCGCGAACTGGCCGCCCATCTACATCGGCAAGGAATCGGACCGGCATTGGGAAGAGGGCGAGGACATGAGCCTCTTGGAATTCAAGGCGATTGAATACAAGCGCCGGGGCTACGCAGTGGCGGACGCTGAGCACTTGACGCGGATCGCGCGCGTTCCCAAGCGAGAGTTCATGCGACGCGGAATCAACCAGCATACGCTAGAGAAAATCTGCGAGGGCGAACCCGTGCGGGCGATCAAACTGGCCGAGTGCCTGAAGGCGCTTGAAGCATACGAAAAGGAACATTCGAGAGGATAACTTTCCGGCCTTGCTACAGGCGAGAAAACAGACGGGAAAGACTGACCCCAAGGCCCTTGGCAATCAATTCCAGGTTGAGAACTGATATGTTTCGCCTGCCGCGTTCGACATCGGCTAAGAAGCTGCGGTCAATTCCCACTCGCTCAGCCATTTCGACCTGAGTCCAACTGTGCTGCTTACGCAGCTTTCGAATGCGTTTTCCCAGCCGGACGAGCAAGTCTTCGGTCATCAACCCCGAATGATCGGCTGTTGCTTATTTCCTGCAAAACGTGTTTACGCAACATTTTGTTATTGCCTTTCGGGTATCTCCGGCATCACAATCTGTGACCAGTGCGGCGCTCGTTCTTTGAAACTGGACTGCGCCCGCGCACAAGAACAGAAAAAGAAACTTGAGAGGATGATCTCCGTGATAACGAAACGTCTGGTTTTGATGTGCCTAGTTGCGTTTCTTTGCTGCGCCTCGATTGCCCAGATTCAGAAGCGCCAACAGCTTCCAGGTCGCTATTTCACCCCAGCCGCGCTCGCTGCGCAATTGAGCAGTGCTGATACTGAAAGGTCGGCTCAGTCATATCTTGAAGGGTCCTACGACCTCACCCAAGATTCTGGTCAAAGCTGCGCCGTGCGCCAAACGACAACCCCGGTCCTGCTGGAGAAAGTTTTCTCCGACTATCTTCGAACGCACCCTGAATTGAAAAACGCGGATCGCACAGCAGCGGGCGTAGCGGCTCAGGCTTTTGCTGAATACTGGCCGTGCCATTAAAGGCTGGCTCTTCGGTTTGTGTGTTTTTCATCACCCAGCCGCGCTCGCTTAGCCA
>JBEKQY010000379.1:0-2859 GCA_049519235.1 Candidatus Korobacteraceae bacterium | reverse complement strand
ATAGCGCAACACAAGCGAACGCTGCAAGTAGCCTGTCTCGCCGGGATTCCAAGCGTGTAAACAGGTCGTTTGTAACGCATACAGTACTCACGATCAGGAAGGGAATACAAAGCGAAAAGTATCCGGGATATACCGGGGTAGGAAGAAGAGAGATGCCCCCCAGGACGATGGCAATCTGAAAGGCCAGCCGCGGGGCGTATCTTCGCGTGCGTATTGAGAAGACGAATCCCAAGCTGACAAGAAATAGAGTACTGCTTTGAATCCCGTTGCCCTGCGGACTCCCTAAAAAAGACATGACAACGACGACGAATTTCTCTTGCCACCATCCAATCAGGCTCTCGTGGGACCGAATCGCGTGATATCCCAGGTTATTGAATAGGAATGCATCCGGAGAGGAGATGAATAAGTAGAGGCAGGGAACGATCCCGACCGTCACGCCACCGAGGAACCAGAGAATTGATGCCAGCCGAGTGCGCTCTTCGCAATTACGAAAGATCCACCACAGGAACGGTGGAGCAAGCAGAAGCAAATAGGAACGGGTATCGACGCTCAAGCCAAACAATATTCCGCCGGCAGCCATCGCCCACCGCGGAGATACTGGAGAGAGCCGGCTGACAACAAAATATGCAGAGAAAAGAAATAGCCCCGCCAGAGAGAATGTTGCCACCACCGTGAAGCAGGCGAAGATAAGTGTGCTGGAAGCAAACAAAACCACAACTGCAAGCCCAGCTAGCCAGCTAAGCGTCTGCCGGCAAACATGTTCGTACAAGAGCACACCCAGCAGGGTGGTCAGCAGAACGGAAAGTAGCCGCGCTGAGCTCCACGATATTCCGAAGCACTTCAGCCACAATGCATAAACATAAGGCAATAGCGGAGCCTGCGTATAGAAAAAGTCCAGATACGGCTTCTTATGCATGAGGACCAGGCGCGACGCCAGCAGATAGAAGCCCTCGTCTCCATCGACGAATCGATGGAGGGCCACAAAAGTGAAGAACACCGCCTGTAGGAGAGATACTGGCACCAGTAGCAATTTGGCGGTGCGAGTCATAAAGTGGCTTGACTAACCAATATGGGCCGGGAGCTTTCTTCTTGACTCCTAAAACGGAGAACAACATCCCGGCATCTGTGGCTCGAGGTTGTTGAAATGAATCTCATCTCCAACAAGACCAAATCCTGGAGCCGCTCACCGCTTTGGGGGACATAATCATGAAAGAACTTGAAACCAGCAGCAGTGCCAGCCATGCCTGGGAGTGCGGATAAAAGCAATAGAGCAACGGAGCCAGATAGAACGGCGCAAGAGGCCATCGGGCCGGGAGCCCTCGCAGCAAAACGAAGGGTAGCGCCAGCAGAACCAGGTCGTGCATGAGCAGATGAAAACTAAGTAGGAGTGCCAGGAGAACGGCGAAAGCAAATTTCACTTCGGGGTGCGCATCGGTTCGCAGAAACTTCCAGGCGAATGCAAGGCAGAGCAGATCCAGAAGTCCAAGCGCGACCGGAAGCAATTGAGCCGCTGCCGGTGGCACAGATTCGCGGTCCCGGCTCATCAGCTCATAAGTAATTCCGCGCAAAGTCGGGTTGGTGCGTGGGTCTATCTGATAGCGCTGGCTTACTGCGGTTGCCGAATCATGGGCCATGGCGGACGCGTAAGCGAAGTAAGAGCGCAGCCCGGCAGGTCCAACCATGACTAGCGAGAGCAGGGCTACGAGGGTTCCGGAGAGTGCCAGGCCTCTAAGTAGCTTTGGCTTCCAAAACAGGAGCAGTATAGCGAGTGGAATCACGAGCTGAAATCTGAATAGGGCAAGCCCGAGAAGGAATCCGGCCCGCGCGTGCTTGCCCTCTCGCAGGGCCAGCCAGCAGCCAATGAGCGCTAGCAAGACCAGGATGGAATCCTGCTGTTCCAGCATGATCACCAAGAACGGAAACAGACCGAGCACGGCCGCATATCCGGATAGCAGACGACCGCAAAGCACAGCCAGCAGCAGAGTTAGCGCAAGCCAGCAATAACAGGCCACCTTATAGGGAAGAAACGATAGCGGCAAGAAGACCAGCAGTTCATAAGGTGGATGGGTGTACACCTTCACGTCCCGCAATGGCAACGATGGCAAGAGTTGACGCTGCATGGAGGCGTGAAGATCGCGGCTGTACAAATCGGCGGCATGGCCCGACCTCAGGGCAACAGCCGCGGTGTAATACATTTTGAAGTCGCCCTTCTCGAAATCAGAATTTCCGCGCTGCACGAGAACGAAGACGAGGAAATTAAAACCGATCAGAAGTCCCGCCAGCAGCACGGTGACTGAGCACTCCCATCTTCGGCCGCCTTGTCTTTCGCGGTTTGTCACCAATTGGGTCTGCTGCATTTTCGAAGCGTACCGTCGAGCAATCGACACGGAGGTTTGCGCCTCGGCAACCTTGGAGCATTCGCGCACGGCGCATCATCGCGCACCCTCAGCGCTTTCACAAGCTACCGCTCGATGTTCCGGTTTTCCTCCAAGGGAAGAAGAGCCTCGCGGACCAAATATCCAGCACTCAACAGAGACAGCCATAACACCGGATATCTGTACCTGATATCCGAGACAACCACGTAATACAGAAGCGGATACAACGCCAGAACCAGCAATACGAAAACCCTTACCGGCTCGCGATTGCGTGCCATGCAGACGAATCCCGGCAGCGATAAGGCCGTGATAATCCACACGGCATAGGCAATGCCGTTCTGGCGACTCTGCCATGTGACAAACCAGGTGTCGTGAGTGTTGTCCGCAACGGATGCGGGAATGGTTTCCGCTGGCGGAAACCAGAACTCGACAACTCGAGCGGCTGTAAGCTTCAGGAACTTGCCTGGGTTGGCCTTAACCCACT
>JBEKQY010000378.1:0-12050 GCA_049519235.1 Candidatus Korobacteraceae bacterium | reverse complement strand
TAGGCACGACCGACGAAGTCGCGAAACACAAACTCTCGACAAAAGCTGCTGAGCTCGATTGCTCCCACAATGTGGTATTGCCAGGCTTTGTCGACTGCCACACCCATCCCGTCTTCATGACTCCGCGCCTGATTGATTTCGAAAAGCGAATTGCCGGCGCCAGCTACGAAGAGATTGCCGCAGCCGGCGGGGGGATTCGCGCCAGCCTGCGCGGGGTCCGCGAATCATCCACCGAGTCCCTCGCGTCCCACATTGTGGGAGCAATGGACGAAATGGCTACGCTGGGCACGACTACGGTGGAAGCGAAATCGGGTTATGGTCTCAGTTTCGAAGCCGAAATGAAATCGCTGGAGGCAATTCGCGAGGCGTCACATCAGTGGCCGGGAACGGTTGTTTCAACGCTCCTGGCCGCCCACGTGTTCCCGCCAGAGTATCGGGGAAATCATGATGAGTATGTGCGCCTCATCTGCGACGAGATGATTCCCGCGGCGTCAAAGCGCAAGCTGGCGGAGTTCGTCGATGTCTTCTGCGAGCGCGGAGCCTTCAATATGCAACGGTCGGAGCGCATCCTGCGCTGCGCCGTAGAGTACGGCCTCGGCGTGCGGGCGCATGTTTGCCAGCTCACGCCAGTCCAGCTTGCGCCGCTCATGGAGTTTCGTCCGGCATCGCTCGACCACATGGACCTCGTCAGCGACGAAGATATTGTCGCGCTGGCGAAGCTCGACACGGTTGCGACGCTGCTCCCCGCAGCAAACTACTTTCTCGGTCTGCAATCATTTCCACCCGCCCGCAAGCTGATCGACTCCGGCGTTGCCGTGGCTCTCGCTACCGATTACAACCCTGGCACAGCTCCCACGCCGTCGATGCCCTTCGTGTTGTCAGTCGCCTGTACGCACATGAAGATGTCGCCCGCGGAGGCGATCACGGCCGCCACCTACAACGGCGCGTGCGCGCTCCAATTGCAAAGCAGAAAGGGAAGTCTGGAGCCAGGAAAAGACGCCGACATAGCGATCTTCGATGCCACGGATTATCGCGAACTGCCCTACTGGTTCGGCGTGAACCGCTGCTGCGAAACTTTCCTGAACGGAATCCGGGCGGTCGGTCACGCCGCAGGCGTGAACTAGAGCCTGTCTCAAGAATGGCTCTTTGAAAGGGCGCGGCTTCAGCCGCGCCGTTCCGAGGCCTATGAAACCCGGGCTTCAGCCCCTGAGGGAATACATCCTGCTCGCAAACGATTCTTGAAACACGCTGTAGAAAGTGTGTAGGTCGGTCGTGTCTCGTGCGAAGACTTACCCCAATTTACTTCCGCGTAGTAACCCGATAAATATAAATTGTGCCGCCTTTTGTTGCGGAGGCCAAAGGAAAGTGCGCGACTAAGGGAAGTGACCATGGAAGCTGTGAGCCGGCAAGCAGATAATCAGGCGCCGGAATACCGAAATCGACGTTACCCTGGGCGGAAACGGTTAACGGCCGGAAGGCAAAGACTGATGGTTTGGTTCCGTATAGCATTATCGGCTTATAAGTCCAGAAGTCACACTGCCACGTTGTGACATGGTCAACATCGTCCAGCAGTATACCTAATGTCGCCTGCCTGCCCACCTGGTCTGAAACGGTTTGCGCGAGTTCCTGGGTCTTCACCATCCCAGGATTAATCCACCGCTTCTCAAACTTAATCCAGCCTATACTAAGGGGAGCTAGGACCAGGCTCCAGCCGACGACTTGCACGAAGATATTCCGCGACAGGCTAAACAGCGCCGCAACCATCCCCAAAAATGCGACCAGGATCGCCAATGCAACGAAACCCCACTGGTGCCGCCACACCAGCCATATGAAACCTGTTAACGAGGGCGAGTCCAAATTCACCGCGGGGGTCAGGAATATATGCCCTGGCCATCTCATTATCGCCGCCGCCGAAACCAGCGCCGCCCCTGACGCTGCGATGACGAATCGTCGAGAGAGTTGATCGCGAACCACAAAGTACCACGTGAACATGAGTGGAAACGTCATGTAGATATATCGCTCGTGGGTACGAATCGCCTCATCATTGAGCACCGTGTGACGTGCGGCCAATCCCGTAAAACCAAGCCAAACAAGGGAGGCGAATATCCAGAACCACATGCGCGCCGGCCCCATTCTTCTGAAGAGCACCGTCGAGAAGGCAAATACTCCGAAGGGGACAAAGGCCGTTCCAAGCATGGTAGCTAGCAGCAAACCACTCCATGCCGTCCAAAACTCATGAAAATGCAAGGCTCGATGCGTTAGTAGTACGGCGCTATAACCGCTCCCAAATAAGACTGCTGTAAAACTCCTGTCGTGCGGCGGGTAGAGAAATATCCTGGGCGCGACTGCCAGCGCAAAGCCAAGGATTGGAATTAGACGAACCCCGAAGCCTTGCCATATATCCCGAAAGGGCCGGCTGCGCAGCGATCCGCAGCACCAAAGTAGGGTACATATACCATAAGCAACAATCAGCACCAAGGCGTGAGGCTTGGTGTAATATGCGGCGCTCAAAGCAATCGCCGCTACGGTGCTGTCAACAAGTCCTCCCGAACGAAGCACTCGATATGTGGCCCAGAAGGCAGCGAGGAAAAGCGGGTAGAACAAATTCTCGGTCATTAACGAAGAGCTATACAATAAACCCGGAGTTGCCACAGTTAATACTGCCGCCGCGAGCGCACAGCGCCGTTCTGCTAGCTCGCGAGCTAGGAAATAGGCCGGAAATACGGCGGCGGTAGCCAGAAAAGCAGTCATCAGCCTTGCAGCTTGATATGAGTGGACCAGGTCATGAAATGCGAAGACCGGAGACAAGACTGCGGGAAACAGGTATGTGGGAATGTCGGGGATGAAGCAGTACGGCAGTCGTGACCCTTTATGAAAAATTCGCGCTAAGTCCCAATAAGAGAGTTCATCGGTAAAAATTCTGGGTGTCTTGAGAGGCCAGCATACCCGGTACCAAATTAGAGCAGCAGTCAGCCAAAGTATGATGAGCACGCCGAGCGAGGAGTAACGACCGTTCAGCTTCGACACCGCGCTCCACAGTTGAGATATTCTCCTCTTTCCGTCGGTAGGACGAAGAACGCCCGGACTGCATAATAGATCCTCGTCGCCTTTATCAGTCAGATTGGACAACTTCCACTTCTCCTCAAATTGCCTGGAATATTCTCAAGTTCTACCGGAATCAAGACTTCCTTGGCGAAAGACAATAACTGACTTCTTGGTACTAAAGCTGCATTTGATGGAAGAAAATAGCTCGAATGCAATAGTGCCTTGTATCTGTTGACGGTACCGATGACCTCATCCTGGTGAAGCTTTCACATCTCACTGTTGATGTAGAGCGCTTCCTAGGATCTGTGCCCGCTCGGGGGTAAGAAATCATCTCTTCGGTCTAATGGAGGCGGCTCGATAGCGTGTTCAAGGGCAAAAGTGCGGGTAAGCTTAACCAAGCTCTCCTGTAGCTCTCGCTGCCTCAGATAAAGGATAAGAAAGCCATATGTGGCGCCCACCAAAAAGAAATAGAACATTAGATCGGCGCCGCGCTGGACCCCAAGGCGGTGCGCGATTGAGTTGGTGAGTTCTGGGTGGACCACGAAGAGAATGCCCAGCCCCATCATGGCCATCGCGAGCATCCTCGTCATCAGGCGGGACCGTAACGACCAGAAGCAAAGCACTGCCCCGACGGCAAGAAGCGTTATCAAGATTGGTTTAATCAGCATCATTTCAACACCTCATTTCAACACCTCATTTCAACACCTTTCTCAGAACCAGATCGAGCACAATGTTCAAGCTGTTCGAGATTTTCTGACCCTTGTGGCGTGAGTAGTCCGAGTAGTGAATGGTCGAAGGTATTTCTTTGTAACGGAGTTTCGCCTTTTGCATCTGGCCGAGCAGCTCCGTGGCATATGCGAAGCTGCTTTCTTGCAAATTGATATGCTCGGCAGCGTGCCGGGAAAACGCGCGAAATCCGTTGTGAGTGTCTGTGAGCCAGACTCCAGTCGATAATCCACTGACCACCCTGCCGATCTTGAGCACGATCCGCTTGGAACGCGGGATGAGCGCCAGGTCGGCGGGATCGAGGAAGCGCGAGCCTAAAACGACATCGCATTCGCCGTCGATTATCGGCGCTATCAGCGCGGGAATTTGGTGGACGGGGTGCTGCCCGTCGGCATCAAAGGTCACAAGGATTTCAGCCCCCTTCCTCACCGCGTAAGTTATGCCGGTCTGGAGCGCGCTACCCGGCCCGAGATTTACTGGATGCCACAGATAATGCACCGGAAACTGCTTGGCCACCACTCCTGTCGCGTCGCTGGAGCCGTCATCGACAACCACTACCGAGTAGCCCAACAGCGATACCGAACTCAGGGTAGAGCCCAGCACCGCTGCCTCGTTATAGGCGCGAATAATTAAGAAGACTTGGCGGTTCGTCATCTCATCCTTGGCACCGAGGCAGTTTAGCAGAACGTTCTTATGAGCGCGTAGCATGCGGGCGACTTGCCTCGACGCCCATCCGCTGCGCATCGCTAGCGCGCGCGTATAGTCGGGAAAGCACCCGCCCCATCACCCATTGCTACAGCAAACCTAACGCTTCCAGGCGTTCCCGGACCGATGCCGCAATCGTGGCGGGGTGAAGAAGCTCAAGAATCCGGGCCTTAGCTTTCAAGCCAGTGTCAGCGGCGGCCTCGCGGTGGCTCTCGACATAACGCATAAAATCACACGCGTAGTCCAGATCAGGATCGGCCCAATGGTAACCTGCCTTATAGGGCCCGTGTGCACGGTCGATTGCAACTATTCGGTAGGGAACCAAATAACTGTCCCCATCTGACATGAAATCCACATTGCCAGAATATCCGGTCGCGATCACGGGCTTGCCACACAGCATAGCTTCCGCTAACGTCAAACCGAAGCCTTCGGACCGGTGAAGAGAGATGTAACAGTCAGCCTTCAGTATCAACTGCTGGGTGGCGGCCCGGCTCAGGACGCGATCCAGCAAACGCACGTTGGTTCCCGCGCATGCCTTTTGCAACGCGCTCAACTCTTCCTTGTGCGCATCGCCGTGAATCGACTTCACTACTAGTTGAACGTCCCGCCTACCGCCAAATGCCTTCCTGTAAGCCTCGATCAAGCCGAGCGGATTCTTTCTCTCAAGATAGCTATGAAAGTCAAATATAAATAAAAAAGTGAAGGTGTCGGGAGCCAATTGAAACTCGGCGCAGTCCGCAGCAGCGCGACCTTCCATTCCAGGATCGAGCGAATACGGCACAACCCTGACCGGCACCGGAGACTGAGAAGCCACCGAATCTCGAACGAACCGGCTCGGCGTCCATATTTCATCGGCGCAGCCAAACGCTGTTGCCCATTCCTCCGGAAAATCCGCAAGCTCCCAGGCCCAATGCCCAATATTATAGCGACCCTTCATGTAGGAGAAATGCTCGCTCGCAAACCGAACAAACTGATCAGCGTTTACAGTTACTAGATTTACCAGAAACGGATTCGCGTCAGTCGGGTGCTCGGGCGCTTGCTCAATGTTATGGGACCCATAATCGACCAAGTTATTCACGGCATAAGGTACACCGCTAGATTGAATAATCCGCCAGTTGCTTCTCGCGCCTTCACCAACCCCCGTCTCAGCCTCAAAATAGCCCGCAAGGTTGACGCCCGGCGATAGACCAGTCGTCTGGGGAAAATCAAATCTTTCGATCATCCCGCCATCCGTACTCCCATTTAGCCACAAGAACGGGTTCCCTAAGTGCGCCACGTCGGTTCCCAAGCTCCAATAGCATTGTCTCGCCGATGCGGGAATCCTCACACCATTGCGAAAGAAGTCGTTGCCGTACTTCCAGCTTTTTGTCTCAGCCCATCCCTTCTCCAGCAGCAGATCGCGATACTTGCTATAGAGCTTACGAGCGTCACCGGTGTCACTCTGGTCATAGCGATCCTGGTACCTAGATACCACCCATAGTTTGTCGGGATCGAAACCGCTGAAATGGAAGAAGTATAATGGCTTCCCATTCACCGTTACCGGATGAGTCAGGGAAACTACACGCTCATGAAGATTCCAGTAGGCTACATTATAGCCCGGGTCGCGTAATATCCGGACGCCCTCGAACAAAGCAGGAGCCAAGTCCATCCATCGCTGATCGACGAATAAGTTCCTATCAATTGCAGATAAACAATGATGGTATAGCTTAGAAGACCACCAGCGCAGCAATCGTCTCGCTTCCAGGGTGTTATGTAAGCCGACGAAGCCTAAGTTGTAAGTTCCTGCCTGAAGGATATCGTGATCGTCTTGCGTGCGGCCGTCGGGAGGAAGCGGTGACAGTAAATGGGGTGTAAGAAGCACATTCGCCTCTTCCAGATCCCTCCTCAGACCGTCAAGCGAGTTCAGGATGAGAATGTCGGGATCGAGATATAAAAGCTTCTCTATTGAATACTGACGAAATAAATAACTAAGCAAGTAAGGCTTTACCGCGGTACTTGCTTCCAGAACGGTGTACTTGAAGAGGAAACCGGGAAGATTTGGTATCTGAAGTTGCGAAACGGTCACGGTATGAAAAGCTTCGGTCGCCGGACAAAAAAATCCCTGGGGCGAATCCAGGAGCAGAATGAATATCGGACAGTCAGGATGAAACGTGTGCCAGGAGTCAGCCAGAACACGTGCCATGGGAAGGTAGTTCTTGGCAATGATAGTGCAGGCTGCGAATTCTATTGGTGAGCGGTTCATATCCTCATGCCAGATGCCAGGCGGCGCAGATGAAGGAGGTTCAAGCTCGCCAGGCTATCGCCGCATAGGCCTGAGCACCCGACACGGGGGTAGCAGCGGGAAACATTTCTACCCCGTTTCCGCCATTGGCCGAAACGCCGTCTCGGTCACGGCCTTTTGTGAGAGAAGCCACACGCGGGGCAAGAATGCAGATCCTAGACTCACGGAAACCACTGCTATCCAATATAGACTTCAGGACCTCCGGATAAACGGGCCGGAGATGGCTCGGATCGATGCGCGAGTTCCGTCCAAAAGGAAAATCCGAGTCCGGATTCATGGTTTCAATCACGATCAGCCCATCCGGCTTTAGTCTTTTTGAGCAAAGTGAAACCAGCTCTAGATGGAGATGAGATGGCAAGTATTCGATAACCCGTGCCAAAAAGATTCCACCCAAAGAGCGTTCGGGCAATTGCCGGAGATGGTAAAAAAGATCGCCTTGGATAATATTCAGATGCTTGCTACGGACCGCCGCGCAGGCTAACTGATCGGAGTCGACACCGTAGGCATCAATCCCGCTTTCTTTTAGTAGCTCGAGAAAGTCTCCCCGTCCACAACCAAGATCCACCACGGGGGACAGACCCCGAAAGAGCTGAACATAAGGACTTTGTTGCTCCTGGGTCGCAAGCTCTGTACTCCTAAGCGCTTCCTGCAAAGCTACAATGGCGGGTTGATCGCTCTTTAGCTGTAGCAGTTGATTCTGGATCGAGTTGATGGCGTATCCATGTTCTTCGATAGCATGTGCAACGCTCCCGTGAAAGAGCTGGAGAGACCGCGTATACCAGCTCAACGAGCGCTGCACGACCTTCTTGAACGCCTGGACCAGACGGTTCAGCAAGCCATGATTTCTGGGATTGAGCTGGCCGACAGCATTACTCGAGTTCCATACCTCGGCGGATAGCCTGTCAATTCGGGAGTGGTCGACAGGACTCGCAGTGCCCGGCTCATTGGAAGCAGCCTCCTGGTAACGAGCTACATGCGCCTTCAGCACCGACAATATCTCCTGCTCTTCCACCTAGTCTCCCGAAAGTCTGATGAGGTATTTCGCAACAGACAGATGCTACTTAATCGTAAACGACTTCTTAGCTTACATCATCGTACGGCCCGAGGTCCTGATCGTAGGAAAGCCATTATTCTCCGAATGGGCTGTGTCACCCTCCAAGAGAGGGAATGCTGCATTCCATAAAGTGCGTCTTCGGCGGCAAGCAGAAGTTGTTTGGTTTGATCCAAGGATCGCTGCGTGGCGTCCCTTGTATCGGCTGCCTCGCGAGCCTGGGCTGCCATTGTGGCTAATTGAGTTGCAAGCGAGTCGCGCTCAATTGTTGCTGTATTGATTTGTTGTCCTAGTCCCGCCATTACGTCCTTCAGTCGCGAGGTGAATATCTCCATGGCCTGCTGGGAAGCCGGACTTACTTTGAGGGAGATACTCAACCTCACCGGACCCTTTAGATCAGGGGGTACAGCAAGCAGAATCTGCGGATCGCCTCCCGTACTGATCAAGAGAGACGGATTATCGTCGAAGAGCGTTCCGGCGGTGCCTCCGGCAACGAAGTTACGCGCTTCGGACGAAGCTTGGGAATTCCATACCAGGTCGCCAGAGTTACCGGAATATATCAGGATGTCGCCTACCTCGACGAAAGCCGGCTCGCTTCCCGGATCAATTCTAAGAGGTGCAAGCGGAGCGGGATCTCGTAGATCAAAAACCAGAGTGTCCCAGGCGCCAGATTCCATTTTTCGGATCTGACTGGTTTCCTCCGAATAGCCGTGCTCACCATATGGAAACACTTGCACCCGGAGTTCTGACGGAGGGTGCGGTGCAACCGGTTGACCCGTTGCGCGAGGAAAGCGTCCCAGAAGATTGTCCAGGTGCGACGCATAGATGACGTAATGGCGGCGGAGATCTTCGCGAACCACCGGGGAACTGTCAAAAAGAAACTCAAATAAAGGCGAACGCCTAGACACCCGTCCCTTGCCAACTACGCCTAATCCCCAGCTATGGTGAAACTCAAAAGTATCCGGAAATTCTGCTTTGATCTCATCCCACAAGCGCCAGACGCCAAAATCCTGGTGTTTGGGACAGATATCGTGTATCAGAATGATTCCGCCCTTCTTCACCTTAGGCAGCCAGGAAGTGAAATCGTGACGGACAGCTTCGTAAGTGTGCAGTCCATCGATGTGAAGAAGATCGATGGAGTCGGCAGCAAATTGGGAGAGAGCATCGTCGAAGCTGGTGCGAAGCAAGTAGGAGAACTGCTTATAGTAACGGTCGTTGTACTGGCTTACCTCGTCAAAAACTTCCTCGCCATAACGACCGGCATGCTCATCGCCCAGCCAATGATCTACGGCATAAGACAGACAATTAAGTCCATGTTCTTCCACAGTCTGGCAGAAGGTGAAGTAGGATTCGCCCCAGTGAGTACCCAGTTCGACGATGAGACTGGGCTGGGCGGCCACAATGAGATCGCTGGCAAAAGCCAAATGACCGGACCAGCTACCTACATTTCTGGGCTTGTAGCGGCGCGGAAGGAACCGGGATGGCGGTAGTCCAAAACTTTGAGTGGTCGCTTTGGTTTCTTCCACTTGCAGGATCGTTGAACCTCCATGCATGAAATGCGGGGATAAGGATACCAGACAGCGGCACCGCTTGACTGATCCGCCTCGAATCTTTGCTACCGAAGGCATGCCCCTGCCAACGTGCGACAATTATACCGCGTCCTTGCCATCAGAACCGTGTTCGATTGCGCTGAGAGCGGATGAAAAACATATTGCCGAATCCACCCGCTACTCAGCCATCTTGCCGTGGCATGGGCGCATTCTGGCGGTGGAAGTCAGAAGCCTGTTGCAGATTACCGGAAGAAACTTCTACCGCAGCAAAGCCGTTGGATCGGGATCGGCGGCAGCGGGGTTAGGCGCGACTACGTCGGTTTCCTCCACCGTGTCGCCCTCGCCCGGCGCCAGAAACAGATTCTGCTCGATACCATGCTGTTTGGTGTAGAGCTCGTAATAGCGACCGCCGAGATCGAACAACGATTGGTGTGTGCCGCGCTCCACGATGCGTCCAGCTTCCACGACCAGAATCTGGTCGGCCCGGCGAATGGTGGAAAGACGGTGCGCGATCACAAACGTCGTCCGTCCCTGCATCAGGTAAGCGAGCCCCTCCTGAATCATAGCCTCCGATTCGGAATCGAGGCTCGAGGTCGCCTCGTCCAGGATCAGAATGCGCGGATTGGCCAGGATGGCTCGTGCGATCGACACTCGCTGCCGTTGCCCGCCCGAGAGCTTCACTCCGCGCTCGCCGATAATCGTGTCGTATTGCAACTCGTATTTTTCGGCGAACTCGTCGACACGAGCGATGGCGCAGGCGCGAAGGATTTCCGCCTCCGTCGCATCCGGTTTGGAGAACGCCACATTCTCGCGAATGCTGCCGTCGAAGAGAAACGAGTCCTGTAGCACCATGCCCAACTGCGTACGATAGGACTCCAAACGGACCTTGGAGAGATCGACGCCATCGATCAGGACCTGACCTTCATTCGGTTTGTGGAAGGCAGCAATCAAGCCGATGATCGTCGACTTGCCCGAGCCAGACGATCCGACCAAGGCGGTCACCGTTCCCGGTGACGAGCGGAAGGAGATGTCGTGGAGAACCGTCTTCTGAAGTTCATAGGCGAAGCTCACGTTCTGAAACCTGATATCACCCCGGATAGGTCCGAGGGTGACGGTGCGATCGGGATCTTCGTTCTCAGGAGTTTCATTCAGGACTTCGCGGGTGCGCTCCAAGCCGGCAATGGCCTCGGTGATCTGGGTGCCGATCCCGACAACCTGGATCAAAGGCGCTGCCAGATAGCCCAGAAACATCGTATAAGTGAAAAAGCCGCCGAGTGTAAGCTTGCCGGCGAAGATCTGCCGCGTCCCCATAAACATGACAATCGCACCGATGACGCCCATCAGGGTCGCCGACGAAAGGCTCATAACCGATGTCGCGGTCAGCGTCCGGACGACGTTCTGTAGCAGACGTTCAACGCCCGAGCTGAAGACCCCGTGCTCGCGCGCTTCGGCGTGATAGCCCTTCACTACTCGCACTCCGCCCAGCGACTCCGTGAGCCTGCCGGTCACTTCCGCAGTGATTTTGGCGCGCTCGCGAAAGATAGGACGGATAACGCGAAAGGCTTTCCGTAGTCCGATGCCGAATATCAGTAGAAAGGTGAAGGCAATCCCAGTCATCACCGGGCTGAGGCGGATCAGCACAGCGAAAGCGATGACCGCTGTCAGTAGGCCGCCGACGAAGTCTACCAGCCCGGTGCCAAGAAGGTTGCGGACACCCTCTACGTCGCTCATGATGCGCGAGACCAGCATGCCGGTCTTATTGGCGTCGTAGTAGGAAACCGAGAGCCTGCCAACATGCTCCTGCACGCGCCGGCGCAGCTCTGCGATCAGCTTCTGCGCGGCCTTGGAAAGCGTTTGCGTCAGAGCGAATGAGGTCAAGCCTTGAATGAGAGTCGCCACCAGCACGACTCCGACCAGGGGATAGAGCAGCTTGAAATGCCGCTTGCCGATGACGTCATCAACCAGGTACTTGGTGGAGGCGGGCAGCACCAATCCGGAGACGCGGTTGATCACCATGAGAAACAGGCCGAGCGCGAGCAACGCCTGCCGCGGCCGGATAAGCTGCCAGATCTCCGGCAATGCTTTGAAGATTTCGGTTTTCTTTCCCGGTTTAGACGGACCGGAGGCCATCATGTAGTGCAAGTCGTTTTGATTCCGCAGCCCGCAGATTGGGTTCGGAATTGGTGCATGAATGGCAGGTTGATACGCGCTGTCGTGCGCAATAGACACCGCGGTTCGCGCCCACATTGCGCAAGGGATGTTTGGGATATGGCAAACCAGGTTGCGAAACCATCAGGGGACTCAGGACCCCGGCAGGCGCGGCGCACCCACTTGAAACTTGAAACGCAAAACTCGAAACTGTTTGCATGCGCCTTTCCGTCAATGGCAAAGAGCAGACGTTTGCCGCTCCTCTCACCCTCGCCCAGCTTATCGAGCAGCTCGGCATGAAAGGCGACCGCGTCGCCGTCGAACTCAACCGCGAGATCGTCTCCCGCGCGCAGTGGCCAGCTACAGCCCTCAACGATGGCGATCATTTGGAGATCGTCCACTTCGTCGGCGGGGGATAACAACAGTTTCGAGTTTCCAGTTTCGAGTTTCAAACCGGATCTCGCCCCCAGCAGCCGGCTTGCCTCAGTGCAGGGAAAACCGCTCGTTGACTGCATATTATGCCTGCCGCTGCGACTCGAAACTT
>JBEKQY010000377.1:0-8179 GCA_049519235.1 Candidatus Korobacteraceae bacterium | reverse complement strand
CGCTCGTCAATATGACCAACTGGCAATTTCGCACGCTGAGCCGAACGGGGCTAGCAATTTCGATTATTCGGTCAATCATTGGCGCTGTGGATTCTGCCTAAGAGATCAACCACAACCTTGCGCGGATGGAGTTCTTTCAAAGCATTCGCTCTCTTCGACCACCTTGTTTTATCGCGTTGTTGATCTTCGTCTGACTGCGCATTATTGCAGTGAGCGAGCCAAATCTGGCCGGATGCGTAGAACTTCTTAACTCTGCAAATCTCGCGCTTACCGTTGCGATCAATCTCGATTGTGTCGCCCTTCATTAACGAAAAGAGGAAAGCGACATCGGGGTCGTCAGGCAGCGATTTGCGAACGACGGATTCACCGCGTCGCTTGCGCTGATTTGCTTCAAACAGAGAAACTGACTCGTGCCGCCAAACCTCCTTCGAACCCTCGCGGCAGACAAAGATTTCAAAATGGTGGATGCTGTCGGATTCAGCGAACCGATGGCCCGGCAGTTCAATCAGGGATTCCGGAGTTTTCGCCTCGCGCACCCGAACCCGCTTGATGGGAATCCTCTTTCCGTTTCGACTCGGTAAATGCGGCAGGGTGGTTTGGTCCGAGTCATTGAACCTTTTCGTATCACCTCCGAGTTCATCGAGCTTGCGGCGAACCGCATCGCGCACGGCGGGATCGACAATTTTCTCGACCTGCCCTGCTGGAATTCCGGGCAATGGACGGCGAATGTGAACCACGCTCTTGCCATTGAAAGAGCGGGGTTGCCCGAAGATCGTTTCCTTGTGCAGGGCGCCGGTCATCTTGTGTTCAGGCCGATGTGAGACAGTCATCTGTTCAATATGTGGGCGAATTGAATCGACAAAGTTGGGCCAAGGAGATTCGATTCGGCGGAAGGCGCGCGCGTCCACTTCCCAGGAGTTGGCTGCCGCTGCTGCGGTGCTCAAAGCCCTAACCGTCCGCTCATTGGTCAAGGCAACCACAATCGCATCGATAGCGTGATGGCGATGATCTGTCCTCGGCTTGCCGAACGCTTGCGTCGCTGCGGAGCTGGGTTCCCGCAAGATGCTCTCCAACTTCCAAGCTCGGCGAAGCGTTGCAGTGATTTGCCCGGTGCTTGCGAAGATAGCCCGTCTTGTGGTCCCGTTCGCCTGTGTCACGTCACGCCCGCCGTACAGCTCTTCGAGCAACTTGGACGCAAGACGAGTTGTGTAACGTGTATCGTTCAACTGACGATTTGTGAATTCGGCCAAGTCCTCAGCCGACCGGATTCGAAAGCGAAAGAGTTTCGCCGGATTACCGAATTTCTGAACTCTCGTAAGAATCTCGGTGAACTTGGCTTCGTCAGAGCCGTAGGCTTCCCACGGCGTATGGCCGCGTTTTACTGAACGATTCTCCTCGTGATAGCAGAGTGTCTTGTTCAGAAATGAATCGTCGGGATAACGGCTGATAGGAATGATATGCTCCACATCGAACTGAGAGTCCGTGAACAACGAACTAAATTCAATCGACTTTCCGGTATATGGACAGATACCGCTGCACTCTTCAAACAGCAACGCTTTCTCAATGTCCGCACGCGAGGGGTTCTGAAATCCCGCGCATTCGGATAAAATTCGGGCTTTTGCCTTTTCTCGCATTCGCTGTTGGCTGCGACTCAACCGGGTTGCGGCTTCGCGCTCTTTGCGAGGCTTGCGCAGTTCTCGCGCCATCTCGATCCGGATTTCGTAAGGCTTGCCGCATTCCCGTACAATCGAATTCACTACCTTACGCATTTCCGTCAGCGCTCGCTCAACCGCTGGATTTCGAAGTTCGGGCACGGTCTCACGCAAGATAGGAAGAAGTTCATGCGGCTCCTGGCCGCTAAAGCGCTCACCGTAGACGGCGCGCTCGGCTGTCTTGAAAGGAATACCCTCTTCCATCATTGGTAAGAGCCTGCGCAGTGCTTTGAGTGACAAACTGCAATAGCCATCTTCCGGGTCAGAATCTGCCCATTCGCGTGAGCGGTCAGCGTCAAGCTGCCACTTTTGCGTTCCGATTGCGAAAAGCTCTTCCGGCGATTCGGTATCCATCCAATCTGCAACAGCCGTGCGTTGTTGCTCGGCAGCAAGCAATTCCCAACGTGGGCCAAAGACCGTTCGGAACAGCTTCAGTGTGCGATTGCCGCGCAAGCGTTTTTCTTCTCCACGTTCAAGATTGAACTGCGAACCTCTGGGCAATTTGAGAAGCTTGCGCAGATCGGCAAATGTTTGCTCGTCTGCGGTTTGGAGAGCGCGAAGCACCAAGTCCCTTTCTTCTGTGGCGAGTTCGCGGGATTCGAATGAACCGGGCGGAATGATTTCGAGATCGTTCACTTTCTGCAACACACGAAAAGACTGCGCTTCGATACTCCCCCAGGGCGCACGAGCTTCACCCGGCTCAAGTTCGCATCGTCCGATAAGGTGAGACTGTCTGGCGATTGGCCGTTGGAAAAAGAGCAGCTTTTGTATCTCGGTCTTGAGTTCGGGAGTCAATATCGAACTGTGGAATTGTTGCTGGAAACTCCAGATCAATTCGAACTCTCTTTCGAACATCCAGCGGGCTGTCCATCTGCGCCGCACCTTCTGGACGTGCGGATTCAAGCCAGCTATATATTCGCCAAGCGTCCGCGCATTTGCAGCACGCATTTCGGACTCAAGTTCCGAGATTTCGCTCTTAACTTTTCCGAGTTCTTCCGCCTTGTCCTTTTGCTTGCGGCCTTCACGCCTATTTGACTTGAATCCTCTGCACTGAATCAGGTGATAGAAAACACGGCCAAGTTCAAACGGTTCCAGCTTGTGGTCTAAGGCTGTCTTTCGCAGAACATAAGGCAACAGTTGATCTGTCGCAATGGTGAAATCCGAGTTTGCGCGGACTCGCTGCAATAATGTTCGATCAAGTTCGTTCAATATCTCATGCCGTTGTTCAGCATGACTGGAATTGTCCAGTGTCGGGGGGAGCAATCCCTGTTGTTGCAGAAGTCTAAAAAGGTCACGTTGGCGGGCTGTCCTTCTGCGCAATTGCCGTCTGTGCAACCGCGCCTCGCGCCGAGAAGCGGCGCGAGACCTGTCTTTGCCCTGCTCGATTTCTATGAACGAGCCTTCAACTCCCGGTTGGAAGATGCGCACCCCTGCCCGCATTAACCCGACAGGTTCCCGTTGGCCGTTGAGTTCGACTAAAGCCCATCCCAGTGACGCAGAGCCTAAGTCCAGACCCAGCACATACCAGGGCGTATCCATCTTCGGAGAAACCCCTTGACAGCCGGATTGTGGGGACATAACAATGGCATTAGTGTACTTGAGCGGCGATTGCTCGGCTATTCACAATAAGCTTTCGTCGTAAGGCTCCGCTCATCGAGCGACCTCAGAACGCCCCTTTCAAGGGGCGTTCGTATTTGGCTCACCCTCGCCCCCCACGCATCCGCGTCCGCCCCGCGCCCCACGCATCCGCGCTCACCGCCCCAGCCCCCAGCCCCGCGCCCGCGCACCCGGCGAACCGTGTTACCACACGCAAAATCCCGCTCGCGATCCCAGCCCTCGTAATACCCCCCTGGGGTAGGGTGTAGCAAAATCCCCTCAATGCGTAATACCCCGTCAAACGATAGCGAGTTGGATACTGCGAGGACGGCGCCGTGGTAGGGGAGAATGGGTATTCGCGTAATTATCGCTTTGTCAACGTAATCCTTTGAATGTTGGGGTATTCTTATAGGGAGCCGAAGCGCGGGAGCGGGGATGCGCCGGCGTCGCTTCGGACTTGGATTGCGCCCCACGGAGCCTGCGCTTGGGGTAAGCTATAGTAAAAAAACCAACACTACCAATCCCAGATGGGTATATAGTGGGGACGGATCACTCCACTTAGGAGCGGGATATGAGTTCACTGTGGCCTTCCACAATTTCGTCTCTGGACGATTCGTTGGCCTTACTTTCTGAAAGCTTGGAAAAACTAAAGGCTGCCAAATCATTGAATATCTCAGAAGTGATCGAGCAGCTTACGACCGCGGCAGAATCTGCGCGAAACCTGAGTGCGTTGGTATTGGCAGAGCTGCCCGAAGCCACGTGGCAGAACCGAGAGGATCTGGATGTGCTGCTGGAGAAGATAGAGGAACAAGTGAAGGCAAGGGATTTGGAGCGACGGCGCGCCACCCTTTTGGCGCTTGCGGCGGAGCTGGCGCGCGGCACTGTTGTGCACCGCCGGGCAGTGCGTCAGAACCAACTGAACCAACTCCGGGACCAGGCGATCAACGAACTACGGTTCCAGGCCGGGTTGAATGGAACAGCAAGAACTCTGCCGGGTCCCGACTCCGACGAGTGGATCGAATGGGCGTGTGGCTTGCAAGAGCCTGATGACGCTGCATTTCTCCAGACGCTGCGGGCAGATTTTCCACACGTGGACGAATTTATTGCCAATCTCGAGCCGAACATGTGGGTGATCAAGAAGGAAATTACGGTTTAGGAGTTTGACATGAGTTCATCGTGGCCTTCGGCCCTTGCTGCTCTGGACGACTCTTTATCCCTGCCCTGTGCAAGCGTGGGAGAGCTCAAGGCTGCCAAACCCGTCGACGTCGAAGAAGTTATCCAGCAGCTTAAGATGGCCGCAGAATCCGCCCACGACCTGCGGGCGTTGATATCGTCGGAGCTGCCCGGGGCCACCTGGGAGAACCGCGAGGAGCTGGACGCGCTGATCGAGGAGATGCGGATGCGCGAACAGGCGAGGAAACTAGAGCAACTGCGCGCCCGCCTCCTGGATTTGGCGACGGATTTGGAGCGGGGTGAGATTGTGCACCGCCGGGCACTGCGGGTGCAGGAAGTGAGTCAACTCCGCGACCAGGCGATCAAGGAACTACGCACCAAGGCATTGGAGGAAGCACCACAGACGCTGCCCGGCCCGGACGCCAGCAAATGGATCCAGTGGGCGTGTCACTTGCAGGAGCCTGACGATACGGAATCGCTTGAGGGTCTGCGGAATGGATTCCCACAGCTCGACGATTTTGTTGCCAATCTCGAGCCCGACATGTGGAGAGCCAAGGCCCGCGAGGCCGCATCGCCGGACCAAGAGGAAGCTGAGAAAGGCCAAAAGAGTTTAGAGGCGGAAGCTTCAGAGCAGAAGCGCTCCCGCCTTTTGGCGCTGGCGATGGAGTTGGAGCGCGGCAGTATTGTGCACCATCGGGCAGTCCGGGTGAATGAACTGAATCAGCTTCGTGACCAGGCGGTCGAGGAATTGCGGTCCCAGGCAGGGTCGCAGGCCGCACCACAGACTCTGCCGGGCCCTGACGCAGAGGAATGGGTCCAGTGGGCGTGTAGTTTGCAGGAGCCTGAAGATACGGAAGCTCTTCAGACGCTGCGGAATGGATTCGCACACCTGGATGATTTTATTGCCAATCTAGAGCTCAAGATGTGGAGAGCCGAGGGACCGGCGACGGTGGAGACTCAGCCGGCGAGATCTGCCGATGATAATCACCACGAAGAATCTGCCCTGGAAGCAAACGGGTTTGAAGAATTCGTGATGTCGGCGGGCCCGATACCGATTGGATCGAAAGCAGCGAAACCCTCAGGGGGACGCGACGGGGAGCGAGGTCGACCGCAACCGTCATCTCGGTCAACGCTGGAGGCGGAGACGTTCAGGCCAACTCCAGCGCGAACCGAAGCCGAGATGCAACAAATGCAAGCGCAGGAGCGCGCGCTGCTGGCCCGCATCAGGGGCGTCGCTGAACAGGCCGGTAACTTCGACCATGGAAGCGCGTCTGCTGTCACTGGGGACGCGTTCCACGCAACGGCGGCGGCCCCGGCGATGGCTAGAGAACCGGTCGAGCCTGTCGTGGTTGAAGAGGAAGATTTCCTGGAAACGCCCGCCGCACCGGCCTCCGCCAAACAGCGGACCGGGCCTTCCCTCAGTGCCCGCGCCTTGCGTGCCATGAGCGCCGCACAGGCTGGGGTTTCCGACATCAAGAGCCGAGCGGAAGAGCTTTTGCCGGAGAAATGGCGGCTTCCGGCGGTGGCTGCGGCGGTGCTGGTGCTGCTGTTGGTTGTGGCAGGAGTTATGTATTGGAGGTTGCACCGGGTCCATGCCAGCGGAGGTCCGGTGAATGCGGTCGAGGGGACTAAGCTCACACCAGGCAGTATTGCGAATCAAGGTAACGCTGAACCGGCAGCTTCGATTGGTTCCCAGACACAAGCTTCGAGTCCGAAGCCGCAAACTGAAAAACCGCCCAAGCCGAAGTACCAGAGCGCCGCCGCTAATCCGCCTGCGCCAACCGAGCCTACGAGGGTAGCCAGCAAGCTCGACGATGCGTTGCGCCTTCCGGCGACGATTCCGAAAACCGCGCCCACCGTCAATAAGGAAGACGCTCCGCCCAGCGTCGCGACAGGAGTGCCGGGCTCGGTCCCCGGCGGCGTGCCCAGCGCCCTTCCGAACACCGTGATCGACGTCGTCAGGAGCATTCCGGCTACGGACGCCAATGTCGCTCCGCGGAAGGTCACGGTTTCCTCCGGGGTTGCGCAAGGTCTGCTGGTCCACCAAGTCGCGCCGCAGTACCCCGCCCAGGCCAAGCAGTTGGGAATTGCGGGAACGGTGGTCCTGCAAGTGGTGATTGGGAAGGATGGAACGGTGCACGACGTGCGCGCGTTACGCGGCAATCCGATGCTGACCCAGGCGGCAGTGGATGCTGTGAAACAGTGGCGCTACCGGCCCTATTCTCTAAATGGGGAACCGGTGGAAGCTGACACTCAAATCAGCGTGAAGTTCACGCCGCATTAGTAATCGTTGCTGCGCCGGCTGAAGGATGCGCCGTTGGCGCGGCTGCGATCTGTTAGAGCGGCAGGATGTCGAGGCGTATCCGCCCGGCAAGCGCCCGCTCGCTCGCAGTCTCCACATCCCGCACTGGGTGCTGCGTCCGATCTGGGGGTGCGCATTCAACTGCCGCTGCGTTATTTCAATCTTCTGACATTTTGTTTACATTTCCGACACAACTTAGCCTGCGAGATTTGGTATATTTCCTGCGCTCACGGCGCCGAAGCCGCAGCAGAGAAGAAAAATCTATGCGGCATTACCATTACGGCCGCGCCAGCGAGGAGGAGAATATGGCCAACCTTAACCAGTGCTTGAAGGCTTGCGGTATGTTTCTAGTGCTGGCAATGGCGGCCGTCGCCTCGCCGGCGCAGACTTACACCACGTTGCACAGCTTCGACGAAACGGACGGCAGCAACCCCTATGCGGGAGTGATGCAAGCCAACGATGGGAACCTGTATGGAACAACCTCCGCCGGCGGGGCCAACAACGATGGCACGGTCTTCCAAATCACCACCAGCGGCACGCTGACGACGCTACACAATTTCAACCGTTTCAACCCTACGGATGGCTCCCAACCCTACGGGGGGCTCATACAGGCCAGGGATGGGAACTTGTACGGGACGACATACGGTGGTGGCGGGCACGGCAATGTCTACAGAATTACCCTGGGTGGGACGATGAAGACGTTGCACAATTTGGACTATCAGCCCGACGGGGCGAATCCTTACGCGGGGCTTGTTCAGCTCAGCAATGGAAGTTTTTACGGGACGGCGGCTGAGGGCGGGTATGGAGGCGAAGGTACGGCTTTCGAAGTCACCCCGTTCGGTCAGTACATCCCGATATACGATTTTGGTGCCAATGGCGGTTTCCCGGTCGCGGGTCTGGTGCAGGCTAGCAACGGAAACTTTTACGGAACAGCGGAGATCGGTGGATTCTACGGTTGTGGCACGCTGTTCGAAATGACGCCAACCGGCACGTTCACATTGCTGCACACCTTTGATGGTGGAGACGGTTGCTACCCGCAGGCGACGCTGGTCGAGGGCACAGATGGAAACCTCTATGGAGTAGCGTCGGCTGGCGGAGCCCACAACGGCTACAACGCCGGCACTGCCTTCAACATCAGCCAGAGTGGCACGTTCACGTTGCTGCACGTCTTCGACAGAACGGACGGTACTTCCCCCACAGGAGCGCTTATCCAGGCTAGCGATGGCAAGTTCTATGGGACGACTCAAGTGGGCGGGGCCTATAACCAAGGCACGATCTTCAAAATGACGCCTAGCGGGACGGTGACCACGCTGTACAGCTTCTGTCCGCAAAGCTTTTGCAACGACGGCGCCAATCCCTATGCCGGCCTGGTCCTGGGAAGCGACGGAGTGTTCTA
>JBEKQY010000376.1:0-4239 GCA_049519235.1 Candidatus Korobacteraceae bacterium | reverse complement strand
GCCTCCATGCCCACCACCACCGCCTGCCCGCGCAGACCGCGGTAGAAGGCTTCGGCTTCGTCATGGTGTTCCAGCCGGCGATTGCCGCACTCGCCGGTTGCCGTGTTCAACCATGCGATTTGTGACTGTGCGATTTAAATGTCAGTGCCGGGAAGTGCCGGGAACTGGCGGGAAGCGCCGGGAAGTGTCTGATTCAGCACCCAGTTACCTACTATCCGCCCCGCTTCGAACGGGCGTTCGAAAAAGAGCGAATTAAATGTCCATAACCTATGCCTCACGCACGCAACTCATTGATTCTTCTACAGCCGGACAGCGAACAAAAAGCGACATTTCACTCCCTCTCCAAGCCTGTGCATAACCTGTGGAAAACTCCCAGCCAAGCCCTCACTCCGTAGCCCTCGCGCCCTAAATCTTCGCCCGGAATCAGCCCAGTCAACAGCGGCTCTCTCGGCACTCAACCGCTGCCGCCGATAACGCAGCCGCCACCGCCCCCAACCGTGGCCTTCTCGGTGTAGAGAAAAAGCTCGCTAATCCCCGTGTAGCTGGAATCGCCATTGTTGGCTGTGATGTTCACCTGGAAGTAACGATAGGCCGTGCTTCCACTCGACGGGAATGTCCGAAAGCCAGCCACGCCGATGAGCCAGCCTGTGATATTCGTCTCGGTGTCGAGCGTGGTCCATGTGGAATTATCATTACTTCCTTGCAGCGTCCAGGTTTTCGGCGCTCTGGGAACAGGAGAGCCGTCATCGGTCTCCACCATCATGCCGTAGCCAACCAACACAGCAGCGTTCCCCGATCCCAAGTAAATCTGCAAGTACCCCGTACCACCGGTCTGGCCTAGCCAGCCTTGACCGTTCGACCCAACTGCTCCATCGAAAGCGTGCCAGCAATCGCTGTACGACGAAGAGCAGGAAGCCACATAGGGCGAAGGCGCGCTGTCGCTGGTCATGGCATGCGGCGCCGCGTCCCCACCATAGAAAGTCTGGGCCGCGAGTGGCGCCGCGAGCAGCAGCAGGGCCACCGCCATGCGCTTAATAGACGACATAACTGATAGCTCCTGAAACCTGATTTGCCGCCGAAACCAGAATGCAAACGTTGTCCGCCGCCACTGCTTCATTCGCCACGGCAAAGCCTCCGTTCCCGATCACGATGCCGCCGTTGGCGGAGAAGTTCCATCCTGTAGCCGCGGTAGCTCCACCGCTGGTTCCGGGGAAAGCCACCGTGCTGGTTCCGCAGGTGGTTCCTGTGCCTTCTACGATGGCCACGTTGGTC
This sequence comes from Candidatus Korobacteraceae bacterium, assembly GCA_049519235.1. Classification (GTDB taxonomy): domain Bacteria; phylum Acidobacteriota; class Terriglobia; order Terriglobales; family Acidobacteriaceae; genus Bog-257. The sequence goes on along the minus strand of JBEKQY010000376.1, from coordinate 2,967 downwards.
GCGGCAGCCGCCACCAGGTTGGCGAAGCAGATATGGATTTTCTCCCCGCTGGTGCCGGTGATGATCTGGGTGTTGGCCGTCAGGCTGACCGAGTAGGTGGTGTGTGGCCCGCGCTGACACCAGTCGATCCAGGGCACGACCGTGTTGGTGCCATCCGTGCCCGCAATCTGCACCGCGTTGGCCGGGGCCGCCGATCCCGGAGCTTGATCGAAGGCTGCGCCTGCATTGCCCAGCACGTCCACCTTGCCCACCGTGTTGCTGCCACTAGCCAGCGCAGGCAAAGATGCAAGCGAGACCGGTTGGGTGGTCTGGTAAAAGCTCCCGGTCACCGCCAGCGGATTCTGTAGCAGATAACTAAGTTCCTTCAGTACCTGCATAATGCTGATGGCCGTCGTGTCCGTGGCGCTGCTCTTGGCATCGGCCTTGGCCCCCAGCGTCACCTGCTGGCCGTCTGCCGTGCTCACCGGCTGCGTGGCTTGCCAGAAACTCGACGGCCAATTCTGCACGCTCACGTTCGCGGTGCCCTGCTCATGCGTTTCCAGGAACCCGCTGCTATCCAGAGCAGCGGGGAGCTGCGAGCTGCTCACCGGGGTCGTCGGCATACTCGCGATTGAGACCGGCTGCGTGGCCGGGAAGTTATCAACCGTCTCGTGAATCGACCGTGCCGAGGAGTCGCCCATCGGCATGTTGTGAGTCCCATCCGTGGGGTAGACATACACCGGATTCGACTGCCCCACCCCCACCCCTCCGTACTGGGAAAGGTTGGTGCTGGCATTCGCCGGCGGCGTAGTTGCTAACGTCCCAGAGACCGGTAGGGGCGTCCCGCCGCTCACTCCCTGCACGCTCACCACGGCCGCCGAAGGTGATCCCGCAGTTCCCGGCGCTGCCTGGTTCCCCGCGGTGGCAGCCCCAGCAGGGAGCGGAAGTGAGGCTGCAGTGACCGCAATGCTCGAGTTCTGCACGCTGACGTTCGCCGTGCCCTGCTCATGCGATTTCAGGAAGCCGTTGCCGTCAAGCGCAGCAGGAAGCTGCAAGCTGCTCACCGGCTGCGTCGCCTGCCAGGAGGTTCCGGTCACCGGCGTCGTCGGCATCGAGGCGATCGAGACTGGCTGCGTTGCTTGCCAGAAGGTTCCGGTGACGGCCACGCTGGCCGGGAAGTTGCCCACATCCACCGTCTGCGTCGTCGGGAAGACCACGTATATGTAACCGTGCGACTCGCCGGCGCAGGACCGCAGCACATTATTGCTCCCGTCCCACACTCCGCACAGTACCGGATTCGGCTGTGTCCCGCTGCCCGGCGCCTGTGTGCCTTGCACCAGCGGATCGGCGAACACCGCCGGGGAGTTTGGCCCTTGGCCAATCAGCACCGTGCCTGCAGGGGCCGCAGGCGCATTCGCCGCCGGCAGCAGCGCATTCGCATCCAGCGGGGCCACTCCATTGACGGCATCCAGCAACGCTGTGTTCAGCTTCAGGTTCAGCGCATTTTGCAGGTCAGTCTGGTTGCTCAGCGTACCCAGGATGTCGCCCCAGTCAATGGACCCATTAGAGCAGCCAGTGCATGTCCCGGTAACGGTCAGGTTCCCCACCGTAAAGAAGGCGGCCGACTCGCCCAGCGTCCCCGCGGGCAGGTTGGGCACGTAGTTGTCAAAGTCGCAGGTCCCCGAAGCGCACCAGCTATTGTTGGCCGTGGGCTGCACGCAACTGTAGCCGCTGGGCCGCGCCCCCGGAGCTCCAATGCAGTAGTTGCCCGCCGGGTCCCGCACCGTCGCCGCAAAGCACATGTTCTCGGGCGCCGAGAGCTGGGTGTCGGCCAGCATCATCGGCCCAATCACCGTGCCATTCAGCGTGGTCAGGATGGCGCCGTTGCCCACGTCGCGGCAAATCGTTCCCCCAGCCTGTCCGGTCGAGCCGATCCGGTAGCCTGTGGACTCGCCGCCCGTCGCCGCAAAGCAAATGATTCCTGCCGGCAGCGGCTGCCCCCCACAACTAATATTGGCCGCCGTCATGGTCACCAACTGTGCCTGCGCGCTCAAGCAGGCAACCGCCAACAGAAGGGAGCCGGCAAGCTGCCTCTTCGCCGGCCACTGCCCACTGGCCACTGCCCACTTCCTACCGCGGCTTCCAATACTCATCCGCATCTCCCCAATTCTCGTCGCAATCGTCCCAGACAAAGTCCCACGGGCTCAGCCGCACCCAGCGCCAGCCCCACAGCAGTCCTGGCATCTTCGCCCAGCGTCCGCCGCGCAGTCGTCGCCACCACCGGAACCGGTTCATCGGCAACCATCCTAATTGTGTACTGGGGCTTACCGACTCAAAGGTGGGGAAAACTCACTCAACGGCGAGTTGCCGGTAAGCGTGCTTGCCTGCGGGCACTCCGCGCAGCACCCGCTGCATGTGGGCCTGCACCGAACTCAGGGAGATGCGCCAGGGAGCGCGCGTCCAGGGCGCCAGGCGGTAGGCGGCGATGCTGCCTTCCTCAATCAGCTCCCGCAGCGTCCACTCCGATGCTCCCATCAGCTCCTCTGCCCGGCGCTTGCCGATGGTGTCGCTCAGGGGGAAGGGCAGCAGCTCGGCATCGCGATAGCGATACGGGGGCGCCAGCCTGGGGCGGCTGTCCGCAATGCCGTATGCGCGGCGCAGCCGGTCGCAGTGCTCAACCACGCTCCGGTAGAGGATCTTCTTGCGCGCCGCCGGCCGGTGCTCAATCAGCAGGATCAGCCCGCTCTCCGCCAGCCGCCGCGCCACCGTCTCGTTCACTCCCAAGATGCGGCAGCAGCGCGGCATGTCGATCCACTCGCGCTCGGCGAACGGCAGCGGGATTTGGCTCGTTTCACTCATAGCGATTAAAAAATAAGATGTGTCATGCTGAGCGAGCGCGGCCGATTTTCCGCGCGAGTCGAAGCACCCCTATTCAGAGCATTGCCCCTGGTTGTGATAGAGGTCCTTCGACTCGCCCGCGAAGCGCGG
>JBEKQY010000375.1:2571-7037 GCA_049519235.1 Candidatus Korobacteraceae bacterium | reverse complement strand
ATTCAAAGTTGGCGACCGTGGCATTGCGACTGCAAGAGCGTTTGTGCAGGACATAGCAAGTCGGATGCGGACGCGGGTGCAAATCTCTACCGATGGCCTGAGAGCATACGTGGAAGCTATCGAGGGTGCCTTTGGTTCGGAAGTAGACTACGCGCAGATTGTGAAAACCTACGGTCACGAAGAAGTGAGCGACAATCGCCGCTATAGCGCCCCTGAGTTCGTCTCTTCTGAGAAGAAAGTCATTACCGGGAATCCTGACGAAAGACTAATCTCTACCAGCTATGTGGAGCGCCTGAACGCTACCACGCGGTTGCACATGCGCCGCCTGACCCGCCTGACGTTGGCATTCAGCAAGAAACGTGAGAACTTTGAGGCAGCAGTTGCGCTGCACTTCGCTTACTACAACTTCGTGAAGCGGCACAACACGTTGCGCTGCACTCCGGCAATGGCTGTTGGAATTGAGCGGGACTTCTGGAGTGTAGGCAATCTAATCGAGGCAGCAGCATGACGATTGAGAAAACCTGTTTCATTCACCCGAAAGATATTACGGCGGTGCAATTCAAGTGCACTCACTGCGAGGCTACAACAAGTGTGCCCGTTGCCCGATTAGAAGCTGGCGATTTGAAAACGTTTTTGACCAGCGAGTGCCATTATTGCCGAACGGCTTCCGGCTTTGCAAATGGTAGCGAGTTAGAGTATCTACTAACTTTCACGACAATTTTGGAGGGACTTACCCGAATCCTAAAGGACAAGAATCTGCAATTCAGTTTTCAGATGAAGTGTCCCGAATGAAAACAGAGGAATACATTGCGGAACTGCGGGACGTTATCCGGCGCTTGCACGGTGTCGAATCGGAGCACGTCAAGAGCGTACCCGTCAAAGAGACCTTTCAGGGTAAAACCGTTTGGGAAGGCATCGTAGAGATATTCGACCTGAAAGATCATCCGACAGCGCACAGAGTCTATGCGTGGGCGCACGATACGGGCGATCCCAGCAATCCGCGCCATCACGTCACGGTATTGCACCTCCACCCGATCAAATCGGCTCAGGATGCAGTAAGAGCGGCAATCGTACAGGAGTTTAGAAGCCTTGAACCCACAGAATAAACGAAAGAAAGCCGGACGGCCAAAGCTGCCAAAGGGAAATGCCAAGGTGGGAACCTTGCGAGTGCGCCTAATGCCAGAGGAGTTACGAGCGGTCGAATTGTCTGCGAAAGCTCAAAAGCAATCCGTCTCAGAATGGGTGCGAAGCATGTTGAGGGCCGCTAGCCATGCATGAGGATTTCAAATTAGGACACCACCACCCGGCGAGGCATAGTTTTCCGCTCTTCTGTTGAATGATTTATGCTGTCATTTCGTATGACGAGCCCGGTCCCCTCGTATCAAGCCTCAGTCCTGCTGGTTTACTCCAATTCGGAGGCGCATCGGCTTCTGGCAGCACCTGATTTTCAAGCCAAGTGGAGGACTCTGGCTGAGCAATGTCCCTGGGGCACTAGCTTCCAATCGCCCGCTTTTGTCTGCACCTGGTATCTCTGTTACGCCGATGTGTACCAGCCGCTGGTGCTGGTTCGCTATGGCACTGACGCTCAGTTGGATGGGCTCCTACTGCTTGCTGTCAATCCCGGTACCGGCACTCTGGTTTTCGCGGGCGCGCATGAAGCCGAGTATCACGTCTGGTTGTCGTTGCCAGGCCCTCAGACATTTATCTCCCAGGCCTTGCAGAAGCTGCGCGAAATGGGATTTTCCTCTCTGTCATTTAGTTACTTGCCTCCAGACAGCCCTCTGGATTGGTTCGACCAATCCTGGGAAAGGTGCGCTGAACTCCGCTCCGTCCGTCGACCTCTTATGCAGATCGCTGATGGCAAAACCGTCCGGCAATCTTTGCAGAAAAAGAGCAATAAGAGCCGCATGAGCCGGCTACAGCGGCTAGGAGCGGTAGAGTTCCGCCAGTTGCATCGGCCTGAGGAGCTCGACGAATACTATGACGACATAATCAATTTTACCGATTTACGCCAAGGTGCGATACACAACAGCTATCCTTTCTTGTCAAACTCTCATAAGCGCCCTTTTTTTCGAAAGCTATTATCGAAGCCGCAGCTCATGCACGTTACCGTTACAACCGTAGGCGGCAAGCTGGCTGCGGCACATATAGGATTCGTGAATCGCAACCAGTTAATCCTCGGCATTGTCTGCTATTCACCTCTTTTATCGGCGCATTCCCCAGGAAAGCTTCACATCCTACAACTTGCGTTGCTGCTCGGAGAGCAGGGCATTGTCGGTTTAGACCTTACGCCGGGCGATTCATATAAGGAGAGGTTTGCAACGGGAAGCGATCAGGTCTACCTGTTAACGCTTTATTTTCAGTGGAAACCGCTTTTGCGCCGACGTATATATCTAGGCATTCGGAAATTATTGAAGGGAATTGCCTCTCCTGTTTACTTAAATAGGGCCGTAGTTGACCGCATTGTGAATGTTGGAGGCCAGCTACGTGAATATGGCATAGTAACGACCGTCTTGAAGTTAGGGCGGAGGACAAAGCTTGAAATTTACAGCAATCGCGTACTGCGCTGTTACCGGATGGGCCCCCGTGAAGCAGCCGCGGTGACCTGCGACCTGGACTTTCATAAGGACCAGATCGCCGAGCTTCTGCTCTACGAGAAGGTCAACCTTGAGGACCGGGGAAAACAGCAGTTCCTGGGGAACGCGCTCGAGCAGTTTGAGAATTATGGGCATGTTTACACCTATGTCAGGGAGGGGCGTCTGCTGCACTATTCGTGGCTGAGCTTCGTTAGCGGCTTCAAGGCAACAGATATCGGAGACCGTTTCGAGTTCCCGGCCGGATCTGTCTTCCTTTGGGATGATTATACCCATCCGAAAGGCAGAGGCCGGGAACTGCATGAAGCCTCTCTTCGGTATAGGCTACGAGATGCTGCAAGCGCTCCCGGCATCGAGCACATTTTCATCCATGTTTTAGCTGAGAACACTCCTTCACAGCGCAACATCGAAGCGCTGGGCTTTCAATTGTATGCAACTCTGACCCGGCGCATACGCTTTGGCAGGCGAAAATGGGAGTGGAACTTCGCATGCTAGCGTGCGGAGGATGTGGTCCGCAGAGCGCCACGGCAATACTACGGGAACTGCCTCTTGTCGCTCGGCGTCGTGGCAGAGATGAAGCTCATGCCGTTCGTAGCAGTCCGCGATGTTGAGGAGAGTTGAAACAAATTGTTAGAGTAAAGTGGACCAGCCCAATGTTACATCGCACGAGTAAGAGGGCTGGCAGATTGTTGGATAGGAACCGCGGCCGCGGGATGAATGATTCAGCCGCACGACCATGAGCCTCCTGAAAAGCATTAGACGCGCATTCCTCGCGACCGCTGGTGTCGGGTCGTTTCGTATTGTGGAGCGCAGCAACTGGCGTAGGCAGCGCTTACTCATTCTGTGCTACCACGGCATCGCCATGGGAGAGGAACACGCGTCCCATCCGGAAATGTTTCTGCCGCCGTCAACATTCGCAGCGCGAATGGAAATTTTGGCGCAATCCGGATGCAAGGTGCTGGAATTGGGAGAAGCCTTGCAACTCCTGCAGCGCGGACTATTGCCGGCGGGTAGTGTAGCGATCACATTTGATGATGGGTGGGCAGACTTTCCGATTAATGCTTTTCCCATTTTGCAGAAGCATCGATTCCCCGCAACTGTTTACCTGACGACCTACTACTGCCTGTTCAATCGTCCCTTATTCCGCTTTGCCCTGGCGCACATGATGTGGAAGGTGCGAACGAAGGTCGTCGAGAACCGCACGTTTCCATGGTTGCCGCCAGAGCTGGATTTCGGCACCCAGCAAAGCCGCAGCGCACTGATGTGGCAAATCGACAGCTATGCCAAACAGCAGGATTTTTCCGGAAAGCAGAAGGATGAAATCGTAGCTGAATTTGCCTCTGCTATCGGTTTTGACTACCCATCATTCTGCCGGGAACGTCTTTTTCAACTCATGAATCCGGGCGAGGTGACGGCGATGGCGCGCGCTGGAATCGATTTTCAGCTGCACACTCACCGTCACCGCACGCCGCTCGATCACGATCGGTTTATAGATGAAATCAGACAAAATCGAGAGCTTGTAGAGGAGCTAGCCGGGCCGGGAAGCCACGTTCATTTCTGCTATCCCAGTGGCGCGAACCGCCCCGAGTTCATCCCCTGGTTGCAGGAAGCCGGTGTGCAGTCGGCGACGACGTGTGAGAATGGCCTGGCAACTTCCACAGGAAATGCTTTTCTCCTACCTCGTCTACTCGACCAGTATGGCCTAATCGATGCCGAATTCGAATCCTGGCTATCCGGACTGGCGGCGTTGCTGCCAAGACGCAGAAGTCTTTCCCTGGATGTAGCGCCGGAGTAGCTAGAAAAACTCTGGCAACAACAGCTTAATTGCACGTTTGTAAAGGAGCGGTAAAACATCGATGGATCCGTGCCGGT
>JBEKQY010000375.1:0-2556 GCA_049519235.1 Candidatus Korobacteraceae bacterium | reverse complement strand
CCATCCAATGGTCAGTCGCCCATACTACTCGGCTAAGGTGGTGAAGGTTAAATCGTTGTATGCTGCCATATTTCCCAAGGGATCAGTCGTCAAGGGCCGCCAGTGATACGTTGTATTCGGCGTTAGTCCAATAACGGTTACGGTTGCGTCATAAATGTTGTTTATTCCTAGACCCTGAGCTATTTGGTCCGGGAAGTCTGTAGTTATCAGGGACTGATAGGGGTAATTGGCATTCAGCATCTGCAAGAAGCCGAAGTTGGGGTACGGCTGCATGCAGTAGGGCGGCTGTGGGTGCCAGGGATCGCAGAGGATTGGAGCTGCGGTGCCATACCACACCTGCAGGGTAGTATTTGGCTTAAACACGTTGAACCAAAACGTAGCCGTTGTGGGAGTGACGGTTACGAGAGTGGGAGAATCGGAGAGTATTGGGTCAATGCTGGGAGAGGGGTCGTTGCTGTTCGGCGGGTTCCATATAAATTGCACGGGGGTTGTATAGTCCGTCCACGGCCCAGTATAGGGATTTGCAGCCGGCAGTACGGTTTCCACTGGTGGCTGCGAGCCATCCGGGTTCGTGCCTGATCTCCACCGCACGTAATCGAAGCTCCACTTGTAAACCTGGTTGTATTCTTTGACCGACCATGTCCAGCCGCCGTCACCTCCGCCGTTCTGGCCGCCGGCGCTATTCCACACATTGGAGAAAAGGGCGTCCCCTTCAGTCAGGTAAGTAGTGTTGTTGGTTTGGTACCAATACCACGCATACGCGGTAGCCACCAAGTCATTCAGCTCCGTGGCCCAATATAGAGTACCTCCGACGAGCGAAGGATCCCTGGGCACGTCATAGGGATCGTAAGCGAGCGCATAGGTCGTCGGCATGTATTGAGTAGTCCACCACCAGTCCAGGTTTTTCTTGATCTCCAGCGGTATTCTGGCATCCGGGGTATTCCCTTCAGCAAGATCAAGCTCATAATAGGTGATCAGAGCTTCCATCGCGGTGCCGATAAAGAAGGGGGCAATGTCGTACTCTTGCTGGTTTGGATTGCTTAGACTAAGGTTATAGCTCTGATCGAGATAGCCCAGCATGACATCGACCGCTCGCAACATAAAGGCGGTATTACGGGGGTAGCCGACCAACTCATCGGCAAGACGATCATCCATCAGATAGGCACTCACGCGAGTACTTTCGGCATACACGCTGCCGCTATAGTAGTCGTTTCTTGCTGGGTTATGAGCCAAAAAATCAACTGCTTGTTGATACGTGGTATCTCCCGTCCGGAGATAGTTCATTTCCATGCCATAGGGGAATTGATTGGGCTCCACGACAAACCCGCCTTGGGTCCCGATGGCGGTGTCTTTGTAGGGTTCCATCGCCAGTTCGGTGCAGCGTTGCCATTCGTCCTGATCAGTCGACTTGTACTGCATTTGGTGGTACCGGTCATAGTCCAATACTTGCTGGTAGACACGGCCGCCGTCATAGTTCCACGCTTCAAAATAGATGTTGTCCGGGATGTCGAAGTATCCGGAGAAGTTACCGTTGTCGAGACTCCACCATGGGTCGGTATCGGTAACGTTGGTGCACCAGAAGTCGGCGTTGGCACTCCCCGGTGGAGCGCTGAAGTTGACCATGTTGTTCTGCCAGGTACTCACGCCCGGAATGGCAGGAAACGTAGCGGGCAGGGTCGCCGTAAAGGATGCCGTCGGCAGCACTGTGAAGTTGTAGGTCACAGGCACCTGGCTGCCGGAGTTACTTCCGTTCAGTTGTCCCTGGAAGTCAGCAAAAAACTGATAGTGGCCCGGTACGGCCTGGGAGTTCACTCGCAGTCGTATAGTCGAGTTCGTGCTGTAGAGCGCTGCATTGTAACAGGCTTCGTTCGAAGGGTCATAGTCTCCGTCCCAACCTTGCGGAGGCGGGTTGGAAGGGGCGTCCAGGTCGCAAAGATACTGAGTAGTGATGCTGCCGTTGGTAACCGGCTGGCCAGTATCCAAATTCGTGATCATGACATTTTGCATGAGCACGACGGCCTGCGGCGATCCGCTCAGCAGATTGGCCTGCGTGGCAACGTAGAGGTCGTTACACTCGCGCGAACTCTTCGAGGTGGGCGTGCAGGCCGGCGATTGCGTGGGATCGCCCTGATAGACGTTCTGGCCCCCGACCGGCCACATGGTGAAGACAAGCTGGCCAGTGGGATTGGTAGGCATATCCGAGAGCACGTTGAAGGGCAGGTAAGAGCCCGGTCCGGGATAGGTCGCCCAGTTGGGACAAACAGCCTGTCTCGCAGCGGGACAGTGGTAGCTAAAGGTAGCGACGTAGAAACCCCAGGTTTGGTAAGTACTATAGGCCGGAAAGTGATCCACCACCACGATGTGGTTCGTCGTAGAGTCATTCTGAACAATTTGCCGAGACGAAGAGTTGTCGTTACCTGCGTAATCGAGGTCGTTCTCAATGACGACGATTGAGTTACCTGGGTTGAGGGAGGTCCATTTAAAAGTAACCGAATAGCCGTTCACGGGATCGTATGTGCTGCTGAGCGTCGCCGAGACGCTGGCGGGAATGATCTC
>JBEKQY010000374.1:0-4220 GCA_049519235.1 Candidatus Korobacteraceae bacterium | reverse complement strand
TACCACCTGGGCCGCCCATAACCGCGGAGATCACGGAATTCGACACTACCGCCAGACCGCAAGAGCAATGTGTGCGAACTATCGGGCACGGTTCTCACGCAGACACTTCAGTCGTGCCGATAAGCCATTTATTTTTTGTCATCACAAGCGGGCCTCAGCCCGCGACGGACCTGCTGTTTGGAAGGGGCGCAGCTTTAGCTGCGCCGTTACGTCTCCATTATTCCTGTCATCCCGAGCGGAGCGAGTCCGATCGTTCACGATCGGACCCGCGTAGTCGAGGGACCCCTATTCACACCATTACACCCACCCCGCTGTCATCCTGAGCGAAGGCGGCCCGCTTCTGGCCGCCGGAGTCGAAGGATCTGCGGTCTCTGACAACTGACAACCGACGACTGACGACCAATCCAGCCCGTAGGGCGGAACTGAAGTTAGCCCAGGACGCAGCGTAAGCGGAGTCCTGGGTAGGCTGGCTAATTGATTCCCGAGCCGGCTTCAGCCGGCAGCACACTCTTGCTGTCCCACCCTCTCGCCAAAAGCAGGCGAGAAGGATGGGGCGCCCCAAGTCAGTCCGCTAAGATAGTTTGGAGGGAAAGGCTGGGCCACCCGCCCACACGGAGCAGAGACGCCGGACAACTCAGATTTCGGCCTGGATGATGACCCTGCTGTGTTTCTGGATTATCGCCTTGAACTCTTTGCGCACCAATTTGGTCGGCAACACACGTTGTCTGCCTTGAGCCGAAGTCTCTTCGCACCAAAGTTCGGAGTGTGCATAGTTTCGGGCGAGAGGAACATGCTTCGGAGAGAATGCGAACTGCCGACGTGTGTCCGGGCAAGTCAGTTCGGCTGGTACGCATGAAACCGGAAACTGGAATACGCCCCATCCGTTGAGCCGTTCCTTATCGGTCCATAGCGCATCTTCCGGCTTGCTAAACAGGCTTCGGTTTACAGATTGGCCCGTATTATCACCCTTGTTTGGGAACTGCAATGCGGATGGAAGGATTACACCGGACTGTACATGTTCTCGGCGGTGACGACGATACAGGCGCTCATCCGCTCTAAACACCTCCACCGCAGGGCGCCCTCTCCGATACATTCGAAAGGGCCTAAGCGGAAAGATACGTCGAAAGAAGTTGAATGGTGGCATCGGCGGCGACGGGACCTTGCGCTACAATCCATGTCTTCGGGTCTTCGGTAGAGCTGTATCGAACGGCTAAAACCTCACCATCATTGAAACATTCGATGTCAGCATATCTGTCGCTTCTTACGAAGCAGATAGCAACGCCGCCATCCGCCGAGGTCGTGAGCGCATCCGGTATCAAACCGGCATCAACGAACGAGTCGATGAAGGCGGAGGCGTTCGAAACGGCGGGTTCAACTGGGGGCTCCGCCCCACTATCGTCCCAATTCGGCTGCAGGGCGGCAAGTTCTCTCAACCGCTTGTGAAGTTCGATCTGGGCGACCTTCTTGCGTATATATTCGCTTCCCTCTCGCGAGCGCCTCATTTCATTCTCAGTAGTCCGATACCTTTCACGGACACTAGAGTCGCCAATTTCGGAGTAAGAGGGGCTGTACTGGATATCGATGTACTGAGGAGGCGTATATATCATCCAAACAAGCTCCGCGCAGCGTCGGTTATCGATGCCTCAAAGTATCTATTCTTTCGCAAGCGAAACGCTTCGAGTATAGACCACATTTCCTCAGACCTTACATCAAATGACACGTCATCACGAAAAAGGTCGATGTCAAGGATGACACCGAGTGCATCGGATTGGGGAGGCAGGAGAGCCTCGGTAAGTATAAGCTTCGCCGACAAGTCCCGCTGTGGCATAACCAAACGAAGAAAGAATTGTTCCAGATCAACGTCCTCTTCGATCCCCGCAAGTTGAGGGAATGTTCGTAGATAATCTTCAAACTTGAGCGTTCCGCCGTGCAATGGAAGATTGATCTGATTGACGTATCTGACGGCTAGTCGTTTCACCGTCACCGGGCTCAGCACGTCGACGAATACGTGCCAAAGACGCCTTGCCTCATTAACAAGCGCCTCCCAATGCTCGTAAGGAGCGAACCGACTAAACGTAAATCCATCCAACCTAGCCTGAACCGCCTGCCGCCGATCCGCGGATGAAAAGATATAACCAGTTGTGGAACGGCTGGCGATTGTTTTCGGTTCAGCCGGACCGAGGTCGATCTGTCCTTGAAACACTTCCCGTGCGGCCTGGTTCGGGTATTCCGACCTCACCGCATTGCCGAACCTCTTCAGTTGATCCAAAGCCATCGATGACGCATAGTTTACACGGAAATCGATGAGAGCCTCGGTTATCGGGGCGTTGGGGTAAACCCGGCGAGGGGGTGCGGTGGTAGACAAGTCGCGCTCGAAGGGGCGGTTAGAGTCGTCCATCGGCTACCTTTATCATAACAGAGGGGAGAACGTCCGGCGCCGAGGAAGGTTCCAGCCGGACATACTTCTCTACATACCCGGAACTTCAGTTTCCTGGTGGAACGGCGACATCCATTTGCCCTTCTGCTTCTGCCACAGCGAAGCGGCGATAACTTTTCCCGCCTGCTTCTTGCCGCTACAGGTGGCGTCCTGGGTCGCGGTATAGGTCATGATGACCGTGTCCTTATCGAGCCAGAGATAGGAAAAATCGGACAGCGAGAAGCTGTTGACCATGCAGCCCGAGTCAGAAATACTCTTCACAATCTCTTGCTTGCCTTTGGCCACTACTCCGTCCGCGATGTTGATGGCATTGTCCGGGGTCATCCCTTCAATGGGCTTTGGGTCGTGGTCCTTCCATGCCTGCCAGCCGGATTGTTCCATGCCTTGCAAAGTCTTTTCTACGGCCGCATTCGTCTGCGAGTACAGTTGAACTCCTGATAACAGCAGAGCGAAACCAAGTGCTGTCAAAGCGATTCGGCGCATGTTCATCCTCCGGTGTGGTTGTTTTGCGACCAGAACTATAGATGTCCGGGAAAATCGTGTCAATATATTGCCTGCGATTTCCGACAATGGAGCTCGCGCGCTGAAGCCGTTCCCTGATTAGCTGACCAGGGGATTGCGCACTTTGAGCGTGGGGAAACGGGAAAAGTCCCGGTCCGCGGTCCACAGCTCCGTGATTCCGTGCTCCAGGCAAAGCGCGGCAATCCTGGCATCGTGGACTTGCGGGCCGGATGCGCGGGCCGATCGAAGCAAACCCTGCAATCGCTGCCAGTACTCTTCGGTTTCGCCAATCAGGATCAAGCTCGGCGATTCGAGCCAAGCTTGCGCCTGGTCCAGCGCGGCTGCCAAAGATGTGGGCGGGGCATAGATGCGGTGGTGGGTCACGATGGCCAGGGACTCGTGGATGCACGGCCAGGGTATGGCCCAAGGGTCGCGCCCCTCCGCCAGCTTTCGAACACAGGTGTAGGCGGGCTCGTGCCAGGCGGAGTCTTCGCGATGAGCGTACACCAGGATGTTGGTGTCAACCGCAATCATGCGCCGCGACCCTCGTAACTCAACTCGCGAATTTGTTCCCAGGAGGTCCCGGCCACGGCACGTTGCAAGCCCTTACCTTTGAAAGTCGCCTTGCGGAGGCGGAACCCTCCCCGTTCTTTGCGCTCGGCGAGAGCGCGGCGCAATCCTTGTTCCACCAGCGCCTTTAGTGTGGTGTTTTCCCGCTGGGCCAGCCGGCGGGCTTCCTGGAAGAGGCTATCAGGAATCTGGATGGTTGTCTTCATATGGCTAGCCATATCAGATGGTATGGCAGACTGTCAACGTGCCGAACCGACGCGGCTGTGGTGAAATGGTTCTATGTCCGAACCCCAACATAACCTCACCGTCGACCACCTTGAAGTCGTCGATGGCCGCCAACGCGAAGCCATTGAAGGCTGGATTCCCGACCTCGCCACCGAGGCCGAACTGCGCGACGCGCTCGAGACAGCCTTCGACTATCGCGGCGACGTCACCATCACCCGCAAAGACGGCTCGCGCGTGGAAGGCTACATCTTCGACCGCCGCAATGGCGCGACCCTAGCCGACTCCGTCGTGCGCCTAATCCCACAAAATTCCCCGCAGAAGATTTCCATCCCTTATTCCGACATCGCCGCCCTGGCCTTCACCGGGCGCGACACCGCCGCCGGCAAAAGCTGGGAAGCCTGGGTCCGCAAGTATTGGGAGAAAAAAGCCGCCGGCGAAAAGCACATCGCGCTGGAGCCGGAAAAACTCGAGTAGTGTTTGGGCCCGC
>JBEKQY010000373.1:0-3943 GCA_049519235.1 Candidatus Korobacteraceae bacterium | reverse complement strand
GGAATACCAACGCAGACGGAAGCTAGAAAGGCAAAAGCGCCAACTGGTAAAAGAGAGGAAGGCGAACGATGACGCCGCTAAATCTAGAGCACACTGATTTCCAAGAACTCACGGCAATAGACATCACCTGCAAGAACTGTGGAAGCGTGATCCGGCTACCCTTGCCGAAAGATGGATTGCCTAGGAGTGTGGCGTGTATAGGCTGTAATACCCAGCTTTGGGGATATAGATCCGTTGGCCCCGGCTTTGAGGACGATATGTTCTATGCGGATGTGTCAGGAATAATAAATGTCCTCAGCGCATATAAGCGTCACGTCAAAGAATCTAAATTTACGATTGGGTTTGCTTTGCCTCCCGTCCCCGCTTCAAACGATAAGGGTTAGAATGTTTCCGTTTCACATAGCTTCCCGGTAAGCGAAGCGAAGGTAAGCCGTTTGCCGAACAGTTTGCGAACGGCCATGTCGAAGCGGTCAGCATCGTTCAGGGGATTGTCTTTAGTCGCACGGTTGTTGTAGCGAAATACTTGTTCGTCAAGGTAGCGAAACAGATGGAACGGTTCGACACTAACATAGGTTCCCGCGATGCCGCGCTTGAGCAGGCTCCAGAAGTTTTCGAGTCCGTTGGTGTGAACCTGCCCGTCAACGTATTTCTCGGCATGGTCGATGACTCTGTGAGCGTATTCCTGAGCGAGTCCGTCATAGGAGCGCAGTGCGTCAGAGTAGAGCGCCGCGCCAGCTTCGACGTGCTCTCTCACAGTAGTTTGCAGCGCGGATTTCTTGCGATCTGCGACTACCACGGTGCGAACCTTCCCGCCACGTTCCAACGCACCGAATACAATGGTCTTATCTTTTCCGCCAGTACCAGTGATGCGCCGCGCCCGTTTGTCGAGATGCATATTGCGAGCCTTGCCGCCAATGAAGGTTTCATCTACCTCGACGTGACCGCGAAGTTTGCCGAAGTTTTCATCCTGCATAGCCAGACGAATTCGATGCAGCATGAACCATGCAGTTTTCTGAGTGACGCGAAGGTCTTTAGCAATCTCGCAACTGCTGATTCCGTTTTTGCAATTAGTAATGAGCCAAAGAGCAGTGAGCCACTTGTCAAGGGCGATAGCAGAATCTTCGCAAAGACTTCCAACCTTGATGGAGAATTCACGCTTGGGGTGATGCTTCGCACACTTCCAAGTCTTGCGCCTAGGATTGAACGCGCTCACGCTATCACAACCGCAGATCGGGCAAATCACGCCTTCGGGCCAACGGCGGACGGCCAGATAGTCGATGCAGTTATCGGGATTCGAGAAGTAAACGATTGCCTCTTGCAAGCTCTTTGGTTCGCTCATGGCCTTGTTCTCCACAACTCAGAATTATGGCACAAAGTCTCGGGCGAGTCAAGTAAATAATAGCCCAATTGAGACATGTCGATTATTGGGCCAACGGCGAGCGGATGTTGCGCTGGCGGTCGGTCTTTCGCCAACGCTCGGTATGGCTGGGAGACTGCCCCCCGAGCGGAGTCGAGGGGCGAATGCTGAATACTAGACCGCTTTTCGGATTGCTGTATCCGCGAGGCTCGGGTAGAGCGGCACTTCAGGGGCTGTTACCAAACTCAACTTATTTTTCGGCAGTGGAGCATGGAGCACCAAAAAACCAGCGCCGTAGGCGCGGAACAGCTTAGTCCAGCACGGAGCCGAAGGCGGAGTGCTGGGTAGGGTGGCAAAATGGATCGGAGTCCCGTAGGGACGGCACAGTTTCGTAACAGCCTCTTCAGCGCCGCGTAAACAGGCTGCGGAAAAATTCGTTTTGCGAATGGTTTGTGTCAGGGCACGACTTTAAGTCGTGCCGATAAGCCCTTCATTTTTGTCATCCCGAGCCGACTTTAGTTGGCGAGGGATCTGCTGTTTGACTTTTTCCGCAGCCTCTTTAGTCGTGCCGATAAACCGTTTATTTCTAATATCCCGAGCGGGCTTCACCGGGGCCCCCGACAAGCGCCTCTTTTGCGCTTGTTGGGATGGTATTCAGCCCGCGAGGAATCTGCCTTTCGGACTTTTTCGCAGCCTGTTCAGCCGTGCCGTAAGATCCGCCCTAAGACTCGGGCTTTAGCTCCTGCGGAGAATCACTTTGGGCCGCATCGCGTTTAGGAGATGGCTAGTAGAAGTTCGACCAAATGGAAAAGGCTGTGACTTTGGTTATGCTCTAGCCGCCAACTCCTGCGAGGGAGTTACCGGCGTGGAGACATGTACCGTCACAGCCCTTGATGCGATCACCGCTTTCGCGGTTCCAAACCCCGGCTGTCACCTCGCAGTGCAGTCGGTTTTTTCGGGTCTGGCGGTCCCGGCAGGTCGCCCCGCCGAACCGATCACTCAGCCTACTTCGGGTTGGCTACGATTAGTTGCCCGCCCTTTTCTGCCGTCGACATGTGCGATCCTACAGCAGGATGAGAAATTGTCAACGCCCAAGGTTGGTGCAAACGCAACTTATTTTTGTCCACCAACTTCTCAATTGTAAGTGCCAGAATCCGCAGGGGTTGTCCAGCGCGGCCCAAGAAGTGTCTAGGTCAATTTCACATCTTTTTCACCGCCCGCAAGGCCGCAGACAATCCGCAAGCTGTCAAGCAGCGGGCGCATAGTTACCGCAACTGCCAGTTATCGGCCAGACTTCCTGTCTCTGCCTTGTCTTGCATCGCGGATCAGACGCCCGATGAATGTTATCCTGATCGCACCTCCTTTGACGAGACTGTAATCCTTATTTATGCCCGACCGAAATCTCCCCGATCCTCAATCCGACAATGAACCGGATGAGTCCTTTGGCGACCTTCTTTCCCAGTACGAACGCAGCCATTCGCGCGAGACCGACGATGGTAGCAGACAGCTCGAAGGCACGGTTGTCGCCGTCACGGATGATTCGGTGCTGCTCGATATCGGTTACAAAAGCGAAGGTATCCTGCCCTTGTCCGCGTTTCAGAGCGCGGGCGAAACGGTAAAACCGGGCGATAGATTTCCCGTCAGCGTGAAAGGCCGCGATCCGGAAGGCTACTACGAACTCTCGCGCTCGCGGGTCGCGCGGCCCAAGGACTGGACCGGGTTGGAACGCGCCTTTGCCGAGAAGGTTACCATCATCGGCACCGTGACCGACATGGTAAAAGGCGGTTTTAGCGTTGACGTCGGCGTCCGTGCGTTTATGCCTGCATCGCGCAGTGGTGTGCGCGATGCCGCCGACATGGAGAAGCTTGTCGGCCAGGAAATTCGCTGCCGCATTACCAAGCTGGATGTCACCGAAGAGGATATTGTCGTCGACCGGCGCGCCGTTATTGAAGACGAGGAACGCTCGACGAAAGAGCAGCGCTATTCCGAGGTCAAGGAAGGCGACATTGTGACCGGTACGGTTCGCAACCTCACGGATTACGGAGCGTTCGTCGATATTGGCGGCGTCGATGGACTGCTGCATGTCGCCGACATTGCCTGGGGCCGCGTCAACACGCCTTCCGATGTTCTCTCCGCTGGGCAGGAGATCGAAGTCAGGGTGTTGAAGATCGACTCCGAGAAGCAGCGCATTTCACTTGGCCTCAAGCAGCTTCAGCCGCATCCCTGGGACACCGTCGCCGCAAAGTACCAGACCGGCAATCGCGTCCGCGGCACCGTCAGTCGTCTGGCTGACTTCGGAGCCTTCGTCGAGCTGGAGCCGGGCGTGGAAGGGCTGGTCCATATCTCGGAAATGTCATGGGCCAAGAAGGTGCGCAAGCCCAGCGATGTGGTGAAGGTTGGCGAGACGGTGGAAGTCGTCATCCTGGGCGTCAACATTGGCGAGCAGCGTCTCTCCCTCGGGTTGAGGCAGGCCTTAGGAGATCCCTGGGCCGACGTGCCGCAGAAATTCCCCGTCGGCTCGGCCGTGGAAGGGCCGGTCACTAGCATGACCAAGTTCGGCGCGTTTGTTCAGGTGGCTGAGGGCGT
>JBEKQY010000372.1:0-2934 GCA_049519235.1 Candidatus Korobacteraceae bacterium | reverse complement strand
AGCTAAGAGCTAAGAGCTAAGAGCTAAGAGCTAAGAGCTAAGAGCTAAGAGCTAAGAGCTAAGAGCTAAGAGCTAAGAGCTAAGAGCTAAGAGCTAAGAGCTAAGAGCTAAGAGCTAAGAGCCCAAAGCTCGGAGCTAGGGGCTCGAAGCCGAAAAAAGCGGGCGCAGCAATCTGCTCCGCGCCCGCCGGACAACTTCTGCCTGAGGAAGCGAGCTTACTTGCTCGCCGGCGCAGGCATTTTGCTTGGAGCGGCATTGCTGGGAGTCCCGGCTGGCATGGCCGGTGCGGCCGGCATGGCCGGCGGGGCTGGCGCATTCTTTACCAGCTGCCCCCGCTTGGGCTCACCGGACGCCACCAGCTTGCCATCGGCAATGTAGTCCACAAACTGCGCTGGCAGCCCCACTCCCATACTCCTCTGCAAGTGATAATGCACATGCGGAACCAGGCCCGCGCCGCTGTTACCGCATTCGGCAATCACCTCACCCTGCTTCACCTTGTCGTCCAGCTTCACCCTCAGGCTATTTTGCTTCAGGTGATTGAAGAAGGAGGACTCGCCATTGCTATGCGAGATGATCAGGACGTTGCCGTCTGGCGGATCGCCGGCGGGTCTGCCCGGCGGGTAATCGTTGAAAGTCCCTATCGCCTTGACGACCGTGCCGTCGGCGGGAGCCAGTATGGGTTGACCGTAGCAGTAATAGTCCTCGGGCTTGCTGCCAATTACACCCGCCCCGGAGAACAGCTTGCCATTTTTCAGCAATACGAAATCGATCGCGTAACGCTGATCGTCCGCCGCGGAATAGGCATTCTCGAAAATGTTGCGACCTCCCTGATACACCAGCCACTCGCCCTCGAATGGCAACTTAAGCTTGGCCGTGTCCTCGTAGCCGGCGTAGCGGCCCTCGGGGATGGTGCGCATGGGGTTGATTGCGAAATCGTCGATTTGACCGAGCTGATTGATCGTAATGGCAAACATTGCCGGCACCCGCGCTCCGGGGAAAGTGGACAGCCGCGTGTAAATCGTGTCCGGAGCGAACAAGTAGGGAACGATGTTTTCTCCCTGCATCGAGGTCTCGTTACCCAAGGCTTCGTGATACCTCTTATTACCCGCGATAAACCGCTCCTCGGCTGACACCTGCGGCGCGCCGGCAGCGGGCCGCACCTTGGCAGCGGCATTGACGAGTACGCGCCTGCGCCCGTCGGAAAGCGAGGTCCACATCTGGCTGAACTCGCTATGGTTGAACATTTCAAAAAGCTGGCGTCCGCGCTCTTCAGCGGCCTTGCTCATTACCGGGTAAGGCCCGCTCATGATCGGCTCAACCGGCGCCTCCGGGGTTTTCTCCATGCTCTCAGATTTTTGCTCCTGGGCCGGTGCGGGCGGCGTTTGCTGCCCTGACGCAGCCGGCTGCATTGGCTGCGCCGGCGCGGCGGGGGGCGTTTGTTGGCTACGAGCCAGCGTTGGAAACAGCGCGATTGCAACTAGCACCGCAACCACGGAATGCAGACGAAATCTCATCATTTTCTCCCTGTGTTGGTCGCGGTCTGCTTCTCCCATCGAGCCTCCCGCGGTCCTAAGTGTCCCTTGCCCAAGCCGGGCATCTTCCTCGGCAGTCACAGCTTTGCTGTCAGCCAAAACGCTTTAAGGCAGATTTTTGCCAAAATGCTCGAAGAAGAGAGATTGTAACAAGAGATGGGCCGTCCTGCTGGTTTGAAGTGATGTGGAGTGCCGCGGCTCGCCCAATTCGGTATTTCCCCACCTGTGTTCCCGAAACGGTGGCGGCACCGCAGACCCCTATCATCCCCTCCAGCGCGGCTTTCGCTTCTCCAGAAACGAGCTCACACCTTCGCGAAAATCGGCGGTCGTGCGGATGCTCGCGTTCTCTTCTACCGCAACCGCGATCTCCCGGCCCAACTCATTCGAGGAATAATTCTTCAGCAGGCGCTTGGTCGCCAGCAAGGACGCCGGACTGTTCTGCAATAGGCTGGCGGCCAGCTCCCGTGCCCGATCGAGCAGCTTGTCCGCTGCCACCACCTCATTGGCAAGCCCAAGGCGAAATGCCTCGTCAGCGCTAATGATGCGTCCCGTCAGCAGCAGATCGCGCGCCTGCTTTTCTCCGACCTGGCGCAGTAGAAACGTCGAGACGATTGCCGGAATGAACCCAATCCGTACTTCCGTGTAGCCGAACTTCGCCTCCGCGGAAGCGAGTGTGAAATCGCACAATGTCGCTAGCCCGCAGCCGCCGGCTATTGCTGGGCCATTTACCGCTGCGATGGTCACCTTGGGAAATTCGTAAAGCGTGCGAAACAAAAGGGCCATGGTTTGCGAATCCGCACGGTTCTTCTCCGGTGTGCGGCTGGCGATTGAGCGGAGATTGTCGAGGTCCATGCCCGAGCAGAATGCCCGGCCCGCGCCGGTCAGAATCAGGATCTGCGCAGATGATTCCTCGACCTCCGCCAGCGCGCGCAAAACCTCGTCGATCAGCTCATAGCTGATGGCATTGCGCTTCTCCGGCCGATTCAAGGTGATGATGGCCAGTGGCCCGTCGTCAGCAAGCGTAAGCGTGGAATAAGAATGAGGTTGTTTAGACATAGAACAGGTCCGCTGTCATCCTGCGCTAGAGCCTATCTGGCCAATCTCATGAATTGCTTTGTATCAGGGCACGACTTCAGTCGTGCCGAAAAATTCAAACAAGAACTCGGGCTTTAGCCCTTGCACCAGCAATCGCAGGGGCTAAAGTCCGCATTTACCTGCGGTCTCTTGAGGCACGGCTTCACAGGCTGCTAAAAAACTCCGCGTTGAAATGCTTTGTATCGGGGCACGACTTCAGTGTCTGCGTGAGAACCGTGCCCGATAGTTCGCACACATTGCTCTTGCGGTCTGGCGGTAGTGTCGAATTCCGTGATCTCCGCGGTTATGGGCGGCCCAGGTGGTACAA
>JBEKQY010000371.1:0-4200 GCA_049519235.1 Candidatus Korobacteraceae bacterium | reverse complement strand
GGGCCGCCCATAACCGCGGAGATCACGGAATTCGACACTACCGCCAGACCGCAAGAGCAATGTGTGCGAACTATCGGGCACGGTTCTCACGCAGACACTGAAGTCGTGCCCTGACACAAAGCTCGCGAAATCGGAAGTTTTCAGCGGCCAGTGAAGCGTGCCCTGATACAAACCGATTAAACCTACCAGGCGGATATCCATGTGGATACAATGCGGCGTTCAGCTCCAGACTAATCGACGGGAATCGCAGGCCCTGCCTTACGGTCTTGTTTTGGCAATTTCGGGCTCTTTGTCGCGCGTGATCTGGGAATCCAGGTGGTGCTTGATCAGGTCCTGGCGCAGACATTCAAAGGCCTCCTCGGGCGAGTTCGCCCAGTGAAAGAGATTGAGGTCCTTTGGCGAAATCGTCCCCGCATCCACCAGCGCCTGAAAGTTGATCACCCGGTCCCAGTACTCCTTGCCATAAATCACCACGCACATATGCTTGGCCAGCTTTTCCGTTTGCGCCAAAGTGAGCAATTCAAAAAGCTCGTCGAAGGTGCCAAATCCTCCTGGGAAGACGACCAGCGCCTTGGCCAGATACGCGAACCACAGTTTGCGCATGAAGAAGTAGTGGAACTCGAAGTTCAGGTCCGGAGTGATGTAGGGATTGGGCATCTGCTCGAAGGGCAGATTGATGTTCATCCCGATGGTCTTGCCCCCAGCCTCGGACGCTCCCAGATTGGCCGCTTCCATGATGCCGGGGCCACCGCCGGTGCAGATGACGAAGCGATGCCGCGGCTGGCTGATGGACTTGGTCCACTGCGTAATGAGGAACGCCAGCCGGCGCGCATCCTCATAGTAGCGGGCCATCTCCACGTCGGCCTTGGCGAGGCGAATCCGTTCCTGTTCTTCCTGCGGTGCGGGTTTCGCCGAGCCAGGCTTGTCCAGCAATTGCAAGGCTTTCTCGGCATGCGAGCGGCTGTGGAAGCGCGCCGACCCAAAGAAGACGATGGTGTCCTGGATGCGCTCGCGCCGGAAGCGCGACAACGGTTCCTGATATTCGGCCAGAATGCGCAGGATGCGTCCGTCGGGCCCGTTGAGGAACTTCTTGTTCTCGTACGCAAGCGGCGACCGGTTATGTCGAGGTTGTCCGTCGTTCTTGTGTTTGTCAGCCATGTAGTCCGCAGTCCCGAGTGATAAGTAAATGGACCAAACCGCCGGATGGCCAATCAGCCCGTGCCTTCGCGGTATCGGACAGCCTCCATCACTGCCAGCCAGATATCGCTCAGACCCAAGCCGCTAATCAAGCCGCGAACGAAGCCGTGCATCAGGAACTCCCGCACCCGCGGGAAGCTCAGGAGTAGGGAGTTGCTGGTCCAAAACGGGGTCCAGGGCGCGACGGTGAGTATGATGCCGACTTCGAGGCAGAAGAGGACGAAGACGACCAGGAAGATTCGGCGTCTCCAGAGCTCCCACTTGCTCGGCTTGCGTGGCGGCGGAGGCATCACCAGGACGGGACCGTTCGGCTCCGGCATCTTGCCCTTCTGCGGCCCTTGCTCAAGCGAAGTCATCATTTCTCTGCCATGCCGGAGCTGGCCCTGCAAATGCATTGCCATCTGCGGGACCGGGTCCGCACCGCTCCTAGCCCTTACAGCAAGCATACTACGGCGTTGCAGACAACATCATTGGAGCGTCTTTTGGTGGCTTAGGTTGATGCTAGCTGTTCCTGGTGGCGCAAAATCCGGTCACCATCAAAGACCGCGGCGCTATTCGGGGGCCGAAAGGCCAGCGCGTGCCAGCATAGACCGCAGAGCATGCTCGCCTCTGGCGCCGTGTTGCGTGGCTACAACATTACCGTCACGATCAATGACAACATAGATGGGATAGGAAACGGCAGCATACATGGCGGCTAGGTTGGTGTCTTCGGTGAGCACAATGCGGCAGGCGCGCGGATTCTGCTCCAAGTATCTCTTCACCGTCTTCTTCGATTCGTTCACATCCACCGCCAGCACCACCAGTCCCTGATCGCGAAATTCTCGATCGAGGCTGTCCACCAGCGGTTGCTCGCTCCGGCAGTAAGGGCACCACGTGGTCCAAAACTGTAGCAGGACAACGTGTCCTTTTAGCGAATCGTTGGTGAACTTCTCGCCGGCAGTGGTCTTGGCATTGAAGCGGGGCGCAGGCTCGCCGCTGGCGGCAAGGGCGCTGGTGGCCAGCGAGAGAATTAGCACGAGCAGACAAAGGCGATAGCTCATAGCGTCAAATGCTGCTCGTCTGGTTTGCCCTCGACCGCCTCGTCGGAATTCGGGGCTTCCTGCGGTTGCGGCATTACTTTTGCGACGTATATCGTGCCCCCGTTGCTTGCTGTGGATACCGCAGGTAACGCGATGGAGATCGTTGATCGCCATCTGTTTCTTTTTCTTCAACGAGTGAGTCTCGACGATCTCGCGGAACTTCTCGACAACGTCCAACCCAGCACAACCCCGAGGCAGCTCCGTCGCAATCACGTGTCTCCCGAAATGACCGAAGATGAAAAGGCTGCACTCCACCAGTACCCAATGATATACATCTTCATACGGTCGCGGACCTAGCCGGTATAGCATAACGACATTCAGCGTCAGCCGGAGGCTTAACAGTGAATGCAACTGAGATCGCAGAGTTCTTCAAGATGACGGAGGCTGAGAAGCTTTTCAACGAAGTGCAAGGGAGATGCTTCAGCCGCTGGACGTTCATCCTTTCATTCCGGATCACATCTGCGGCGAGCATGGATGCGGCCAGAAAAGAGCTCGAAAAACAAAAAGTGACATTCGTCAATGACATCCTGCATGGCTCGGACTACGACAAAATACTGCTCGATAAGGAGGCCTTCTTCAAGGAACATCCTCCTGATAAATTAATAGCACAGATGACGGACGCCACAATAGCTCATAGCCAGGCAGCTGTCGATGCTGCATCGATAATCTTCGCGCACACGGTCTTGGATGGCGCTGCACTAGACTACTGCAAGGTTACCGGACTTGTGGCCCCAGAGGAATGGGAATCAGTTATAGAACAACGCCAAATCAAACTGTCAGATATGCGTGGACTGACCTACGAACAACTTATGCGCCGAAAGCTTGATGAATTCTTTGCGCAGCTCGACCGAGAATCACTTTTGAAAAAGGCGGAGTATCTTTTCGCGAGATGCAAACCTCCGGACGGATGGACCCCGATGAACAATTATGCCTACGACGGAAAGCGGTTGGAACAGCTTGACCGGTATCGTCATAATGTCATTCACGGTGGGAGTTTAGGAAAGGGAATAGCAGCCGCCGAAGAAGAAGTAGAGTTCCTGATGAAGACCGCTCTGTTTTTCATGGGCTTGGTGAATCTACGGTACGGCCTTAAGCTAAATCCGCTGTACGTGATCACAGTGATGCAGTCGAGTTGATGCACAGGACCGCGTGCGTCCCAGAAGAAGAGAGTTAGAAGGGTTATGGGGGACCAGAAATTCGGTATCGCCCTTATCGAGAGACCGCTGCTGCGGACATTGGAACGACTTTGGGAAGGCCCAGTTGATCCAGATGACCTACCCTCGATTGAGCGTGCAATCCGAGCTATCATCATATCGCCAACCCTGATCGCATCCAGATGGGCAGGTGCGAGCGGTCGACTGGGAGGTCACCCGTCTCGTCCACTTAACCCGCTAGATTACGAGGAACCATTTGACGATCAGCTTCTAGACTATGAGTTCACGCACCCTCGCGAGCCACATCCTTTCATCGATCTCGGTAAGCCAGAAAGCGATTTCTTGCAACGGCTGGTCCTTACTACGTTCGCTTTAGAAGCTTCCAGTGCATTTCCCGCTTGGATTCGAACTAACGGCCAGGCGTGGGCATATCTCAAGTGCTGGTACGAGGGAGATTCGACAGGCACATGTGAGGCCGCGGCCAGAGCGTGGGAACCGGACTTTGATAACCCCGGTATTGACCGAGAGCCTTACGAGAAGAACAGGTTCTTTGTCGGGGTGGGGGCACTTTCCAGTATTATGTGCAGTCCAGAAAAGCATGCTAATTACTTGGTCGGATGTCACCGCGCTGGCCTGATTGTCTATGGGCATTCCGTCGTGACGCGTATCTGCTCAGAGCACTTGTTTTCGAAATGGCCCGATCACTTGTTCAAGACCCTCGATGATGAGTATCGGCAGGCAGCCGAGGAGCTGCGAGGCCCCAGCCTAGG
>JBEKQY010000370.1:0-4098 GCA_049519235.1 Candidatus Korobacteraceae bacterium | reverse complement strand
CGATATGTCTTCGGCGCAGGCTGGAGTAGCGGCCGCACAGAAGGAGGCAGAAGCCGCGCAGGCCCAGATCGAGGAGGCACAAGCCGACGCAGTGAAGCTCAACACTGACGTGGAACGATACAGGCAATTGCTCGGCAAGCGCGAGATCTCACAACAGCAATTCGATGCCGCGACGGCAGCGGCAACGGCTGCCAACGCAACGGTTGAGGCGCGGAAGGCTGCATTGCTGGCTGCCAACGCTCAAGTAAAGCAGGCACAGTCGCGGATTGAGCAGGCCAACGCCGAGATTAAGAATGCTCAGGCTACTCCCAACACCGTAGCTGCAACCAAAGCCAGAGCCGAGTCAGCCGATGCGCAGGTCTTGCGCTACAAAGCCGCGCAGGAGCAGGCTCAACTGAACCTTTCCTACACGACCATCGTTGCCCCGGTTGACGGCGTGGTGGGAAAGCGCTCGGTGCAAGTGGGATCCAATGTCGCCGTCGGCCAGGATCTGTTGGCCGTGGTTCCGCTGAACGATGTCTGGGTCACGGCCAACTTCAAAGAGACGCAACTTACCCACATGCGTCCCGGGCAGCCGGTTAAGATCAAGGTCGATACGTATGGGGGCAGAAAGTGGGACGGCCACGTCTCCAATATCGGCGGGGCCACCGGAGCAATATACAGCCTGCTGCCTCCGGAGAATGCTACCGGCAACTACGTGAAAGTGGTGCAGCGTCTCCCGGTGCGCATCGACTTCGATGGTAACGACAAGCCGGACTTCAACCAGGATGGCTTGCTCCGCCCAGGAATGTCGGTCGAGCCAGACGTCAAAGTTCGATAAGCCTTGCAGGTCTGCTCAGATCCAGATGTTCCCGAATCAGGCATTACTACTATTTGGGTAATCAAGGGCCACCAGTCGCAAGAATTTGAGTGAACAATTCGGGCAAATCCGGCATACTCTGGGTAGCGGCGCCACGATCTCTCTATGAATTTCACGACCTTGCCGAACCTGATTGCTCTGACCATTCTGGTGGTAGTGTTTTGGGCGATCTCGCGTAAAGCCAGCAGCGAGCAGGTAAGACTATGGCTGATCGGCTGGCTTCTGGCGCTGGTACATTTCGCCGCCCAATTTCCAGTTGTGGGCGACGGGCCATGGGGACGTGTGGCAACGGCCATTAGTCTGGACTCATTGATTCTGGCCAGTGTCGCCTTCCTAATTTCGGTCTCGGTAGTGGCTGCGGACCGGCGGCGCCAAGTGTATCTGGCGTTGGCTATTGGTGTCCCCGTGCTGGCTTACAGCGATGGCGTGATTTGGGCAGTCAGCAACCCAAACTATTATTACTTCTGCACAGCAATAGGAGTGCTGGCTCCGGTGCTGGTGTTCCGGCGTCACAAACAGAGCGTAAATCTTTATGCCGCCGCGGTGGTGTTGGCCAGCTTGGCAGCAGCTGCCGTAATTACTTGGGCAGTCGCTCGTGGTAAAGCAGACTTAGGCATTACGGTCATCCTTGCCTGGCTGAACCTTGCTTCCGCCATTCTGTATTGGAACCAGCACCAGCGTGCCACCGCCGGCGTTTTGACGGCGGTAAGCGGATTTGCCTTATGGGGCGCGGTCTTTCCAACCGCTTTGTTGCTAGAAGTTTTTGCACCTGCGGTAAAGGTCGAGTCAGAGGTGTGGAACATTCCCAAGTACCTTGTCGCCGTAGGCATGATTCTCACTCTGCTGGAGAACCAGATCGCGAGAAGCACGCATCTTGCCTACCATGATGAACTGACAGACTTGCCCAATCGCCGGTTGCTGGAGGACCGGCTCAATTTGGCCTTGGCGCAGGCAGACCGTACGGGAAGCAAAGTGGGTGTGTTTGTGCTCGACCTCGATCACTTCAAGGAAGTGAACGATGCCTTCGGCCATCGTGTGGGAGACATCGCTCTGCGAGGGGTTGTGGCGCAACTGGGGAGCCGTCTTCGAGCTAGCGATACGCTGGCGCGCTCGGGCGGCGACGAATTCACCGTGGTCAGCCAGGTAGACAATCGGGAAGGAGCGCGGGTGCTGTTGTCGGCTTTGGAGTCGGCGCTTGCTGACCCAATTGTTGTCGAAGGCAAACAGGTGCGAACCGGACTCAGCATTGGGCTGGCCCTATACCCCGAGGACGGCAGGGATCCGGACCAACTTCGCGCGGCGGCTGATCGCGCCATGTATGCGGCAAAAAGGGCCTCTCGCCAGTCCGATCCGGTTGACGCAGTGCCTCAGCCATCTTTTTAGGCTCGGCCTCACCATCGGTGTGGTACTTGTCGACGGATGGGCAAAAGGGGGCATTTTCCACCACTTTATGGATGATCCACGAAAGTGACTGTAGTAATTCCCTTCCCCGGCATGTGCAACAACTTTCCTCTTTTCTTCCAGGTTAGTTTCAAAACATACTGAAAAATAAGCAGTTAGCATAAATTGCGATGGAATCGAAAGTGCACTACCAAAGACACTTCGTTCGCTGCCCACTAGGTGTGCCCGTGTGGGCGACAAACTGAGCCATATCCCGGAACGACGTTAGGTGAGGCGGCTATGAGAAAGATTGCATTTGCGCTTTTTGTCGTTTTAGTGACCGCTGTGGCGGGCTACGCCCAGAATTGCACGATGACAACTCTGAACAACTACCTTGGTTCAGGCTTCCAGTGCACCATCAACGACCAGACCTATTCGTCCTTCACCTACAGTGACACAAGCAGCCCGGCCGGTTTTGGGATTGGGCCGGGAAGCGTAGAGGTGATACCGATTACCACGACTAATAATACGGGATTTCAGTTTACCGGACCGTGGGGAGTGTCAACCTCCGGTGGAATACTGGCACAGGACTCCGAATTCGCGTGGACGGTCAACAGTACTGGGCTAATCACCGACCTGAGCCTTTCGATTGCCGGGGTTGGTTTTACGGGAACTGGCGCCATAAACCTTGACGAAACCGCCTGTCTGGGGGCCATCCTGCCAGCCTGCTCGGGCGGCACCACTGTCACCCTCTCAGTTTTCGATAGCAGCGCCGGAAACCAGCTTTACGACCAGGTGAATTTTGCGGGAGTGCATGAGGTCTCCGTCGAAAAGGACCTTTTAGTGTCAGCCGGCACGAATGGAAGCGCGGAAGTTTCGGTGATTACCGACCAGTTCTCGGAAAGCTCCACGGTCCCAGAGCCCGGGACGTTGAGCATGATGGGATTGGGAGTCGTCGCTCTGGCTGGATTTGTGCGCCGCAAGCTGAATATGTAGTCGATTCCGTCTCATTTAAGGACTAAGGACCCAAAGCCGGAGCGAACAGCTCCGGCTTTTGATTTGCCAGCCTCCGGCAGCTCTCAAGTGTGGTACGTTAGTTTTGCTGGAGGAACGGTTGTGAAGAGACGGATTTTCCTGGTTATTTGGTGTCTGGTAGCCGGCTGGATCCTTACGCCGGCGGGGCGCGGGCAAACGGCCCCATTGGCGCGACAATTTTACGGAACCTGGTATCCCTACCCGCTGGGCAATCCCAACACAGCGTCCATTGGTTACGAGTTTCACCACAATGCCGCCACCGGCAAGGACGAAATGACGGTCACGCGCACTTGTCCGGGCGAATATCGCACTACCATCGCCAAAGCCGTCTCTCCAATCGAGATTTCGGAAAGCACCATCCAAGTTCTGAAAAGCGCCTCTGGCAGTCAGACTGGCGAAGGCGATTTAGTGTGCCGGGTCAGCATTGAAGCGAATCTCCTGAGCTACACGATTTCAGAGAACGGCACTCGCATCACCATAACTAACCCGGGTGGCAATCCCGACCTTTTAGAACTGGCGCGTCAGGATGTGATGGGTGCCGCGATGGTGCCGGCGAAACTTTCCGGAAGCTGGTTATTGCCACCTTCGGAGGAAAGCGATACCAGGGTCCAGATAAGACTTGTGTTCTACAACAGCGCAGACAGCAACAACGGCAATGTCCGGCAGATCGTCAGCTGCTCCAAAGGCAACCGCTCACTGCTGGCCCAGGCTGATTCGGCGATCACCATGAGTAACGATCAAATCACAATTCTGGATTCCGCTTCCCACGAGGAACGGGATGGAACATTTACCTGCAAGGCCACACTCACCGCCGAAACCTTGCA
>JBEKQY010000369.1:0-5273 GCA_049519235.1 Candidatus Korobacteraceae bacterium | reverse complement strand
GTATATTTACCCCTCGTTCATGGTTCTGTTCTTTGGCCAAAAATTTGGGCTAGTCGTGTCCGTTGGGTTGCTGGTCGGATTGACCGCTGTCCTGTGGTCACACCGTGAGCGAGACCTGCTGTTCCAGGCAGCCATCTGCGCTCCGCTCATCTACATGATTACCCCCTATGTGAATTACAACGCAATTCTTCTCCTAATTCCCGCCGTCTGGATTGCGGATAATTCCCGCTTCATCAAGGACTCCGGAGCAATCAGCCAGATTGCGCTTGCCCTTGTGCAGGTGGCCTTTGCCGGGTTCTGGCTTGCTTCCCCGGTGGGAGCCTTACTCTTGCACACCACTCCATTCGGCAAGAGGATAGCTTGGACACTTGCAGGCATCATGGTTTCCCCGCTGCTCGGCTCCATAGTGGCAGTTATGGCGGTGCAGTGCTTCACTGTTAACCCCCCATCAAAGACGATGCTGACCGCCGCCCCTGAGAGCGCAGCGCAGCGCGGCGTCAAACCAGCGTTATAGGACTGGAGGTGATTTTCTCCCTGATACACCTGCAAACCACCCTTTGTACACGCGCGGAGCGGTTAATTTGGTCGCCTTAGCGGACGATTTTCGGAATGAATTCACTTCCCTGCCGGGCTTGCGGCACTGCGCTGGAATAGCACCGCAACTTTATCGGAATAAATCGGACGCCAGGCCGGAGAGTGTTCAAGAACGTATCCCAGTGGCTCCTTCGACTCAAGCAGGACATAGTCGATCTGGTACTTGTCCAGAACCTCAAACGGCGATTCGATCGTCACAGCCTTGATATAGTCGTCGAAAGTACTATTGTAAACGAAAATATCTGCCCGGCTGTCGGTAAAAGGCTTTAGCTCCGGCGCAGTCCATTCCATGTACCCACCCCATCCGTCATTGTTGAAAATTCTTCCGTTCATGTGCTGTCGCTGCATAAACTCCAGCGCAGCCGTGGGGTACGCTTCGCTCACTTGCTGTTGCAGTTGTGCCGCGGAGGGGAAGAGGAAAATCAGCAATCCCACCACCGCCGCCATAATGGCAGCGTTAAGCCATGGCTTATCCAGTTCCCGGTCGTAGGACGCAGAGAGTTCCATCCGTGACGCAAGCATCGGCGCCACGATGAGTCCCACAAAAAACAGGAATCGCACATGCGACAGTGCAGCCCAAAGGGCAAACGCCATCACTAGCACTTCATCCAGCTTCCACTTGCGCCGGGAGAACAGTGCAGCCGCCAGCAACGCGAAAATCACGATCATCGCCAGCTTGCCGCTCCCTTTGCTAAAGTCCACTGAATGCCACTCCTCGACAGCGTGCACAGCGTTCCCCTGACGGAAGAGAAGATCGAATGGGTACAGCACCAGCTTGTAGCCAAAGGGGTTCACAAATAGAGCAGCCAGCGAAGTTACCAGCACAAGCAGCAGTTTTTTCAGCTCCCCCGGGGACCAGCGGCGCGCCACCACCAGACCCCACTCCCCCTCCACCAAGCCAGCGGCGATAGTCAGTACCAGTACCACCATGCCAAAGATCCAGGAACCGTGCAGATTGATCCACAGGGCAAACAACGGCGGCAACAGCCAAAGGCGCTTTCCGGTACGCTGGAAATGGTCCAGCACGAGCAGCAGTGCAACCATGCACAGCCAGCCAAACAGCAGTGGGCGGGGACCGATGGACACGATCCCCAGCAGAACAGCCAGAAAAGTGACGACGGTAGAAGTAATGCAATCGGCGCAAGCCCGGAATGAGCGGTAATAAACGCCAGCGTAAATCAGCACCAGAACGGCGAAATATACCGTCAGAAGGCCTTGTAGTCCCATCGTTTTGAAGCCCAGGAAAAATGGGACCTCTGAGAGCCATTCGAAACCAAGCCGGGGCGACCCTGCCGCCCCGAACGAGTACATGTCTACGCGGGGAACCGAGTGGTATTGGAAAAGATAGGCGGCGTTGCGCAGATGCCACCAGATGTCTGGTTCGGCGATGGCCCGCGCAGAAAGCCAAAGGATCGCTGCTGCGAGCAGAAACACGCACATCACGGGGAAAGAGAAGACAGTGCCTGCCAACCCCGTCCAGGAGGCCCTGACGGACGGCTGGGCTGCGTCTGACTGCGGATATGACGTGATCGGCAACCGGTGTCCTCGTCTAGTCCTTCGGATTTAATTCGACCGAACTTTCAACGGTCCCGCAGCCGCGGCAGTTGCTGGGGTGCGCTCGAACAGTACAGCAACTTTGTCAGAGTAAATCATGCGCCATGCCGGAGAGTACTCAAGAAGGTAACCCAATGGAGTCTTGGGCTCCAGGAAAACGTAATCGATCTTGTACTTGTCCAGCACTTCGAAGGACCGCCTGACCAGCACAGCGCTCAGATAGTCGTCGAAGATCCCCTTGTACACGAATATGTCCTCACGCCCGTCAATAAAAGGCTTCAATGCGGGCGCGTTCCATTCCATATAAGAACCGAACTCATTGGTGTTGAAGATCCTTCCATTAAGGTGCCGCTGCTGCATGAACTCCAGCGCAGCCGTAGGATATTCTTCGTTCACTTGCTGTTGCAACTTCGCTGCCGACGGGAAGAAGAAGATCAGCAATCCTACGACTGCTGCAATAATGCCGGCGTTCAGCCAGGGTTTGTCCAATTCCCGCTGGTAGGGGGGAAACAGTTTAAGGCTTGGCGCAAGGATCGGCGCGATGCTCAAGGCGGCAAAGTCCAAAAACCGCATATGCGCTAGTGCGGCCCAAAGAGCAAATGCCATCAGCAATACCTCATCCAGCCTCCATCGGTGGCGAGAGAACAATGCGGCCGCGAGTATGGCGAAGATCAGGATCAGCACCTGCTTACCTCTCGGGGTGCTAAAGTCCACCGGTTGCCAGTATGAGATGTAGCGCATGACGTCCTGCTGACGGAAAAGAAGATCGAAGGGATAAAACACCAGCCTGTAGCCAAAGGGATTGGCAAAGAGCGCAGCCAACGAAGCGGCAGAAGCCAGCAACAATTTTTTCCACTCCACCTGGTTCCAGCGTGTAGCCACAACCAGGCCCCATTCGCCTTCGACCAAACCGGAAACGATCGTCAGCATGAGCACGATCATTCCGAACACCCACGATCCGTGCAGGTTGATCCAGAGGGCAAACAAAGGCGGCAAGAGCCAAAGACCTTTTCCCGTGTGCCGAAAGCGGTCCAGCACGAGCAACAGCCCGACCATGCACAGCCAGCCAAACAGCAGCATGCGAGGAGCCAGCGACACGCATCCGAGGCAAATAGCCCCCGCGGTGACGACGGCGGCGTTCTTGCAATTGGCGCCGGCTCGGCACGAGCGGTAATAAACGCCAGTGAAAATCAGCACCATTATTGCAGAATAAAGCCCGAGTATCCCCTGTAGTCCCGCCGTCCTAAAACTTAGTAAGAATGCGATTTCCGACAGCCATTCATGGTCGAGCCAGTGCGCTCCTGCTGCGGTGAAGGAGTAAGTGTCCACACTGGGAAACACGTGGAATTGCAAGAGATAGCGGGCGTTGAGCAGATGCCACCAGATGTCCGATTCCCCAATCCCAATGCCTTCCGGAGAGTGTACAAGGATCACACTCGCAAGTAAGGACATGCACATAACAGGGAAAGAGAAGACAGTGCCTGCCAACCCTGTCCAGAAGCTACCGGCAGCCGGCCGGGCCGTGTCTGACTGCGGATATGACGTGATCGGCAACCGGTGTCCTCGTCTAGTCTCTGGCTGGGGATACGAGATTAGCGCCCACGGGTTCGCGCCGCGGTTTGCGCGGCTTGAGCGACGTCCCAAGCTTCAGCGTCGGCCCCTCGATCAATACATAGGGAGCGACCGCGCAACCCCCGAGCATAAGCACCGCTACCACAGGCGAGTGCTTATGCCCTACCGTGAACGCTTGCTGCCACAAGTATAGCGAACAACTTCACACTCCGACGATTGAGGCACCAGGATTTGAGAGTCCCGTCCCAGCGCTGCGACGGTGGCGCTGCCGCATGCGTTGTGCCACAATCGGCTGTGACCTCGTCCGAGACCACAAATAGCACGGAGCCTTCCCCGATTACGCTGGTTTGTGGAAAGGCCGGCGTCAGCAGTTGCGGGACTCGAATTGGGCCAGACGGGACCGTGTGCCGAGTCCTGGGCCTGGCCAGAGAGAATATTTGTGCGCTGGAGTTTTTAGAGGGATATATAGTGTCGGGTTGTTGGGAGCTAAAACGGAAATTCCGGATTGAGCTGTCGCAGACATCCCAATTGGCAAGGTTCTTTTTGGAGGAGTTGAGTCTTCCGGCAGTCTTTGCGGTTTGAACACTGAGTCAGCTTCTCTTGCCTTCTGCTAATCCGCTCCCCGGCCCCAGCGCAAGTAATCCGGCTTAGATTGAGTACGACAATGAGTGTCCGCTTGGTTGTGAAAAAACTACTCAGGTCCATTCGCGAGCATCAGCCGGACGTCTCACTATCGCTGTTCTTTGCTGCCGGCGTGATCGGACTTTCTTTGCAAATCAGATATCCAGCGGAGGGAGGGGCCGAGATGATGACTTTAGCGC
The DNA here is from genome assembly GCA_049519235.1 of Candidatus Korobacteraceae bacterium. Classification (GTDB taxonomy): domain Bacteria; phylum Acidobacteriota; class Terriglobia; order Terriglobales; family Acidobacteriaceae; genus Bog-257. Next base: position 732 of record JBEKQY010000369.1, on the reverse strand, counting down.
GAAACATAGCGGCCCACGGGACCTTTGCAAACCCCTTTCCGACCTTAAACACCGGAACAACTGCAATGAACCCTCCCCTTTATCCTTTGATGGTAGCAGGACTCATTAAAGTGCTGCGAATCCCCAGTTTGGTGTGGGCTGCCACGATTGCTGGAAGCATACTAGCCAACGCGGTTACGGCTGTATTGTTGCTGCGCGTCTCCTGCCTTTTCTTTGGAGATGTGATGCCGGGACTGGCTGCGTCAATCCTGTGGTTGGGAGTGATGCCGGCTTCCCCCGGTTGGGACACCAGCTATACCGTAATGGGGCTCCTCTTCTTTTGCTTGCTCACCCACTCAGCAATGGATCGGGCGAACAATATCGGCGCGTTGGCCGCCGGCGGTGTTGTCGGCGGACTCTTGTTCCTACTCAATCCATCCTCGCTGTTGATCTCTTTGCCGTGGGTCGGATACTTGGCATGGAAACAGAAGAGGCATTTCTACCATTCTCTCAAGTATTGCGGGATTGTAGTTGCCGTTATCTTCATCTTCGTTGCTGGATGGTCTGTGCGGAATCACCTCCGGCTTGGCACCTTTGCGGTAAGGACTAATCTTGGGATGACGCTATATGCTTCGAATAACGACTGTGCGGAATCAAGTGTGGCTAGAGATTCATGGAACGGTTGCTACCAGGCCCACAATCCATGGATGAGCGTTCGCGAAGCAGAGCTGCTAAGGAACATCGGTGAGGCGC
>JBEKQY010000368.1:0-2942 GCA_049519235.1 Candidatus Korobacteraceae bacterium | reverse complement strand
TCTTAACAAGTAAATAGAAGACTTTGCTGCACCACATTGTGCGCACCCGCAAGGCAAATAGTTGACCCCATATGTAGAACATGGCGGCAATCCCCAGACAACACCCAATCCGTTGCACCCAGGTTGAGGCCACGTAGAATAGACCCCCAAAAGCAAGAATCATGCTCGAGGCCAACGTATAGCCAAACGCAGTTCGCCGCCTGACCTTCCTCGCAAGATCTTCCACCGGCCACGGAACAGCGCACGACTCGGCCAGCCGAACCTCCGGGTGTATAAACAGGGTCCTGGCGCTTCCGAGCGCCCAGGACAGCGCCGTCCAGTCACTTTCGATGAAGTCTATTTCGCATAACATTGCTTTGGCCCATTCGCCGGCGCCCACCGGGGCAAAGCGAATTGCCGCATTCAATATCCGCAATGCTAAGCTGCGACGAATCGACATCAACTTCTTGCTCCACCCAGTGCTGCCTGCATCGTCAGATGCTTGGCAGTTGAGCTGACGTGCTCACGCGCATATCGCAGTCCGCTGGCGGTGAGCTTGTACATGTGGCGCGGCGGCTTACCCGCCTCAGGAGTTTCCCAGCGCGTTTCAAGCAATTTGCGCTCCGCCAAGCGCATCAGGATCGGGTACAACGTGCCGGACTTCAAAGCGGCGTTCCGGCTGATATCGTATCCGTATCGCCAATCCTGCGGAGCTTGCAGAAATTCGCTCAGCACCTGCAAGGTTTGTATTGATAAGCGCAATTCCCCCACATCCATAACTCTACATATGTAGAGCAGTCTTGTCAAGCGGTCATCACCCTGCGCTGCGATAGCCGTAAAATGTTCCGCTGTACTCCTAGCTGGAAGGCTTCGACCGCATCCTCGAAATCCTCAGCCGCAAGTAGACGGGAGCTGAATGACCAACTGCATCTGTGGCTCCCCCGCCCACGGTCATGGTTGTCCATAAAGGACGAAGGACTCCGCGGGGATAATGCCTACGGTATTTTCGGAGGCCGACGACGGGCATTGGGGTCCCGCGCATCCTACGCCACTATTCTGGTCCCAGTACACAACGCCGCCGCCCGGAGTGGTGGTCGCGTTTTGCAAGTTGAACCAAAAGGTCCCGGCGAATAGTGGGACGTTCAGGCCTAAGGCCGTGCAGGCGTAAACGTCAGCTAAGCCGAGGCCGCAGTTGCGACCCGGTGGGGGCGGAAACTGCGGAGGCCCAATGATTTGGCCCGCTGTGCAGTAGAGTGCGCAGGTCAGCGGAGCTGTACCGTCGCCGTAATACGTGCCGCCGTTCTCCTGGCTGGTAATCGACCAGTCCACAGTATTCGGGACGTCCGTTAATGGGCTGACCCAAGCGAAGAAGCAGAAACCAGTGACCGTAAGGCCACTGCTTGCAATGCCAAAGGTATCGCTGACAATGTAGCCATTGTTGATGGTCCAGGCGTCGACCCAGGCACTGGCCCCTCCGTCGGAGTACAGCCCGAGGGTAGGGTTGGAGACCGGGCCCAGCGAAGGCGGGCAAAAGAACGCGGCCTCGAGGCCGGTCCATGAGCCTCCCCAGGAGGAGCTTGTGTTCGTAACCTGGAAGTCGAGCGTGTTCGTTCCCGCAACAAGGTCGCTCTTGGGGATCACGAAGTGAGTGTACTGCGCAAAGCCTGTGATAAGCGGAGTGCAGCCTATCTTGTTGGCTGGGACCACGCCGTTTGCGTAGAGACAGCCGGAATTATCAGCGGCAAACTCTCCCTCGGTGTTGACGGGCAGGCCAAAAGCGAACATTGTCTGGTAATCGTAAAGTCCTGCGAGTCCGTTGGAGTTGTCATAGCCATCGGCGTTGATCCAGTTGGAGCCGGGCACAGGCAACACCCAACCCGGAAACCCGGGAACCGGCGGTGCGGAATAGACGGGCAAGGGCGCGATCAGCGGAGGGGGAACGATGACGAGCGTGTAGTAGGGGTCTAGCACATCGCAAGGGGGACAGGTGCCTGCGGTCCCCGTATTGTTCTGGCCAAAGACGAGGGATGGTGTTATCGCCAGAGCCAGTATTGCAAGGGCGTACAAGCTGTGCCTTCGGCTTTTCATTTTCTCTCCCCTTATTCTTGAATTTCCCAAACAAGCTAGTTCACTTCTTGAATCACGTCCTGAGAGATAGCGCCTCGGCTCACCAAGGGACTGATGAACTGCCCGCCAGTTTCCTGTGGCGCCAATTTCGGGCGTTCTTACTTACCCGCGACGAGCGCCTCCAGTCGCGACAGCCGCTGCTGCATCTCCTCAATCTGTTGCTGCTGGGCCTGCATTTGTCCCTGCTGGCCTTTGATTACGTCCTGCTGTTCCGCGACCAGCGTGTGCTGCTTCTGGAGCTCATTCAGCAGCATGGGAGCAAGCAACTGATACTTGACTGTGTAAGGTTGACCGTCTTTGCCATAAGCCACCATTTCGGGATACACCTTGGCAACTTCTTCGGCGATCAGGCCATATTGCAGCAGGTGAGAACCATCGTCGTACTGCGGCTTGTAGAAGAACGTCACCGGACGCAACTGGAGCAGCTTGCTGCTGCTGTCGCCCATGTCAGTGATCTGCTCCTTGAAGCGGCGCGAGGAGCTAGTGCACCCTGTTGTGTATGTCGCGCCGTAGAGCAATCCAACTGAATCGACGCAAACGACCTGGATGGGAGGCGTTGGGGTCGCGGTTGAATTGTAGATACCCGCGACGTACGTGGCTGTTTGGCCAACGCCGATGCGGATAGTGCTGTTCTCCTTCGTACTAAGGGGGTTCCCGGAGGCTTCGCCTATGTAAATGTCGTTGTTTCCGGTTATGTTGTTGACGCCAGCCTCAAGACCTAAGAAGACGTTGTCACTTCCACTTTGGTTGTTGAAGCCAGACCCAACACCTACAAAGGTGTTGGTATTTCCGGTTGTGTTGTCGAAGCCAGCCGCGGTGCCGTAGAAGGCGTTGAA
>JBEKQY010000367.1:0-2830 GCA_049519235.1 Candidatus Korobacteraceae bacterium | reverse complement strand
GCGGGGGCCAATTGTTTTCCGTCAGGAGCGAATCGGAAAAGGTCGACGGCGGTTTCAGATACTGAAATTTCGCACCATGGTTGATGATGCGGAACGACGGAGCGGGCCGGTGCTGGCGACGTCGGGCGATCCACGGATCAATCGCTTGGGACGCATTCTTCGGGACTTTCACATCGACGAATTTCCGCAACTGTGGAATGTGCTGCGCGGCGACATGAGCCTGGTCGGTCCGCGGCCAGAACGCGAGGTCTTTGTTGAACAGTTCGAGAAAACGTTACCTGCCTATGACCTGCGACACTCCGTGAAACCCGGTCTGACCGGCCTGGCGCAGGTCATGGGCGATTACAGCACAAGCGTGGAACGAAAACTGGGGTTCGACCTCTTATACATCTATAACCACTCACTGCTGCTCGACCTCCGACTGTTGTTCCAAACCATTACGCTGGTACTGTGCGGTCAGCGCTTCCATGGTGGCAGCTCCATGTACCCGCAAGCCCAGCCGTCGTTGTGTACGGGGGCCGATATGCTGCCGGCCGCAGATGCGAGGTCTGCCGGATCCCCTGCGACTTTTTTCCCTTGGTCGCGGATGCCGGTCCGGGAGTCAGTGCACGATTACCGCGACGATAATGCCGTGTTCGAGCCGGCTGCCGAACCTGCTACCGACCCTACCGAAGTTACCGTCTAATGCGATTTCACCCAGGATTCTCGTACAGTGTGAATCCTCGCTTTAGTCTGTCATCCCGACCGCAGCGCAGCGGAGTGGAGGGACCTGCGGTTTCGCACCTGGTCGTTGCCATTCTGCTGATGTTTGCCAGCATTTCCGCCGGGGCATGGCAGCTGCCCGATCCTCCTTCTGCCACGGCAGCGCAAACAGCAACAGAAGCAGTCGAGGCGCCGGAAGCTGAACCAACAGAGCCTGCGAACGAAAGCCATTTCTTTCTTCACCTGGCTGCGGACCAGAAGGAAATTTTCACCAGTCCATTGCGGCTGCAACCCGCTGACGCAAAGTGGATACTTCCATTCGGTGGCATCACCGCTGGATTGCTGGCGACCGATGCTCACAGTTCCTGGGCAATGCTGAGCCGCTCTCCCGCCAGGTACCGGTCAATTTCGGACTATGGATTGCTGGCGGCTATCGGCGGAGCCGGCGGATCTTACGTATGGGGCCACCTGACCCATAACGAGCATGCTCGCGAGACCGGCCTGTTGGCGGCTGAGGCAATGATCGATGTCTTGCCCATGCAGTACCTGACTCAATACACGACCGGACGGTTGCGCCCGACTCAGTCGGATTTCCAGAACGTATTTTTTCATGGCGGCGACTCCTTTCCCTCCAATCACGCCGCGGTCACCTGGGCATTCGCTTCCATCGTTGCGCATGAATATCCGAATCCACTCATTCAAGTCGCCGCGTATGGATTGGCGACCGGAGTCAGCCTGGCAAGGGTCCGTTCTGGCGATCACTTCCTCTCCGACGTATGGGCAGGTGGACTGATCGGCTACCAGACCGGCCGCCAGGTCTACCGCCAGCGGCACAATCCGGAATTTGAGCCCTACGATCTCGTCAGCACCAAGCTCGGACCGAACCCTGATGCTCTCGCCAGCACCTATGTCCCTCTCGATAGCTGGATCTATCCCGCGATGGCGCAACTGATCGCCCGCGGTCTGCTGCCCACCGCCTACCTGGACCTGCGTCCCTGGACGCGGCTTACCTGCGCTCGCTTGCTGGCGGAGATCAACAGCCAGCCCGAGACAACGGAGGCTGTGCCGTCGGATCTGGAGGAAATAAAACACGCGCTTGATTCGGAGTTCGCCGATGAAATTTCTGGGCTGAAAGGGCAGCCCTACGAGGCAATCCGGCTCGAAACCGTCTATAGCCAGGTGACAGGCATTGCCGGGCCGCCTTTGAATCAGAATAATTTCGGCCAGACCGTCATCAACAATTACGGAAGACCGTACCAGGAGGGAGTCAACGCATTCAATGGCTTCTCCGCCCGGGCTGAGGAAGGCCGCTTCGCATTCTATGTGAGCGGCGAGTATCAGCACGCGCCAGCAGCTCCGCCTTTGCCTTTGCTTGCCCGCCAGACTTTGGCGCTCGTGAACCTTACGCCTGTGCCGCCGGATACGCCCACTCCAGCTACCAACCGCTTTTGTTTGCTCGACACATATGTCATGACGAAGTTCCTGGGAAGCGACATCTCAGTGGGCAAGGAGAGCCTGTATTGGGGTCCGACACAGAGCGGCGCCATGCTGATCAGCAACAACGCCGAACCCTTTTGGATGCTGCGCATGGCTCGCGCCAAACCAGTTCGGGTTCCGTTACTTTCCGCTCTGTTCGGCCCGGCTGAATTCGACAATTTCTTCGGGATGCTCTCCGGACACAATCTATATCCGCAGGGTCCCTTTGTGTTCGGCAACAAGATCAGCTTAAAGCCTACGTCAAACGTGGAGCTAAGCATTGCCCGTACTTCTATATTCGCCGGTCAAGGACATGTGCCGCTCACCTTTGGCTCCTTCTGGAATAGCTTTACCAGCTTCACCAATGTGCCGTACAAGCAAAAAATATCGCGCAATGATCCAGGAGCCCGGCACTCTTCTTTCGATATCACCTATCGCGTGCCTAAGCTGCGCGATTGGCTGACCATTTATTTTGACTCCATCGTGCACGATAACCAGACTCCACTGGACGCTCCCCAGCGTGCGGGCTGGAATCCGGGAATTTATCTGAACCATTTCCCGAGATACTCAAAGCTCGACCTCCGCCTTGAGGCGGTTTCTACCGATCCACCGGTCAGCGGCAGTCACGGCGGCCAGTTTCTGTACTGGGAGT
>JBEKQY010000366.1:0-2768 GCA_049519235.1 Candidatus Korobacteraceae bacterium | reverse complement strand
CGGTGATGGGTGTAACCTTCGCCATGGGTGTAAGTCTCCTTTTCCAAGGGGCTTTAGCTTGTGAGGCCAAAGCCAACTTACACCCTCTCGCTTTTTACACAATCGAAGTTACGTCACCACGCCGGTTGTACTTTGCACTTTACTTCACTGAAGCGCCGCCCAGCGGCGTCTTTGCCAGATCAATCCAGCGTTCGCCAACTCCCTTGACGAAGCTAAGCGACTCGATGCAAACCCTACGAGGGCCGGTGTAAGCGCTCCAGCGTTGGCGAGCGATCTCCAGCACCTTCTGGGCTTCCTCCACCGTATCCATCTTGGCGATCGTCAGATGAGGCATGTACGGCCAAGGCTCTTCGCAATGCAGGGGATGGCGATTGAGCTTGTCGTGCAGCTCGCGCATCCGATAGGCCCCGCGTGCCACGCGCAGGAAAACTGTGGGAGTCAGAGGAACAAAAGTTTCCACGTCGCCCATCGTAACCTCAAATGCCGGGGTCGCGAGGCAGACCTCTGCTAGAAGTTCGAGCGCCAACTGTTCGCTGCCACCAAGCGTACGTGGGGGCAGAATCGTCACGTGCGCGTCCGCGTGGGTATGCGCGGGATGCAGTTCGCGGCGCAACTCCTCTACGAAGATCCCTACCGGGCTGCGCACGAACGCAACCGTGGCATATACGAGGCCAGCCATGAACCTCCCATTATAGCGGCGACGGTGCGACGCGTTGAGCTCAGGCAGGTTGTGGTCGTGACTCCCATGCGGATTCCGAGACGCGCAACGCCGCCGTTAGGGCGCGACACATGGTGCCCGCCGCGGACCTGATTTAGAATCAGAGGAGCAACAGAGTCGGGGCGTAGCGCAGCCTGGTAGCGCACCTGCCTTGGGCGCAGGGGGTCGGAGGTTCAAATCCTCTCGCCCCGACCATTGGTTTCCAGCGGACATGCCGAGTTTGAAAAACCGCCCAAATTGGTGAGCGGGACTCAAATTGCGGCACCTGGGATTGCCGTAGATCCAAGACAAACCATTGCCAATGGCAAAGCTAGTGCCGGTATGGCGTGCGATCAGAGATTACGCCGTAAAGCGGTCGCCAGCAGCGCGCGAGCTGGGCTAAACTGATTCGCGGTTACAACGCTGTTCTCGTGACTCACGGCTATGCGTACTCTCGCCATTATCAGTTGCGCTTTCTGCATTGTTCCTGGCCTGTTTGCCCAGAACTGGAAGCAAGTTCACCGGACAGACGAGGTAAAGTGGGCGAAAGCGACCGGTCTGGACCCAACCACCATCCACAAACTCTGGCGGGCAGCGTCGCACGTTCCCGACGAAAAGGATGACGATTCGCGCATCGCGAACCTCGACCTCGCAGGGCTGGCAGAACGCCACGATGTGTTGTTTGTTACCTATGCCGGCGAGAAAAATTGCCTGACCATCACCGTCTTCCGCCAGCTTTCAGACATCAAGTTCTCAAAATTATGGTCAGTTGAGCAGCCGCCCGCTGGGACTGGCTTTTGCGATACCGCATTCGGCAGCGCCTACGCCGGCGCCCAGGACGGCGTCATCAACGTGCGAGTACCGACCTCGGTTGCCGACGGCTCCGTGAGATATGCGGTCTACGCTTACGAGTGGAACGGCATTACTTACCGTCTGGCAGGGCAAGAAGAAATTCAACGAAGATAAATGTCGAAGGGTCCCTGCTTCAGGCGTCGCGCCAGGCTGCCAAGGGACTGGCCTGTTAGACTCGAGGGCTTCCCTCAGCGGCTGAAGCCGCTTTCTATCCGGTTTCAGCGGCACACCTGAAGAGGCCGCTGAAAAAGTCAAAAAGCAGATCCCCTCGGGGCCTGAAGCCGCCTCGGGATGACAAATTAAAGGACTTTTCGGCACAACTGAAGTCGTGCCCTGATACAAAGCATCACCAAAGCGAGTTTTTCAGCGGCCTGCGAAGGCGTGCCCCTTCAAGTCAGGACATGTGGAATCGCTCTTAGTGCAGTGCGCCCGCCAGGAATCCGGATACATCCTGCTTCAAATGATCCAGCGAATCACTTCGCAGGTACATCATGTGTCCGGCGTCGTAATAGCCCAAAGTAATCTTCGCGTGCTGCTGGGGATCGAGGTTCATATGGTTTAGCGTGTACTGGGTGGCGAAGTACGGCGTCGCCAAGTCGTCATATCCCGAGGCCACGAACAGCTTCATATAGGGATTCTTGACGAAGGCCTCCCGTAGCGCCTCACTTGTGTCCGTGAAGCCCTCTCCCGCCGATCCCCAATCCCATTCCAGAGCGTCGAGGATGTTGTATGCCAGATCGGTTTTGTAGCCGAGATCGGCGCGGACGTAATTATTGAACGTCGCCGTAAACGGCGGCCGGACCACTGACATCGTGGGATCGTAAAAATTCCCTGACGGTCCCTGGGAGAGCCTTGGGCCGGTGAAGCGGCTATCAAGGCGGCCCACCACCAGGCGCTCATGGCGCAGCAGCTCGCTACAGAAAATCGATTGCTTGATGCGGAGATCGTTCTCCTCAATGACGCTGCGGTCGAGGCCGGTGAATCGCGCCAGTTGATCAATCATGCTTTGCCGCTCCTGCTGGCTTAAGGTATCGCCCTTCCCCAGTGCGCTGGCATAGGCGCCGGATGCAAACTGCTCGGCTTCCCGCAATACGCTTTGCAGGTCTCGCTGTTGCAGATCGGCAGGCAACTTTTTGTGATACCACGCGGTCGAGGTGTAACTGGGCAGGTAAAGGACATACGGCAGGTCGTTGCCGCTGGAGAATCCCAAAGTTTCGAA
>JBEKQY010000365.1:0-2758 GCA_049519235.1 Candidatus Korobacteraceae bacterium | reverse complement strand
ATGTATCTGCGTCCCTGCTCAGACATCGATTGATACCCCTCATCTTCCGCGACCGCCGGGCCGCACCGGTTGGACTAAGCATACCGCTACGGCACGCACAAATCCATGTGACTTTAGTCACATAGGGAAGGTGCTCGGTTCTGCCGGAGGCAAACCTGGACGGGGATTCGGCGGGCTACGCGGCCCCTCGGCTCTGATCGCTGCGGTCCAGGCTCAATCGCACCAATGCAATCAATTCAGGAGGGGGGAGCGGCTTGACCCGGAAGACCACTTCCAGCCCCTGGTATTCGGATTCGGCCTCCGCCAGACCACTCAGCACGATCACCGGAAGCCAATGGTTGAGCGCGCGGATTTGCCGCACCAGCTCCGAGCCGCTGCATCCTGGCATCAGGTGATCGGTTACAACCACTCCGACGCGTTCCTGCAATACATGCAGCGCGGCCAGCGCACTTTCCGCTGTCGTGGCCACCAAGACTTGGAACCCCGCATTTTGCAATACGGTTTCGCGGATCTTCAGTTGCAATGGATTGTCGTCAACCAGCAGAACTTGGCTCAAGATATTGGCCCTAATAATATGTCTTAGCTCGTTTTCGCCCAGCCCTAACCGAGCCAGGCTGCATCCAACGGCGGCTATAGTACCTGATCCGCTTTCTGCGCGCAAGATGTAGAGTGTAATTTGGAATTGTCATTTGGAGCCACTCCAAAGGAACGCGATTCGAGCACAAGGAAGTCCTCAGAGGGAGCATGTGCGCCGGGAGTCGAGGGCCAGTCGAAGCCAGGGTAGAGTTCCGCCCGCTTCAAGTGCCAAGTGTCTGTGCACCGATATCTGTCAAATGCGGTCTCGATAAAGTTGTAGTAAATGTCGTCCGGCTGTTGCGGACCAGGGGTCTCTGGCCGCCACGTGACCATGAAGTTTGCCGAGCAACCGGGGAAGGAGAATGCCTTGGGGTGGTCGCTCATCGCTTGCCCGGCCGTGAGACCGAACGCCGCGAGATTGAGGGCCCTATTCTCGGGCAGGGGGCCGCGATACTGAAGGATGGTTTGCTCCGCGATCTTGCCGTTTGCATCGAACTCAATTGTACGGACCGTGTCTGGTTTCCAAATGTAGAGCAGACTTGTGTGCGGCCAGGAATCGCCTTTTGAGGTGTAGTGTCGCAAGTGCCCGGTAGCGCACGGTGTCTGATCAAGGTCGAGGCGGTACTGCGGCGGTAGCGGGGGCCCTATTACCTCATCTATGCTCAGATTCATGTACTTATCGGAACTCACTTTAGTTTCGAGTTTGCCGAACAATACCAGCAAGTGGACCTTATCCAGTGTAGCCGCACAGTTCTCGCCGCCAGCGGTGGTGTGTGACTGATCCTCATTGATGCACAGTGTCTCATCACAGGTTAGGCGGTAGGTCGGCTTTCCTAAAGCCGCGATGACCTGATTCACGGTCATGCCGTTGCGCAGGCCCCAGATTCGATAACTCAACTTTGGCCAGGTAAGATAGAAGCCAGCTGCGACGAGGGCAAGCACTGAAAGCGACAGTATGACGATTGTGATTGCTCGATTGTGCCTGCGAAAAAAGCTTATGCGGTCGGGCTCTGCTTCGGAATCGAAGAGCGTGGTCATAGGTAGAGTCCTCGGGGAACGAGAGGAGAGCAGCCTTCGTTGTGGAGATTGACTATGATCCGGAATTTCCTTCTTGAGTAATGCCTCTGCGATGCAGATTTCCACCCGCCAGTTGCCTGTCCTCAACCCAACCAACGGTTGCACCCAAGTAACTGCTGCGCCCGTGTTGGCACGCGATCGCGGCCCGTCTGGCGGGCCCTCGACTATTCCGAAACTGAAACCGGCAGCCCTGCATCCTGCCCGGGCAACCCGGTCCGCCCTAAGGGAAACTCTGATTAAGTCCGGCTTCGAAGGGGACGGCCTTCAGGCCGTCCGTAAATCCCGTAAAATTATTGCGGCTTCAGCCGCTGAGGGACCTCGCCGTCCCTTAATCAGAGCCTCCTAAGCCCCGCTCGCCCGGCCGCTGATTTCCTCCTGCGCCCGAAGCCAATCCTGCTCCGGAGAACCGCCTTTCCCGCCGCGCTGCAGATACAACTCGTAGGCGCGACGCCGGATCTGCTCTTCCATGCTGGACGAGCCCTGAGTTTCCTTGGCAACTTTCGGCGAGACGGTTACGGACTGCGTTAAAGCGCCATTTCCGTTGTCCGCATGGGCGCCATTCCCTGCCTTCGGCGTGGTTTTGCGGGCGCGTTTCTTGGGCGTTGCGCTGTCGTTTTCCCGTGGTGCTTTCGGCATCTTCCCTGACTCCTAAAACCCTGAAAATTACACCCACCGCCACCGATTAACGATCGCCGTTGGTGTTGTTTCTACTATAAACAATCGCGGCCAATTTTGGGGACGTGACCGCGTCGATCTTCACGATTTTCATCAACTTTGAATCAACCCACGGGCACTGACCTCTAACTTGCTATCGTTTCGTAACTTAGCGCTGTCCAATGAGTGTTATTTCATCTTTGCCGGAACCAAGATAGGCACAGTTGCGTAAATCAGATTAGGCTGGACTGTTCCACAGGAAGGCCAGTGTAGCGCGTCATTGAAATCGCGACTTATAGGAAGCACGGTTCGTATCAGGGCACGACTTTAGTGTCTGCGTGAGTACTCGATTTGAAAGTTTACGGTGGGAGAAGACTGCTGAGATCGGCGCTAATTAAGCCGCGCAGCGGCGGCATGAAGTTAGCCCGGCGCGTAAGCGCCGGGTGGAGTG
>JBEKQY010000364.1:0-2743 GCA_049519235.1 Candidatus Korobacteraceae bacterium | reverse complement strand
CGCCGCTCCGCGGCTCGGCTCAATTTCCCACTCCACCCGGCGCTTACGCGCCGGGCTAACTTCATGCCGCCGCTGCGCGGCTTGTTTGGCGCCGATCTCAGTAGTCTTCTCCCACCCTAAACTTTCAAATCGAGTACTCACGCAGACACTGAAGTCGTGCCCTTCAAAACAGCCATTCTTGAAACAAGCTAGCTCTGTTGATATCCCTCTGTGCCGCCCCTGAAGGGGCTCAAATTTGAAAATAGAGCCTACCCAGCACTTCGCCTCCCCAGTTCGCCCCAAAGCGGCGAACCGGGGACCCCGCTGCGTGCTGGGCTATCCCGTCGCCGTCCCGCTTTGCGGGACTTGATTGCTGGCGCTCCACACTTCTCGGCCGACCCTGCGGTTGCTAGTGGCGGCCAGGAAGTCAACAAAGCCACACAGACTCTAAAGGCCCGCTCTCTCACCATTTCACAGGGGCGCTCTAGCGAGGCTCATGCGGGTTGGACCCAGGCCGCGGCCAGCTCCTGAATCGACTTGGGGGGCTGGATGACAACTTCGGCGCGGACGGCCTGGGCGATGGCCATGGCCATGACGGTGTCGTCGTGCGCGCCGGAGGCGGCCGAGCAATTGCCGTCGGGATGACGGATGAACGTCCGACACTCCTCCAGCAGGCGCGGGCTGAGGAACATGAAGGGCGCGACCGAAATCAGTTGGGCCAAATTTTCCAACATGCGAGGCCGGGTGGCGACGTTGGTGAGCCATCCGGGCTGGCCATCGGACTGATAAACATTGGTGTAGCCCTGCCCCATCATGAGATGGACGAGGACGGCGTGGCCGTGATTGTTGCGCTCGACAGCGACCAGGGCATCGTTGTACTTGCGCGCCAGCACGGCAACGCGGGCGGCCAGGGCCTGCGGCGGAAAATGTCCGTAAAGCTCGGCGCATTGCACTCCGTAAGATTTCTCGATGACCTGGGCGCAAGAGAAATCGCCGTTGGAGCCGCCGCCGGCGGGATCGACACCGATGATGTACTGCTTTGGCTGATAACCTTGGCCCCCGGCGACCGGAGGAAAGAAGGTGAGCAGCTTGCCCTGATCGGCGTTTTCGATGATGGGCGCGGCTTGATGCAGGCGCTTCTCAACAATTTCGGCGTCGAAGACGCAGTCGCCGGAGGCCAGGAAGCAGCTTTCGGGATCCTCGGCGTATTCTTCGGGGGCGCGATTGCCGAAGTTGGCGCGCATCTCGCGGCGAAAGGCGATCTGGGCGGCATCGAGCGAGTGCTTCTGCATCAGCTCCAGCTCCGGCTCGGTGAACTTGACGATCCCAAGCGGGCGGCGATAGCCGGGGTCCCACCACCAGGGATAAAAATGGCGCGCGTAGCCGGTATGCGAGGCGTGTTGCCACTCGTTGTAAAACGTGCCACCGGCGCCGTTGGGCGTGGATTCGAGAAAGATCTCGCCCTCGGGCGGGACAGCGGCACGCAGCGAGGCGAGCGTCTCGGAAACGTCGCGCGGCCAGCGAGCGACCTCCGAACAATGCAGGTTGTGGATGGTCAGCCCGCGGCCGGCGTTGGGGTCCGCCGCGGTTTCCACGCGGTATTCGCTATCGAAGACCGGAAACACGATCTGGCGGACACTGGCGCGCGAAGTCACCAGCACGCCCTGGCGCAACGACGCGGGCAAGTTGTCCAGCATCCGGTGCACGATGCGAAAGATTTCCTCGGCGGAGCGCTGGTCGTGCGCCACCTGCACGGCGAGCGTGCCTTCGTGAGTGATGCAGTTGATGAAGAAGCGGGCGGCGACGTAGGTGGTGACGCCAAGCTGGCGGGCCTTGAGCACGATGTTGCGCCTGGCGCTGGTGCGCTCCAGGTCCTGCTGGGCGCGGTTGAGTGTCAGCTTGCGCAGATGGCCGTGCTTGTCGCGGATCTTCAGCATGGCGTACATCAGGTACTCGCGCCAGGTGGCAGGCTGGGGCGAAGTTTTGTAAAGGCCAAGGCGATAAGAGTCCAGAGGCTTTTCGCCGAGGTGGTTGCTGCACGCCTTGAGCACCTCGGCGGTCAGCTCTTCCGACAGTTTGGGCAGCGCTGGGTTCTCGGGTTGCGATTCAGATGCGGGCTTTGTAGACATGGAAGTCCAGTAGTCAGTTGTCAGTTGCCAGTTGTCAGTAGCCAGTAGTCAGTGGCCAGTGGCCAGTTGTCAGCTTGCCATCCCACATTGTGGGATTCACAATAGCGGGACGCGAGCCGTTACTGGGGCAAGAGTTTTTCGTAGCTCCGGCGAACAGCAGGTCCCTCGACTGCGCTCGGGATGACAAAGTACAGTTGTCAGTGGCCAGTGGCCAGTGGCCAGTTGTCAGCTTGCCATCCCACGTTGTGGGAGATTCAGGACGGCGGCAAGTGCGCCGTTACTGGGGCAAGAGTTTTTCGTAGCTCCGGCGAACAGCAGGTCCCTCGACTGCGCTCGGGATGACAAAGTACAGTTGTCAGTTGTCAGTGGCCAGTGGTCAGCTTGCCATCCCACGTTGTGGGAGATTCAGGACAGCGGCAAGCGAGCCGTTACTGCGCTAGAGTTTTTCTAGCCACTGGCAACTAGCCACTGATCACTTACTGGATGGTTTGGCAGTAGAAGGCGTCGCCGGTCATGGAATCGGAGCTGGCGACGCTGAATTTAACGGCGATGGTGTCGGAGTTGGCCAGGTTATCCGACCACGTCACCGTCTGCGGGCTCTCGGTTGTGCCTCCAAAGAAGGTGAATGGGAGGGT
>JBEKQY010000363.1:0-2578 GCA_049519235.1 Candidatus Korobacteraceae bacterium | reverse complement strand
GCTGCCGTCGGACGTTTCTTCGATTCCGTGAATGACGCCGATATTAGGATGGTCCAGCGAAGAGGCAATGCGGGCCTCTTTCAGGAACCGCTCCTTATCGAGATCGCTGGCATTCAGTCCGGGAGGAAGGAATTTCAGAGCGACTGTACGCTCCAGCTTTCGATCGCGGGCCTTATAAACCACGCCCATGCCGCCGGCGCCGATCCGGCCGAGGATTTCGTAGATCGTTCCGACACGATCGCCAACCGACAGTGGGCTGTTGGATGCGGCCATTGCATCATCCTGCTTTAGCACTGGGGCGCTGATTTCGGATGATCAACCGACTGGCGCCAATTTTGGATTTGATGATAAGGCTTGCGACTCTCGCGAGCAAGAAAAGCTGCACCGTGGTAGAGGTGCAGTTTCGTATCAGCAAGTCGAAAAAAAGTTCAGACGCCAGTGCTCTGGGACCGTCTCAAGATCAGGGACGGGATGTCCGGCTCGCGCCAACCGGGACCGCTTCTAAAGGGCCTCAGGAGCGCGCGTCGGGGGTTTCCCGGCTGCCATTTCAGCCTCTGCTTGTTCCGCGGCTTGCCCAGGATCGCGTCCCGTGACTGTCTTATACCACGCAGGATGATGCGTCCAAGCCCATCCCTCGCTGACTGTTCCGCGCGTCATCGCCTGAATGGTGCCGGGCTCGCCGAAGGTGCTGAGATAGACATGAAAGAAAATTCCAAACAGCATGATCAGCGCCGAGATGTCGTGAATCACGTAGGAGATCGCCACCAGGATTCGACCGAAGATCTCCGGAAACCACATGATGACGCCGGTGATGAGGTAAGCAATGCCGCCGCAAACGATCTCCCAAAACTGCAGCTTCTGGCCGGCGTTGAAGAACCCGGTCTCCGGCGATTCCATCGAATCGGTGCGCGTGATGTAGTCCTTGATGTGCTTCATCCAGCGCGAATCAGCGGGCGTCCAGGTCATCACGCTCCACCAATTGATTGCTTGCAACGCGAAGAAGAAGACAAAACCCAGGCCGAACCAGGGATGCAGCAGGCGCGTCGCCGCTCCGCCGCCGAATAGCGGCGTGAAGAAGCGGAAGATCCACGGCAGGTAAATCCCGAATCCCGACAGCAGAGCGAGAAAGAAGAAGATGCCGACCATCCAGTGCAGAAAGCGCGTGTACACGGGATGACGCATGAGTTCGCCCGCATAGACAACGGTCTTGCCCAGGCGATCGATGGCGTTGGGACGGTGCACAAAACGTTCTGCTGAAGTCGCCATCTAGTTCTCCTTTCCCGTTTGCCGCTCTGGGGGATCGACCTGTTGGATCGGTGGCGTCGGCTGCACCCGCCGTGGGCCCTCGAACACGTAGTGCATCACCACGCCCACAAAACCCAGCATCGCGCCGAACAGGCCGATGGGCTTGAAGATGTCTTTCCACACCGTGAAGCTGAGCGGAATCCTCGGCTTCGCCGGCAAGTTGCCATAGCGCTCCGGCTTGGTGATGTCGTGCAGCACGTAAATAACGTGGGTGCCCCCGATGGTATCGGGATCGTAGACTCCGGCGTCTTTGAAGCCCGAGACATCGCGCAATTGCGTGGCCCGCTTTTCGGCCAGGAACTTCATGTCATCCTTGGTGCCGAAGTGCAGACAGCCCGTGGGACACGCCTTAATGCAGGCAGGTTCCAGCCCGGCTCCCACTCTGTCAGAGCACAGCGTGCATTTATAAACCTTCTTGGTATTGGGATTGAACTTCGGAATGTTGAACGGGCACCCCGAGACGCAGAACTGGCAGCCAATGCAATTTTCCTGCTGAAAGTCCACGATGCCGTTCTCGTACTGCACAATCGCGCCGTCCGCCGGACAGGCGCGCAAACACCCGGGATCGGCGCAATGCATGCACTGGTGCTTGCGCATCAGCCAGGCGAAGCTGCCGTCGGCATGTTCATCCTCGTTGAACTTGATCAGGTTCCAGAAATTCCATTCCGTGTCCGGCATGGTCTGGTAAGTATTGTCGAAGTAGGTTTCGCGGAACGGCATGTCGTTCCACTCGACGCACGCTACTTCGCACGCCTTGCAACCGATGCAGGTTGTGGTATCGATCAGCTTGCAAACCTTGTCCTGCCGCTGCGTGCCCTCACCGGCCACCGGTCCGGGATGGGCCGAGATTTGCTGGATTCGTAATGTGCCGCGGTCGCTCATCTCGTCCCTCCTTTAGACCTTCTCCAGCTTCACCAGGAAGCCCTTGAATTCCGGTGTGTAGGCATTCGGGTCGATCACCGTCGGCGTCAGCCGGTTGGCCGGCATCTTCGACGTTCTTCCCTCGTCCTCGGAAATTCCGCGATAGCCCCAATGAATAGGAACGCCAATCTGATACAGCTTCTTGCCATCGACGTTCATCGGCTTGATGCGCTTGGTCACCATGGCTTTGGCGATGTAGTCGGTGCGGGCACTGGTCACCTTTACCTTCTCGCCGCCGCGAATGCCCATCTGGTCGGCCAGTTCGGCGGGAATTTCCACGAACGGCTCCGGCACCAGCTCGACATTCATGGGATTGTTCTTGGTCCAGTAGTGATAGTGCTCGGTCAGCCGG
>JBEKQY010000362.1:0-2545 GCA_049519235.1 Candidatus Korobacteraceae bacterium | reverse complement strand
ACCCGTGGTCTGTGACGAACAGCCTAATTCCACTCCACACGAAAAGCCCCCACCCGAGCAAACGAAGCTCGGATGGGGCACCCTCAACGTCATAACCAAAGGGCTTGGGCGGGCCACCCGCCCGGGTCTTTCGGTACTGTCCTAAATCCTTATGCCGGCCTGACCGGATCGGGGGAAAACTTCTACGGTACGACCAGAACCTCTCCCACGCTCGCCACGGCGGTTTCCCCATTTGGGAATCGAAGGGCTTTGCCGCTTCGCCTTAAAAGGCCTGCTCGCCAATCGCTCCAAGGCAGGCCGCAGCCTAGCCAAGGTGGGAACAAGTCCAGCGGAATGTGGCAGTTCACAACGCCAGCCGACGAGGCCGATAATGTTCACCGGTCAGGACGTGAAAAGTCGTTTGCCAAGATTAAAGTCTTCTCATAAATCGCCGATCTCATACCTGCAAAGCAATGCTGTGAACGAGTTGCCGCACATCACAAATGACAATTGACCTAATCCCATCCGCGATGCCGGAGCCGGCTCAGAGCACCCAAGGCAGTGGTTCGGCAGGCGCGGCCCAAACTGAGCAGCCGGCCGTCACTGATCAGGCGGGTCCGAAGCCGGAAGATGTGGCCCAACTGCCGCCAAGCAGTGACGCCGTACATAAATTGAAAGCGCTGCTTGATACCGTTCCCGACATCCGGCAGCAGCGGGTGGAATCGCTGCGGCAGGCGATCGTCAACGGGAGCTTCAAGGTCTCTCTGGAGCACATTGCAGAAGCCATGCTGGCGAGTGGGGCTTAGACTCCTGATCCGATCGCAGCGGGGAGCGAATTTGAGCCCTCAGGATGATACGCTGTTGCCATCATGACTGCCGATGAAGTCAAGCAACTGCTGCAACTCGAACCGCTCTCTATCGAGGGCGGCTTCTTTCGCGAAACTTATCGCTCGCGCTGGGTAGTCTCGGCGGAATACTTGCCCGACGGCGCCGGCGGCCCGCGCTCCATCGGCACCGCCATCTATTACATGATCACCGAGGAAAGCTTTTCTGCCTTGCACCGCCTGCCGGGCACCGAGGTTTTTCATTTCTATCTGGGCGATCCGGTTGTCATGCTGCAACTGCTGCCGGACGGCAGCTCGCGGACGATCACGCTGGGGTACGATCTCCTCAACCGCCAGCAGCCACAGGTTGTGGTGCGCGGACAAGTGTGGCAGGGATGCCGGCTTGCGCCCGGCGGCAAGTGGGCGCTGATGGGGACAACCATGTCTCCAGGCTTCGACCACGCCGATTACCAGCACGGCGAGCGCGAGCGGTTAATCGCGCAGTATCCCGACGCGGCGGAGAAGATCAGGGAATACACAAGGTAAAGCCGCTTTCCGCTATTCGCTTTTCGCTAAGCCATTTTGGTGGAATCGGCGGGTTCTTTTCGACCGAAGCCTTCGAAATGCTTCTTACCGGAGCCGAGATTCGTGACGCCCGAAGCGAATCGCCCAAGGCCCACAACTCTTGAGCGCGAGGGTTTACCGTAACACGCGCTAAGCAGGAGCAACCCTTCACGCATTACCCGCGAGGAGCTCCAGCCAAGGCGCCTTACGAGATCGTCTAGTAGCCTTTGTGACTCGCTATCGAGCAGCGGCTGTTTTCGCTTCATGTGTGTCTCAAACAGTAAATGTTCTGGCGAAAAGCGAAAAGCGAAAAGCGAACAGCGGCCTCATCCACATTTCCCCGTTCCATGGCACGTCCGCTGCTTCGACGAGCAGTTGCCCGGCTCGGCCAGTTCACCATCGGGGCCGATGCAGGTCTGCGTGTGCAGGCACCAGAACAGTCCGCCGTTCGAGGGAGGGACGGTGGGATCGGGTTCGGCCTCGATGAATTGCCGCTTCCAGCGCAGTGCGGAGCAGAGGCCTTCGCGCGCGGTGTCGAAACGTTCGGCGTCGAGATTGAGCATCGTCATTATGCGGCATCTCCATACCGTTGCCAGTGGTCAGTGGCCAGTGGCCAGTGGCCCGACCGCAACTGCAGCTTGCCGTCGCTAGCCAGCTTCAGTTTTCGTATGAATCGGCGATTTAAGTTACGCATTGGCACGACCCGTCTCGCTTTGTGCATTGAGTATCGCGCGCTTGACGGCGACTTTGGCCAGCGTGATTTTGTATTTGTTTTGGCTGAGCGGCTTTGCGCCCCTAAGCGCGGCGTTGGCAGCCGCCGTTGCTGTTTCCGGAGTGATGCTCTTGCCGGTCAACGCCTCTGCTGCTTCGGGTGAGACCCACGGGACCGGCGCAACCTGCCCCAGCACAATCCGCGCGCTCTTCACGCGGTTGCCGTCCATTTCCAGCGCAACGGTTGCCATTGCCAATGGCCAGTCGAACGCGGCTTTCTGCCGCACCTCATAGTAGCCGGCCTTCAGGTCCCGCGCCGGCGGCGGCACAATGATTTCAGTCACCATCTCGCCGGGCCGGAGATCGTGCTCAAGTTCGCTCTCAGATTTTGGAATGACGAAGAATTTTTCCAGCGGCAGCTCACGCACGCCACTCCCTTTGGATTTTGCCGAATAGAGGCGGACCGT
>JBEKQY010000361.1:0-2931 GCA_049519235.1 Candidatus Korobacteraceae bacterium | reverse complement strand
TGCGCTCGCACGAGTTCTCCAGCCTGCACGTGGGTCTGCTGCACGGCCGCATGAGCGCTGACGACAAGGACGCGACGATGGCCAGCTTCAAGCGCGGCGAAATCGATGTGCTGGTCTCGACGACTGTGATCGAAGTTGGCGTGGACGTGCCCAATGCCAACGTCATGGTCGTTGAGCACGCCGAGCGCTTCGGCCTTTCGCAGCTTCATCAATTGCGCGGACGCATCGGGCGCGGCGCTGCCAAATCCTATTGCGTCCTAATGACCGGCGGAAAGGTTTCCGTGGAGGCGCAGCAACGTCTCGACGCGATGGTGCGCACCCAGAACGGATTCGAGATCGCCGAGCTTGATCTGGAACAGCGTGGCCCGGGCGAGTTCTTCGGCACCCGCCAGGCGGGCATCCCAAATTTTCGTGTTGCGAACTTGTTGCGCGATCGCGATCTGCTGGAGGCCGCGCGCAAAGAGGCGCGCTATGTCCTTGCGGGCCCAAACGCCGCTGTCACGCATGAGGAGATCGCCCGCGCCGTGAACCACCTTCGCAGCCACTGGAATCGGCGGTATGGATTAGTTGAAGTGGGGTGATTCTCATGAAATCTCGGTTAGCGAAAGCAAGCGAATTACTCCTGACTCTCGGTCGCAACAGTTGTTCTCTCATGGTTTAATGCTTACAGTCAGGCTGCTGCGGGGGAGTTGCGATGTCATTCGAGGAGGCACTGAACCTTGCGTCAAGAGACGAAGCTTTCAAGGCAACGGTCTATGCCATGAATACACTCCTGATCGACAAGGGTATTTATACGCGCGAGGAGTTTGAGACTTTGTTCGTCGAGTGGGTGTACAAAGCGCAGTAATGTAAAGTTATGTTCCACCGTTTTTCCCATGACAGGCCACACCAACGTCGACCTCTTCCGTCTGCTTCCCTCGGTTGATGAACTACTGCGCACTGAAGCTGTGCAGACATTGGCGCATCGATTCGGCCATGCAGCGACATCCGGTCGTCAACGCCACCGGGGTCATCCTGCACACCAACCTTGGACGTGCGCCGCTCAGCTTGGACGCGCTACGGCACGTCACTGAAGTTTCGCAAGGCTATTCCAATCTCGAGTTCGATCTCTCTACCGGCGAGCGCAGCAAACGAGACGTTCACGTCAGCCGCTTATTTGCGAAGTTGTTGAACACCGCCGAGCGCGAAGTCTCAACCATTGTCGTCAACAACAATGCCGCCGCCGTGCTGCTGGCGCTGAATTCACTGGCCGAGGGCGGCGAAGTCATCGTCTCGCGCGGCGAACTCGTCGAGATTGGCGGGTCGTTTCGTATTCCGGAGGTGATGGCAAAGTCTGGCGCCGTGCTGCGCGAGGTCGGCACCACCAATCGCACTCGCCTCACCGACTATGAGCGCGCGATCACCGACCGAACGAAACTGTTGCTGCGGGTTCATCGCTCCAATTTCCAGATTGTCGGTTTCACCGAACAGCCGTCGCTGGAAGAGCTGGCCGCGCTTGGCCGCAAGCACAACATTCCGGTGATGGAAGACCTGGGCAGCGGCGAGCTTTTCGATCTCCGCCAGGTTGGCGTGCACGGCGAGCCGATGATCGCCGGCAGCCTGCGCGCCGGCATCGACGTCGTGACCTACAGCGGCGACAAGCTGCTGGGCGGTCCGCAGGCGGGCCTCGTCAGCGGCGACCGCGAGTTAGTCGCGAAGATCCGCTCCAATCCGCTGTTCCGCGCGCTGCGTGTCGACAAGATGTTCTACGCAGCGCTGGAGGCGACGCTGCTCGCCTATCTGCGCGAAGATTACGATTCGATTCCGGCGCTGCGCATGCTGCGCGTCAGCGAAGAAGAGCTACAGCATCGCGCCGAGCACATGGCGCGACAACTGCAAATCCGTTCTCCTCAACTTGAAATTGAAGTTGTGGAATCCCATTCGGTGCTCGGCGGCGGCGCAGCGCCCGGTTCGACGCTGCCATCGCGGGCGCTGGCTGTAAAGCGCGGCAAGCTGTCACCCGGTGAGATGCTGGGGCGACTGCGGCAGTGGGAGATGCCGATCATTGCACGCGTCGAAGACGACCGCGTGCTCCTCGACCTGCGCACGGTCGAGCCGGCGCAGGATGCGATGATTATTGCCGCCCTGGAAAGCATTTCCCATTGAATGGCGACGGTCTACACCATCGGCCACTCCACTCGCACGCTCGACGAGCTCATCGCTGTGCTGCAGGCCCACCACGTCGCCACGCTGGTCGATATCCGCGCATTTCCCATGTCACGCCGGCTGCCGCACTTCAACCGCGAGTCGCTCGAACTTGAGTTGCCGAAACACGGCATCGCGTACGTGTGGATGAAGGAATTCGGCGGTCGTCGCAAGAAGGTCCGCGATGACTCGCCCAACGCCGGCCTGCGCAGCGACTCTTTCCGCAACTATGCAGACTATATGCTGACGCCGGAGTTTGGCCAGGCGATAACACGCCTGCTGATGCTGGCGGAGCAGAGCAATACTGCAATCATGTGCGCGGAGCGGGTGTACTTCCAATGCCATCGTATGCTGGTCAGCGACTACCTCACTGCTCACGGCCACACTGTCTTGCACATTAACGACAAGTACTCGCCGCGTCCCCACAAACTCATGGCAGAGGCGCATCTGGTGAATGGGCAACTGTTGTACAACGCGCAGGAGTTGTTCTAGCTATCAGATATCATCCGTCCGCCCTGGCGAGCCGAACTCCGTATTGAAGATCGAACAGAGGCATGGACAAAACCGTGCTGTCTGTTCTAAACAACACAAGAAGGACTCTAAACAAGCCGGATGTTTCGTATCATTCCGGGTTAGGAATTTCCGAAGGTGGTGGAACGAGTGGCTGCTGTTCGCGAGAAAGCCAGGACGAAGAATCGAAGAGGAGCGCAAGCCCCAAGTCGCGCCAGCCTGACTCTATCGCCGCGC
>JBEKQY010000360.1:0-3873 GCA_049519235.1 Candidatus Korobacteraceae bacterium | reverse complement strand
TCCGGCGGCGCGGGTCGTACCGTAGCTCTCGCCCACCAGGAAAAGCGGCGAGGTCCAGCGCTCATAGCGGCTTAAATACAGACGGATGAAGTCCCCAACGGAAGAAATGTCGCCCTTTACTCCATAGAACTTCTTGGCATACTCTTTCTTAGTGGCACGGCTGTAGCCGGTACCGACTGGATCGATGAATACCAAGTCAGTCTGGTCGAGCCAGGTCTGCGGGTTGTCCATGAGTTCGAACGGCGGCGGCGGCATGCTGCCGTCGGGCAGCATCTTAACGCGCCGCGGACCGATCGCCCCCATGTGCAGCCACACCGATGCCGAGCCCGGCCCGCCATTGAAGGAAAACATCAGCGGACGATTGGGACCCGCATTGTCAAGCGTGTAGGCGACGAAAAAGATGTTGGCCTCGATCTCATCGTTCTCGGCGTTGCGGATGGGCATGAGGCCCGTAGTTGCGGTGTAATGCAGTACTCGCCCGCCTACGTGGATCTCATGATGAGTCACCACTGGCGGAGTTTCCTTTTGCGCCTCGCTGGGCTTGGCCGTTTCGGACGGGGACTTCAGCTTGGCGGATTTCTCCACCGTCTGCTCTGGGGCGGACTCGCTTTTCGGCTCAGCTTCTTTCTGCTGGGCCGCGATCTCGAACGAGAACAAGCCGATTAAGACAGCGAACACTACAGTTAAACGACGCAATACTTACCTCCTGGCCGAAATTCTGCGCTCGCGTTCGGCGCGGGAAGCCTCGCGACGGCGCAGCGCGCCTTCATAGCGCCGCTTTTCGTCTTCTGTCTCAGGAATCACAGGCGCCACTTCCAGCTTCCTGCCATGACGATCAACGGCAACAAACGTCAGGTAGGCGGCCGCGACCTTCTGCCGGGTGCCGGAAATGTAGTTTTCCACCAAAACTTTCACCCCGACCTCCATTGAGGTGTGGAAGACGCGGTTGACCGCCGACTGCAAGATCACCATGTCGCCGACGTGCACCGGCACCAGAAAATCGATGTGGTCCATCGAAGCGGTCACGGCGTAGGAGTGCGAATGACGGTGCGCCGCCAGGGCCCCGGCCAAGTCGATCCAGTGCATCAAACGGCCGCCCAGCAGCGCTCCCAGCGGGTTGGTGTCGTTCGGCAAAACGAGTTCAATCATCTCGGACTTCGACTCGCTCACCGGCCTCGGTCGTAAATTTAGGTTCTGCTTATCGTCCATAGCGATTGAGTTTCAAGTTTCAAGTTTCAAGTTTCGAGAGCACCCGCCGCTCCATCTGCGCCTGGACATAGCACTCGGCCATGCGCTGCACGCACGCGTTCTCATGTCCCTGGAGCCACGTCCCGCTTGCCTTCACATACAACAGCTCGCCGTGGCTGGCCGGCAGATATGCCCGCTCGCAGACGAACAGCACGCGGACGATTCCATCGCGCTCTTCTCCCAGCACAAAGCGCACGGCGTCGGCGTGGCGCTCGGCAGGAAGACGGTTGCACGTCTTCGCGTAGCCGAGGTTGCAACCCGACTTGAGATCTTCTTCCCGCGGACGGACGCCCTCGTGACCGGGCGCGGTACACGTTCCCGCCCATCCCGCGCCCAGAGGAAGACGCTGCGGAAAAGGCCAATCCGAGTCAAGTCGAGAATCCGGCATGAAGAAGGGACAGGCCACGAGCTCCTCGCAAGCGAAATCAAATGGCAATTGTACTGGCCGGCCTTCATTGCATCCACTCCGGGATACAACGGTCTTTCAAAGCGCGCCTTTGTCATGCGATCATCGATTACAGGAGAACGCTGCCCTGGCTGAGTTTCAAGATCTGCTGGCGGCGCATCCCGACTATACGAACGGCTACTTCATGGCCGCCCAGACGCTGGCCCATGCCGAACGCACGGAAGAGGCGCGTGCGATGCTGCGGCAGGGCATCGACTGCGCTCGGCGCACTCGCAATCAGCACGCTCTCTCCGAAATGGAAGCCATGTTAGATGAGCTGGAGCGCGACTAAACAAGCTCAACCGGCTCGAATCTGACCGCTTTCTCCGCCGCGGCCGTCAACCACTCGCCTGGTGATTTCTCGCACCCTCGGGTGTGACGCTCACTGGCGTAGAATACCAACATCCGCAATTGTTTCGGCCTGCCGTTGGAACAGGGCGGCCGTGACCCCGGAGGTGACCAGCCCTTGAGCAATCTTCCGCAAACTCTGGCCGAGCTTCGCCGCAGCCGGCAATTCTGCGAAGAGCGGTTGCGCAACCGACGTGTCAAGGACGAGATGCGCGATAACCTGATGGCGCGGCTGCGCGGCGGCGGCCCCATTTTTCCCGGCATCGTCGGTTACGACGACACGGTGGTGCCGCAGATCATCAATGCCATTCTCTCTCGCCATAATTTCATTCTGCTGGGATTGCGCGGGCAGGCGAAGAGCCGCATCCTGCGCGCGCTCACCAGCCTTCTCGATGCGCAACTGCCGTTTCTGAGCAGGTGCGAGATCCACGACGACCCGTACCGGCCCATCTGCCACCGCTGCCGCGAACTGCTTGCCAACAATCCCGACGATGCTGACATCGCTTATCTGACGCCCGAGGAGCGTTATGTCGAAAAGTTGGCGACCCCCGACGTGACCATCGCCGACCTGATCGGCGACATCGATCCCATCAAGGCAGCCAAGGGGGGCTACGTACTCGGCAGCGAGTATACCGTCCACTATGGACTACTGCCGCGCGCCAATCGCGGCATCTTTGCCATCAACGAGCTGCCCGACCTAGCCGGCAAAATTCAGGTTGGCCTGTTCAACATCATGCAGGAAGGCGACGTGCAGATTAAGGGCTACCCGGTGCGTCTGCCTCTCGACGTAGCGCTTGTCTTCAGCGCCAACCCCGAGGACTACACGGCGCGCGGCAAAATCATCACGCCGCTCAAAGACCGTATCGGCTCCGAGATTCGCACCCATTACCCTGCGACCGTCGACGAAGGCATTGCCATTACCGCGCAGGAAGCGTGGACAGAACGCAACGGTCATCCGTTGGAGGTTCCGGAGTTCGTGAGCCAGGTGATTGAGCAGATCGCGTTCGTGGCGCGCGAGGACAAGCGCATCGACAAGCGCTCTGGCGTGAGTCAGCGCCTGCCGATCAGCGCGATGGAAAACGTGATCTCGAATGCGGAGCGGCGGGCGATTCGCTCGGGCGAGAAGCTGGTGGTGCCGCGCGTCGGCGACATCTACGCCGCTATGCCTTCGATGACCGGCAAGCTGGAGTTGGAATACGAAGGAGAACTTAAGGGCGCGGACAACGTCGTGCGCGAGATCATCCGCGCCGCCGTCGCCCGCAGCTACGACAAGTATTTCCACGGCAGCAACATGAACCAGGTGGTGCAGTGGTTCGATCTGGGCGGTGAGATCCAGTTGCGCGATGCCGCCAGCGCGCAGGAGATGCTGGGCAAGCTGCGCGGCATCCAGGGACTGCTGGACAAGCTGAGCGCGCTCGGTCTCAGCGGCAAGGAGCCGTCGGAGCTGATTGTGTCGGGAGCGGAGTTCGTTCTGGAAGGGCTGTATGCCCACAAGCGCATCGGCCGCAGCGAAGAGCGAACCTTCACCGCCGGGGAAAAGCAGCCGCCGCGCGAGAAGCCGCGCCTGAGCGACGAAGACGATGAGCGCGAGTTCCGGCGACAGAGAAGGCCGTTTAATTAAGAGCAGCAATTAGCAATTAGCAATTAGCAATTAGCAGTTAGCAGTTAGCGATTAGCGATTAGCGATTAGCGATTGGCAATTAGCAATTGGCCAAGACGCTAAGAAGATCTATGAGCGAGCCGCAAGCGCGGGCGTAATTCCAGATTCTTGTTTTCGCTGGACGTAGAACCGGAGGACGGAGCGCCGTCGGCGCGGTAGAAGTTAGCCCAGC
>JBEKQY010000359.1:0-3407 GCA_049519235.1 Candidatus Korobacteraceae bacterium | reverse complement strand
AAGGAAGCCGAGCATGTCGAGGGCTTCTCGCCGGAGCTGGCGGTGGTCACGATGGCCGGCGGCAAGCAACTGGAAGAGCCGTACGTGCTGCGGCCGACCTCGGAGACCATCATCGGCCACTTTCGCCTGATCGAGCGAATCGGTGAAGGCGGCATGGGCGTGGTGTACCGTGCGCGCGACGAGCGGCTGCAACGTGACGTGGCGGTCAAGCTGCTCAATGCCGAGACCCTGATTGACCCCGCAGCCAGCCGGCGTTTTCGCCGCGAAGCTTTGATCCTGGGCCGGCTCAACCACCCCAATGTCGAGGCGGTTTACGACTTCCATTCCGAACACGGCCTGGACTATCTGGTCATCGAATACGTTGCGGGAACATCGCTTGACGACCGCCTGCATCGCGGCGCCCTCTCCGAGAAAGAGGTCATTTCACTCGGACTGCAACTGGCCAGCGGACTGGCAGCCGCCCACGCCCAAGGGATCATTCACCGCGACCTCAAGCCCGGCAATCTGCGCGTCACGCCGGAAAATGTGCTCAAGATCCTTGATTTCGGTCTAGCCCAGCTCTTTGCCGCACCGGATGCCCAGACTCTCACCGGGACCTCGACCGTCGCCATGGAGACGCCGGGTTTTGCGGGAACTCTGCCCTACATGGCCCCGGAGCAGCTACAGGGCCAGGAACCGGACACGCGCTCCGACATTTACTCTGCCGGCGTAGTTCTCTATGAGATGGCTACCGGCTCCAGGCCGTTCCCTCAACGCGGGCAGATGCTGTGGGAGGCAATTCTTCAGTCCGTTCCACCGGCGCCGCGGCAGAGGAAACCCGATCTCTCGCTTAATCTCGAGGGCATCATCCTGAAGTGCCTGGAGAAGGACCCAAGCCGGCGTTACCAGTCAGCCAGCGATCTGCTGGCTGAGCTGTCGCGTTTCCCCACCGATCAAAATGTGGCGATCCAGAGCGAAAGATGGTCATCCCATCTGACGCCTGCCACGAGAAGAAAAGTTTGGGGATCGCTAACCGCTGCGCTGGTGGTGATCTTAATTGCCCTCGCCGTCTTCCTGTGGCGGCCGCCCAAGGCCGAAGCCCACCAGAAAATCATGGCGGTATTGCCCTTTGACGCTATCGGAGAGAATTCTGCGACCAGCGCCCTGGGCGTCGGCCTGATGGAAACGGTCGCCACCAAGCTGGTGGAAGTCGGCCATGACGACGCGGTGCAGGTAGTTTCGCCGCACGAGCTGAGCGAGAAAGGAGTGAAGAGCGCCGCCGATGCCCGGCGCGAGTTTGGTACCGACATGGTGCTGGAAGGCAGCCTCCAGCAATCGGGAGACGAGTTGCGCATTACCTGCAATCTGGTGGATTCGAAGACTGGGCGTCAAATCGGCGCGCGCACCATTACCAGGGATGTGAACGCCATCTTCAGTTTGCAAGACGACACCGTGAACGCCGCGCTAGACATGCTGGCTGACGCTCGCATCAAAATGCAGCCGCAACCCTCTCCGGCGACTCATCCTGACACTCAGCCCGTGGCCTACGAAGCTTACATTCGCGGACGCGGGTATCTGGAGGAGTACGAGAAGTCGGAAAATATCGACAATGCCATTGCCGAATTCAACCAGGCACTGAAGGTTGATCCCAATTACGCGCCCGCATATGCGGGGCTGGGAGAAGCCTATTGGATAGGTTATGACCAGTTAAACAAAGCTAAGTCATGGCTCGCCAAGGCTTCCGAGAATTGCAAGCAGGCCGTGTCGCTGAATCCACGGATGGCAGAGGGGCAAGCCTGTCTCGGGAACGTCTCTTTCAGCACTGGCAAGTATGAGGAGGCAGTGGCACTTTACCAACGTGCCCTGAAACTTAATCCTGAAAGTGGAAACACTTTGGGGCAACTGGCGCTGGCCTACGAAAAACTCGGCAACCCAGCAGCAGCAGAGCCAGCTTATAAACAAGCTGTTGCTTTGCGCCCGAACTACTGGGCTGTCTATAACTGGTTTGGGATCTTTTATTACAACCAGGGACAATATTCCAAAGCGGCGGAGATGTTCCAGAAGGTGACCGGGTTAGCGCCGGACAATTATGTGGGTTACTCCAACCTGGGGGGCGCTTACGTGACCCAGGGACGGTACCAGGATGCAATCCAGGCCTTTCAGCGTTCCATCGATCTTCGACCGGATGCCGACGCGTACAACAATCTGGGCTATGCCTATATCCTTATGCACCGCTTTCCGGAGGCGATAGCGGCACAGCAACAAGCGTTGAAACTGGATGAAGGAAACTCAGAGATCTGGGGGAATCTTGGAAACGCGCTGTACTGGAGTCCTGACCGGCGTCAGGAATCCGCAGTTAACTATCGCCGGGCGGTCTCCATCGCTACTTCCAGGTTGTTGGATAACCGTCAGCAAGCATTATCCCAACTCAAACGTGCTCTGGAGCTGGCCCCCAGCGATGGCGAAGTATTGTTCCGCGCAGCTCTCGTCTACAACCACTTCGGCGACACGGAGCAGACTCTTACTTACCTAAAGAAGGCCGCAGACGCAGGTTATTCCCGGGCGATTATCCGCGATTCGCCGGACTTTATGGCGCTGCAGCAGAATCAGGAATTTAAAGCCCTGACCGCTACTAAGCCATGAAGCTCTGAAACTACCTATGCATGATCAGGCCAGCACTGCCGACACCATTGTTCACCTGGCATTCTTGCCCATTAAGCTTAATGTGAGTGTAGGTAATGCTCACTCCATCTGGCAGGCTTGAAGGACCCGAAGGTACAGGGCCCGTCTGGGCGGGGAAGTCACATGACGGAAATCCACAGCCCGCGGCGAAGTGCACTTCGATAGTGGCACTGCTTGGCGTTGTGGACCAGGACACTCCATCCGGACCCATCGTCAAATTAGTGCCTCCAACCCCATTTTGAAGGCAGGTGGTGTTCGGGGCTGTAAGCGAGATACCTGTCGCAGTCTCCTTGAGTTTGATGCCCCCGTACTTGCAAGCCGAAAAAGTGGCAACAGAGAGCACAACCATCGTTACGAAACAACGCCGACCTAGAGACATTCGATCCTCCTCGCGCACGATTATCAGGGACACACCGGATTTCGACCCTCTACACCAGAACGAAAAGTTCCACGCGCTAGTCATCCAATAGCGGAGCTATGCGCCTGATTTAACGATAAGCCCCATCCCCGAAGCGCCAGAGCACGGAACACCATTAATGGTAATGGAGCCATACTTGAAGGTGACTTGAGCACCAAACAGCTTCTCCCAGAATGTGAGCACTGCCGTACCAGAGGGCGCTGGGTTAGCCGCAGTTCCCGAGTAGTTGAACTGCCAAGTGCCGCTTGCATCCTCAAAAGGGGTTCCCGTATTCGGAGGGAGAACCGTAGCATTTTGAAATGTTAAGCTCCATCCCTGTGAAGCCGCC
>JBEKQY010000358.1:0-2542 GCA_049519235.1 Candidatus Korobacteraceae bacterium | reverse complement strand
TGTACCACCTGGGCCGCCCATAACCGCGGAGATCACGGAATTCGACACTACCGCCAGACCGCAAGAGCAATGTGTGCGAACTATCGGGCACGGTTCTCACGCAGACACTTCAGTCGTGCCGAATAGAAGTTCAGAAATTAGGGCTTTAGCCCCTGCAAGGAAAATCTCGGGGGCTAAAGCCCAAAGTCTAAAGTCGACCGTTGCGGCACGGCTGAAGCCGTGCCCTGATACAACCCGGGTGTCGATATCGGCGCTCAAGATGTTCCATGACCTCCGTGTTCCAACAAGCGCTCCGGGAAGCGACGAACTGTGAGAAGCGCACTTTCCATGCGGATTTTCTATCATTTATCATCATCTATACAGGCGAGCAGAGCAGGAGTTTTGTCCCCAATGCGTAATGCGGCAAGGTCCCTGGGACGCGTTCTCGTAGCCGGTGTGTCGATATTGGTTGCGACTTGTTTGGCGGCGGAGAAGCCGCGCATCCAGGTCGACGATTACATCATCCACGCCGTCGTCACGCCGCAAACCCACCAGCTCAAGGCGCAGGCCCGCGTCAGATTCACCGCCCTCGAGGACATCAACATCGCGACCTTCGAGCTGCACAACGCGCTGCGTCCGACGCGCGTGATCGATGCCAATGGTCAGTCGATGCCGGTCGAACGGGTCAGCTCGGACTCGACAGTGCGCATCTCGCTTCCTGCCACGCTCACCAAAGGCAGCTCCGACACGCTAATCTTCGAGTACGAGGGAGCCATCCAATCCGCCGACGACAGTCCGGTTCCCGGACTAAAGCTCGCCTACATTGGCGATCCGATTACCTATCTTCTCTATGCGGGACGCTGGTTTCCCATGGCCGGCTACGGCACTAACCGTTTCACCGCAACCATCAGCGTCAGCGTTCCGCCCGGATACACGGTGATTGCGAGCGGCAAGGGAAGCGCCGCGCCGGGACATGAAGTCGAAGCAGAAAACACACCGAAGAGCACGCCTGGGCGCAAGGGCCAGCCGCAAGATACGCTCACTCGCCTTGCCACGCCCGCCGGCGGACAAACCCTTACGTTTACCTATGAAGACCGGCCATGCTTTCCGGGGACGGTTCTCATCGGCAAGTTTGTGCAGACCAAGAGCACGGAAGGCGGCCTGAATATCAACGTCTACACGACTGCGGAGCATAAGGCTGCTGCCACCAATTACGCCGATCTCGCCACCAAGGAGTTTTTCTTTTTCACCACGCTCTACGGCCCGCCATTCAACCAGAACCTCAGCGTCGTGGAGTTGCCGGATGACAGCGTTCCGTCGGCCTGGGCGCCGGAGATCGCGGCTTTGGCTGGGCGTTACTTCACGGAAAAAGGAAACTACCGGCTGCTGGCGAACAACATCGCGCACCAGTGGTTTGGGACCATGGTAAGTTCCGCGACCAAGAACGATTGGTGGATCAGCGACGGTGCGGCGCGCTACTCCGAAGCGCTGTACGTGGAGCACGTCGCCGGCGAAGCCGGCTTTCAGGAGGTGACCAAGGACATGTCCGTCGGCGCGCTGGCGTATGTCGCGGTGCCGCTGGCCGATGTGGGCAGGCTGGACACTTTCTCGCCAGAGTTTCAATCGCTGGTAACGGACAAGGGTGGCATGATTCTGGCGATGCTGCGCTGGGTCATCGGCGAGGAAGCGTTCGACAAGACGATGCGCACATTTGTGTCGCAATACTCCGGCAAGACGGCGACGGTGGATGACCTCCGCAAAATAGCCGAACAGGCTTCGGGACAGCAGCTCACCTGGTTCTTCACCCAGTGGCTGGATTCGACGGGCGCGCCCGAGTTCAAGAACAAATACACCGTGTATCGCACTGCGAAAGGCTTCCGCGTGGTGGGCGAGATTTCGCAGGACATGGACCTGTTCCGCATGCCGGTGGAGCTGCGGATCGACACCGACGGCAAGACCGAAACCAAGCGGATTGAGGTGGAAGGAACGAACTCGGCTTACTCGGTGGACACTTTCGGAAGGCCGCGCCGCATCTCCATCGACCCGACGAATCAGGTGCTGCAAAACTCGCAAGACCTTCAGGTGCGGACGTCGATCATGCGCGGCCAGCAGGACGTTGAGCAGGGCGACCTGACCGAGGCGCTGAAGGAATATCAGAAGGCGCTCGACATCAACCGGAACAGTTCTCTGGCGCACTATCGCATCGCCGAAGTTTTCTTCCAGCAGCACAACTATCAGTCGGCCGCGAACGCCTACCGCGAGGCGCTGAACGGCGATGGCGAGCCGCGCTGGACCGAGGTCTGGAGCCACATTCAGTTGGGCATGATTTTCGACCTGACGGGGCAGCGCGAGCGCGCCACCAACGAATACCGCCAGGCGCTACAGACCAACGACAACACGCAGAACGCGCTCGACACCGCGCGGAAGTATCTACAGACGCCTTATCAACCGCAAAGCCAGGACAAGCCGGGGATGTAAGCTGGAAGAGCCGGGCTTTAGCCCGGCGTCTCAGGTGGAGCTATGAATGCGGGAGTTGCGATGGTCATTTTGATGACCATCGCAA
>JBEKQY010000357.1:0-4370 GCA_049519235.1 Candidatus Korobacteraceae bacterium | reverse complement strand
GCCGCTTGTAGAAGTTGCCGCAAACGCACTATCCTGTTTCCGTCCGTTGTGCGCGACAGGCTGCGTGCTCAGCCAAGGAGTGTCCTTATGTCTCGTGCCTCTTCGTTTCAGCCCATTCAGATCGCCGGCTTTATTATCGTGGCATTGCTGCTGACCTGCGCGGCGGTCGCGCAGAATTACGTTGCTCCGAGCACTCCGGTGGTCGGCTCGCCCCAAACCGTCACGGCGAATGCGCCGGTGCCGCGACCGACTACTACTCCCTGCACGGTGACGTTATTCCAGAATTACGATTTCGCCAATTACAGCCCACAGTACTTCAACTACACGCCTCCGTCCGGATGTCCAGGACCGTGGGCCGCGGTAGTGTTTGAGGCGGATTGGTCGGTGGACGCGGGGGTGCAGTATGATCGCACCACGAACATCTGGATTGGCGGCTCTGTCATTTTCTTTGGAACGACGGCCGAGCCCTCGTCAAACTTCGTGCGCCGCTGGCACACGGAAAGTAATCTGACCGAACTCAGCCCGCTGTTCACCATACCGCAAGCGGGCATGGTCGACCTGTTCAACATAATCGAGAGTGGACTCACCAGCCACTATCATGGCAGCGCCTATCTCCAGTTCTATC
This sequence comes from Candidatus Korobacteraceae bacterium, assembly GCA_049519235.1. Classification (GTDB taxonomy): domain Bacteria; phylum Acidobacteriota; class Terriglobia; order Terriglobales; family Acidobacteriaceae; genus Bog-257. The sequence goes on along the minus strand of JBEKQY010000357.1, from coordinate 3,745 downwards.
CTCTGGAGCACGGTCAGAATCCGCCGCCCGCAGCCAATGTCGTATTGCCGATGTCAGCTGGCCCAACCGGCGGGACGGTCGCGCTCAATACTCCCAGCGACCAGCTCACCGGGACCTTCACCCTGCCCACGAACGTCGAGCGCGCCTATCTCGACGTGTTCGCCCAGGGCCAGCAGGAAGACGAGTTCTGGTACACCTGCGCTCCCAACAATATTGCCAGCGAGCTGTTCAGTTGCCCGTCGACCGCCTTCCGCGAGGCTGAAGTCAGCATCGACGGAACGCCGGCCGGCGTCGCTCCCATCTATCCCTGGATCTTTACCGGCGGCATCGATCCTTTCCTGTGGCAACCCATTCCCGGTGTACACACGCTCAACTTCGAGCCCTACCGTGTGGACCTGACTCCTTTTGCCGGAGTGTTGAGCAATGGCCAGCAGCATACCGTTGCGGTCAGTGTGTACAACGCGGACCAGTATTTTTCCGCGACCGCGAATCTGCTCCTGTACCAGGATTTGGGTTCGAGGCAAGTGACCGGCCGGGTGACTACCAACACCATCGGCCAGCCTGATCCGATGGTGCGCGCGCACATCACGGACAACGGCACCTACGCTTATGGGACCATATCCGATACGTCGAACCGCGGCTTCACGGTTGAGGGCTACGTCGAAACCTCGCATGGAAACGTGGATACCAAGGTAGTGCAGAGCATCGACTTCGATAACGGGCAGCTGTATTACGTCAAGGAAGATGGCACCATCGACGACCAGGACGTATTCCAAACGACTAATATCTCTTCCTCCACCACCACGCGCGCCGGCGGCAACGTTACCACCAACAGCACGCAATTCTCCTGGCCGCTGACTCTGTTCTATGCTTTCACTTTCAATGCCGATGGATCCTACGAGCAGAACACTGAGATCCAACAGGGATTCACCAAGAATGTGCTGGTGAGGTTGAACGGCCACACCACGTACTCCAGCAGCTTTTCGGACGACGTTACGCCGACCGATGACCTCTACGTGGATTCTTCCGGCAATGCCCATACCTCTCACCAGACGAACTCGGAGACCTATCAGTATTCCAATTCCGACGGCGCTTGCTGGAACGAGACGCTTAGGGCTGCTGCCGGAGTTCTGACCTCACAACACGGAGGTAGTTGCGGTAGGTGACAAGAGGGAAGGTAACCCGCGCAGAAGGAATGCCGTCGCACAGGCCACGCAACACACCATCACGGTCATCGACTGGTTCACACTCCTTCAAAGCCACTGGTTTATTGGACTCCGGAACCTTGGCTTCTTGAACATAGTTGCGGCGGCGCTATTGGCCCCGACGATCCTTGCCGTCTACTTCGCCCTTAGGCACGACAACGAAGGTTACGCGGCGTTTGGCACGGTCCTTTTCTTCGTAGGAATCGCGGTCTACCTCGCAGGCAGCAGGGCCTTTTCCATGCTTTCCCTTAGCCACCAATACGCCAATGCTGCTACCGAAGCGCAGCGATCTTCATTAGCCGCAGTGGGGCAGGCGATGCTGGCTGAAGGAAAAAGCCGTGCCGGTGTCCTCCTCATCGAATTTGCTTGCGTGGTGGTCTCCGCGGTCATGCTGAAAGGCAGGACTTTCAGCAAAGCGACCGCCTGCACAGGGATGCTGGGCAATGCGCTGCTAATGGTGGTCGAGATCGTATTTGTGCCGGTGTCGAGCGGCTTGGGAATGATGGTTGCGGCCAGTGCCGGACTTTTGCTTGTGATCTGGTATGCGCTGGTTGGCCGAAGACTGCTCCAGCTCGGCCGCCTGTAGTCTCATTTCGAGGAGATGGCCTCCCGCAGCATCTTCGATAGTTCTTCCGGATTATCGACGGGCGGCTGGCAGGCGAAATTCGTGCAGACGATTGCCACTGACGGCTTTTGCTTCAGGGCCGGCAGACTTGGGACGGTTTCCGCGAGCACCGGCGGCAGGTTCTGCGCTACCGCTTCGCTGTCGGTCAGATGCAACACGGATTTGTTGACTGCGAACGGCGCGATCGCGGCCTGCAACAGCGCAGCGGCGTTATCATCTTCTCCAATCACGATCACCTGGGTATGCGGCCGCGACAGCCAGGTCGCCGCGATCCCGTAAGTTCCTGCGTAAATGCCGAACTGCTCGGCAGCGCCGGCGAAGACTTCCAGCGTGCGCTCCGCCGTTTGGCGATACCTCGCGTCATTGGTATAAGCATGAAGCCGGAGAAGTGCGATCGCTGCGCTGGAATTTCCGGCGGGCGTCGGCGTATCCTGGAACGGCTTGCGCCGGGTGGAAAGCACGCCGAGCTGAAGCTTTTCTTCCAGCGACGCCTCCGTGTCGAAGAAACCGCCAGAAGCCGAGTCGGCGAGGCGCGCGATCATCTCGTCGGCAATCCGTCGCGCAAAATTAAAATAGCTCATGTCGCCGGTGACCTCGTAGGCGTCGAGGCAAGCCAGCACGGTGAAGGCATAGTCATCCAGCATGCCGCGGATGAAGCGCTTGCCGGCATTTGCGTCGGCATAGGCGACGACGTGGGACAGGCCGCGGTCTTCGTCCCAGGCAGCCGACAGGATACGATCGAGCGAGCGCAGTGCGAACTTGCGCGCGTTATCAAGTTGCAGCACCTGCGCCGCCTGCAAGTACGCAGAGACGCACATCGCGTTCCAGCCCACATAGACCGTCTTGTCGACGAACGGCGTTGGACGCTTTAGACGCGCGGCGTACAGCCTCGTCTTTGCCGAAGCGAGCAAATCGAGCGCCTTGGACACATCAACGCCCAAGCGCGAGGCGACTTCTTCCGGCAGCGCTCGCACCCACAGCACATTCTTGGCGGGATTGTGGTGCATCTCGCCCGTCGGCTCGATGTCGTAATGCAGAGCTGCGGCCTCGAATTCCTCGTCGGTCAGGACGGCTTTGGCCTCATCGCGCGTCCAGGTAAAGTAATCGCCATCGTCGTCGAGGTTGATGTCGGCATCCTGCGAGGCGTAGAAGCCGCCATGGACGCGGTCGCTGAGCCACTCGTCCATCCAGCGGATGATGTCGCGCGCCACGTGCGCGTAGAACTCGAAGCCGAAGACCTGATAGCCGTGCACGTAGTTCTTCAGCAGCTCCGAGTTGTCGTACGACATTTTTTCGAAGTGCGGGACCGTCCAGTGCTCGTCGACCGAGTAGCGATGAAAGCCGCCGGCAAGCTGGTCATACACGCCGCCCTGCGCCATCTTGGTCAGCGTGGTGGTGACGACAGTGGCGACACGCTCCTCGCGGGTGCGGACATACCAGTCCATCAGCAGATCAAGCGCGGCCGGATGAGGAAATTTGGGCGCGCTGCCGAAGCCGCCGTTCTTCTCGTCGAAGATGGGCAGCGCCGACTGCACCATCACGCCGACCAGGCGCGGAGAAAACTCGGTTTGGCGGCCAGCGAAGCTCTCCGCATTGGTCAGCACGTTCATGGCTTCGTCGGCGGACTTCAGAACCTCGTCGCGGCGCTCGCGACAAGCAGCGGCGATGGCCAGCAGAATTTTCTGGAAGCCCGGCCGTCCCCACTGATCGACCGGCGGAAAATACGTTCCACCATAGAATGGGCGGCCATCGGGCGTGAGAAAAACAGTGAGCGGCCAGCCGCCGGTGCCGGAGATGGCCGAGACGGCAAGCTGATAGCGGCTGTCCACGTCAGGCCGCTCGTCGCGATCGACCTTTACGGCAATGTACTTAGGTTTTATGATGTGGGTAGTTTAGGGTATGTGTTTGGAATTTA
>JBEKQY010000356.1:0-2574 GCA_049519235.1 Candidatus Korobacteraceae bacterium | reverse complement strand
CTGGCGGGGCTGGTGATCGCAGGCGAGCTGGTTTTGGTGCTGCTGACGCGCCGCGAAATGAAAACCGTATGGTGGCGAGTAGGCTTAGGGCTCGCGGTGGTACTGCTCCCCGCCATCGTGTACGTCCTGCATGCGCGGCAATCGCCTGTGGGCTGGGTCCCGAGAGCAAGCATGCGCCAGGCGTTGAATGTTTTGTATAGCCTCACAGCAACCAAAGAGCGCGCTTTGCCCTATCTGGCAATGTGGGCGACCGCTGCCGGCTGCGCACTCCGGCATACGAAGGACGCCTGGCCTTATCGATTTGTGGTCGCCTGGCTGTTCGCGCCTCTTGCTGCAGTGGCGGCGCTTGGCATTGTGCAATCGTTATGGGTGCCGCGGTTCCTGGCGATCTGCATTCCGGCCGGGGTGCTGTTGGCTGCCGCCGGGGTGATGCAGGTGATGCGCTGGTCGCGAGCGGCCGGAGCGCTCGCGCTGCTGCTGCTACTGATCACGTCTGCCTCCGGGTTGGGGTTCTACTGGCGACATCCGCAGTCGAGCATTGACTGGCGGGGGGCAATTCAGTACCTGTTGCCGCGAGTTGAGCCCGGGGATGAGATTGCCATGCAGCCGTACGTGGGCTTTGTGTTCGACTACTACCGCCAGCTTTATACGCGGCCGCTGCCTCCGGTTGTAACTGCAGCTAGGCTCGCCCAGCCACTCCCAACGCCTGAGCCGCACAATCTATGGCTGCTCGCTCCGGCGGCGCGAAATCCGGACGATCCGGCCTCCGGGCCGCAAGCGGCGGAGGCGGCGGTGCGCCAATTCGTTGCCGCTCACCGAGACACCTATTGCGCTCTGCCGCCCCAGCCGCAAGGAGCGACCGTGATGGTCTGGCAGATTCGGCGCTGCGCCCCGCGTTGAGCATCGGTCGGTCGGCGCAAGCGGCAAGTTCAGCGACGGCAGCGAGGGCGCGCCGGAGTGCCGCACCCGGCAAGCGCCACGGTTGACACCAGACCTCCGATTAGGCCACAAAGCCGCAGTCGCATGGAAGGTAACAGGGTAACAAATCGCGAGCGCAACCAACCTGCCTGACGGGTACAGCTCATCCTTCCAGCTTCTTCGCCAGCAGCTCGTTGACCAGCGCGGGGTTGGCCTGGCCTTTGGAGGCCTTCATCACCTGTCCCACAAAGTAGGAGACGACGGTTTTCTTGCCGCCGCGATACTGCTCCAACTGCTTGGGATTGGCGGCGATTACGTCGTCGATGATCTTCTCGATCGCCGCCGTATCGGTGATTTGCTGCGGCTTCTCTTTCGCATAGATCGCGGGGAAATCCTCGCCGCGCTCAAAGGCGAGATCATAGAGGTCCTTCAGGATCTTTCCGCTGATCGCGCCGCTTTCCACCAGGTCGGCCGACATAGCCACGCCTCTCATCGAAATGGGCGACTGCTCGATCTCCAGTCCCTTGGCCTTTAGGCGGCCCATCAACTCGCTCTGCACCAGGTTGGCCACGCGCTTCGGGTTCTTCGCCGCCGCCGCTGCTTCTTCAAACTGATCAGCCAGCAATCGCGTGCTGGTCAATGTCGCTGCGTCGTATTCGGTGATGCTGTACTGCGCGACCAGGCGCGCGCGCCTCGCCTCGGGCAGCTCGGGAAGCTGAGCGACAATCTGCTCGCGCCACTTGTCATCGACGACCAACGGCAGCAGATCAGGTTCTGGAAAGTAGCGATAATCGTGCGCCTGCTCTTTGGATCTCATGCCGTAGGTCTTGCCTTCGGCGGCGTTATAAAGACGCGTCTCCTGCTCGATTCTGCCGCCCGACTCCAGCACCTGTTCGTGGCGCTCGATCTCGTATTCCAGCGCGTGTCGAATGAAGCGGAATGAGTTGACGTTCTTCACTTCCGTCTTGGTGCCGAACTCCTGCTGCCCGCGCGGGCGGATGCTGACGTTGGCGTCGCAGCGCAGCGAGCCTTCTTCCATGTTGCAGTCGCTGACGCCGGTGTAGAGGATGATTTCCTTCAAGCGCGTGAGGTATTCGTAAGCTTCGTCGGGCGAGGCGATATCGGGTTCGCTGACGATCTCGATCAAGGGCACGCCGGAGCGGTTCAGGTCGATCGAGGTCCACTCGCCGCTGTCGGGCAGGCCATCGTGGAGACTCTTGCCCGCGTCTTCTTCCAGGTGTACGCGAGTGATGCCGATACGCTTGGGGCCGCTCGGTGTCTTGATCGCGATGTGGCCGTGCTCGGCCAACGGCTTATCGTACTGGGAGATCTGGTAGCCCTTGGGCAGGTCGGGATAGAAGTAGTTCTTACGCGCGAAAATCGATGTCTGGTTGACGCGACAGTTCAACGCCGTCGCTGCCAGCACCGCGAACTCGACCGCCCGCTGGTTGAGCACGGGCAGCGGGCCGGGAAGTCCGAGACACACTGGGCAGACGTTGGTGTTCGGCGGATCGCCGAACTGGGTCGAGCAGCCGCAGAAGATCTTCGTCTTCGTCAGGAGCTGGACGTGGACTTCCAGCCCAATGACCGGCTCGTACTTAGAACGCGCCGCGACCGGCGCTTCCGGCGTGGTAGCCATGAAGCGATTATAGCGGC
>JBEKQY010000355.1:0-2676 GCA_049519235.1 Candidatus Korobacteraceae bacterium | reverse complement strand
GGCCTTCGAGCCCGGTTGGGGTGGTGGAAACGGCAGAGGCAAGCTTGCCCATCTCGACAGTAGTATTGGCTACGACAATGTCCAGCAAATCAATCCGCCGATTGTTCCACCGGGCGCCTGCGTCGGAGGCGCCTTCTGCGATGCCGCGCATCTCCTCCAGGATTTCACGGTCAAAGCCGCGTAGAAAAAGGGCATTCGCTGTGGTCCGGTAGTCGTCCCAGTGTTCTTTCGAACCCAGAGCGGCGGCGCAACGCTCGAGATACTCAGGAATCGCGCGCGCCATCAAATGCCCATGCTGGTACCCTCGCTCGTAGGGCTCGCCTTCAATGTGGAGATAAATCCAGCCGGCGGCGGGATAGCGGTAGGCCGGGCCGAACGTCTCGACAGCCTCGCGCGCTGGCCATTCGTCTTCGGACGAGGGAATCTCTTCCAGATGGACGCCCTCGAACCACGCCCTCCCATGAAACGCTCCGCCGTTGCCCACACTGAGCAGGATCTGATCCTCGGCGCGACTTGCCACGAACCGTAAGGTGAGGCGGGTCCAGGGCTGAGTGCCGCCGAGCGATGCCGAATGTACGTCGAAGGGCATCGACGCCATGGCGAGCGTCGCGCCAGCCGCAATGGGGCTGCGATCCGTGTCAAGCACTTCGAGGTTTTCCGTTCGAACCCATCCGCTCAGTTCGTAGCGCTTCCCTATTGTGAGGGAGGTCGGGGCCAGCTGGACGCACGCGTCCTTGGAAGCGGTGTCGCGTTCCAGGCGAAGCGACTTGTGACCCTCGTGTTTGACGGCCGAATCCAACACAGCGGAACCGCGAATCACCGCCCAACTCTCCTGCGGGTTGTCAAAGGAAACGGTGAAAACGGGCGTGGCTGCCTGTGCCGTTGTTACGAAAAAAAGCCAGAAAAGTATACGCAGCATAGTTTCTTCCGCTCCATCCTCGATTACCGCTCCATCGCTTTCACCGGATCATGATTATTACGCGATTGTACTATGGCGGGAGGAAGGTTGAGCCAATTCCAAATAAACCCGCTGGGCAGTTTCTGTCAGCCGAGCAAAACAGCCCAACGCGCCCGGCGAGGAGCGGATTTGTAACGGCAAGTCGCCTAGGTCTTTGGCCGCGTGATTTGGAAATGTAGCGTCGGCCTCGCGGCCGGCTGTAACATGGGCCTCCTGGCCCACGTTCGCTCATTCGATAGAGCATCTTCTCCCGGTCACGGACCTAGTGCGGTCGTCCGGGCAGCACAAAGTGTTCCGCGCAGCGCGGCTCGTAGAAGTCGCCGGCCATGATGATGGGGCTGTCGTAGGGGGCCGGTTTCCCATCGATCAGCCGCTGCGGGTAGATGGCCTTGGCCCCGCAACTGCAATACGCCACCAGCTCGGTGATATTCCCCGCGTAGGTGCGCACCAGCCAGGAGATTTCGATCATTTCGCCGAACGGCAAGCCGCGAAAATCGAGTTCGAGGCCCGAGACCATCACGTCGTAGCCCGACTCAAGCAATCGCTTGGTGAACAGAAAAAGATCGTGCACAAACTGGCCCTCGTCGATGGCCACACATTCGACCCGCTTGCCGATCTGCTGTTCCGTGGCCGCCAGAACCGGCAACACCGTCCACGGATCTGAGGACCTGAATTCTATGGCTTCCATCTTTCCACAGCCGTTCTGGTTCCGGCTTTCCACCAGGCCGGCCGCGGCTTTGGTATCGTCGCTTGGTTTCAACAGCAGAACGTGCTGCTTGGCGTACTGCCGGCGTATCTCAATTCTTCGCAGCAGTTCGGCGGTCTTGTTGCTCCGCATCGGTCCAACGATCAGTTCCAGTTTCCCCGGCATGGCTGTCTCCAGCATCTCCTCACATTCGCAATTGCTTGTTACGCTTCATCGATCTCATGTATTACAACGCAATGCTCCCGGCGGATGCAACAGAATCCTGGCGCCCCAGCGTGAAGGCGAGCTATCGCTGTTTGACGAACGAAAGACGCCGGTCGTGCACTCCTTGACCGGGAGGTTGTTTGGTTGGCAATCCGGCGCACGGCCCTCAGTGTTATTTCTATCTTAGACTCATGACGCTAGATTTGCACGATGTTCCGGTCGCGCCGGTCATAAGTTGGGCCATAGGGATTCTCCCTGCTTCGCGGAGCTATGTGGAACCCGATGCGCGGATTGTTGAAAGGATGTTGAAACGTCTCTTGACCGCCGTACCCGCCCCATTTCAGACGGTAGTATTCCAGATTGCGCCTGTGAGTTAGCGCGTTCTGACGGCCCAGCGCGGGGTCGGAAAGGACACTGTTACTGCCGGCATGTGAAAGCGCGGTGTCCGGGCAATTCTCTTCGTGCAGGCCCGCAAGTCCTGCCCGGCGCGCATAATCCTGGTCTTCGCAATAGGCGGGAAAGATGTTCTCGTCGAAGCATCCAACCTTTTCGATCGCGATGGGGTTGATGGCAAAGCATGAGTATCCCAGGCTTGGCATTCTGCGATTGAATCGCTCGTGAAAACCGGCGCAACTGATAATGTACCGATCGCGGCAATCCGAGGCCCTTGTTGCGATCTTGTCTATATCTCCCGGTGAGAACCGGATGTCGTCGTTGGCCACGATGACGACATCGGCCTGCCGCGCGAAGGACGCCAATATACCTTCATTCCAGCTCTTGCTCACGCCGCGGTTCGATCCGAAGGGAT
>JBEKQY010000354.1:0-4675 GCA_049519235.1 Candidatus Korobacteraceae bacterium | reverse complement strand
ATGGATCTCGATGAACCTGGATATCCCCGCCGGCCAGCTAGTGCCAGTCGTTTGGGATCAGAAGCTCTACCTCATCTGGCCGACGTTCAAGCAGGTCGCCGAGAAGCAGGGCAATCAGACAATACCAGGTAGCGGCGGCGGCGGTTCCGCTGCGCCCGCGGCGAAGTACTGGGCCGTTCAGTTCGCCATGAGCGAGTTCAGCGCCGGACAGTGGCAGGCCAAGCGGACCATCGACGAGAAGATGTACTTCAACACCGAGGATCCCAGCTCCTGCTTCACCTTCAAAGCATTTCAGGATTCATCGTTCAATCTACAACTGCAGGTCTACTACTCCGATCCAACTGACACCGACACTCTTGCGTGGTACTCGGCGGAGGGAACTATGTCTCTGCCCGACGCTCCGCTGTCGGTAGTTGAGGTGGAGTTTTTCTTGCCGTCATCCGGCGTAGTCGACCTCACCCAGGAGCCCACCTACTCGCTGATCAGCGGTACGAGCGACCTCTTCAACGGGCCGCTGCTCATCCAGCCCACGCCTTCCTTCTACAACTTCAACGGCCAGGATCTCGTCTATGGGGGCTGGTGGAACCAGGACACCGGGCAGGTGCCGCTGTATGTGATGAGCCTCTCCACGAGCACCGGTTCGCCCGGCAGCGTCGAGGTGCTGGGGCAGATCACAAACCCGCGCATCGTGCCTCCGCAGCAGGAGATGATCTTCGATTCAGCCGATCCCTTCTTCATCGCCGACAACCAAAACCGGACTTACCTCGTGCAGCCGAGGTACTACACGGTTGGCAGCCGGCCGCAGGAACTCGACAGCCTCACCTACATCAAGCAATGGACGACCGAATACCAGTTCCTTACCTTCTACCACCCATACGCGCGAACCTTCCTGCGCGAGTTGGAGATCGGAGGCGTCTCGCAACTGCTCACCCGCAATCTGCAGCTGAATCCGCAGCAGGTCCGCGGCTGGCCGACGACCTTCAACTTCCAGAGCCTGTATAACCCGCAGCCAGTGGTAGCCAAGCCTTACCCAGGCGTCTCCGACGCTCTGCCCGGCCAGATCGGCGGTCCCGACCCCGGCGAGACCTGGCTGGACTTCGACCCGGCTTGCGGCGGCGCCTACTCGCTGTACAACTGGGAGATCTTCTACCACGTCCCCATGTTCATCGCGTCGCAACTGATGCAGAACAACCAGTACCAGGACACGATGACCTGGCTGGAGTACATCTTCAACCCAACCGACAATAGCGGAGGCCCGGTTCCGCAGCGTTTCTGGGAGTTTGCACCCTTCAACCAGATGAACGCCTCCGACTGGGCCAACCAGCAAATTCAGAACCTGCTCACCACGCTTGCCGCAGACACCCAACAGGGCATCAGCGACACCTCCACCACCAACGCGATCCTGGCGTGGATGAACGACCCATACGATCCGCACATGGTCGCGAGCATGCGTATTGCCGCCTACGGCAAGGCAACGGTGATGCAGTTCCTCAACCTGCTCATCGCGTGGGGCGACTCATACTACGCCCAAGCCCCGTACACCGCCGAGAACGTCAGCCAGGCCGAGCAGCTCTATGTGCTCGCCGACATGATCCTCGGCCCGCAGCCTGACCAGTTGCGCATTCCGGCCGCGCAGCAAAGCGCCGCTCCGACGTATGCGTCGCTGAAGAATCTGGACATGTTCTCAAACGTGCTGGTCAACGTGGAGAACGTCATCATTGCCCCCGAACCGCCGCAGTCGCTGGTCGATGGCAGCTCGACGACTACGACGATGCCGACGATGCTGGGAAGCGGCAGCACGCTGCTCTTCTGCATCCCGCCTAACGACCAGCTGCTGGCCTACTGGGGAACGGTCGCGCAGCGTCTATACAACATTCGCCATTGCCTCAACCTGCAGGGTGTGGCGCAGCCGTTGGCGCTGTATGCGCCGCCCATCAATCCGCTGCAGCTGATCGCCGAGGCGGCCGGAGTTTACCAACGACGTGCGATCCTACGGCGCCGCCATCCTCTCGGCGCTCGAAAAGCAGGACGCCGAGAAGTACGCCACGCTGCGCGCCACGCAGGAGCTCGCCATCCAGACCGCCATGCTGACCATGAAAAACCAGCAGCTAACCGAGGCCCAGGATCAGGTCACGGTGCTTCAGAACCAGCAGGCGGTCACGCAGATCCGCTACAACTACTACTCGACCATCGTGTACATGAACCCGTGGGAGATCACGGCGCTTGCGCTGCAGGCCGGCGCGCTGATCGCAAACGGGGTGGCGATGGTCCTCGACCTCACCGCCGGAGTCGCCTACGCGATCCCCAAGTTCACTGCCGGTGCCTCAGGCTTCGGCGGCTCGCCCACGGTCACCGTCTCGTTCGGCGGAGAGAACGTAGGCAACGCCTCAGTCAGCGCGGCAACCGTCTCGCGCACCATCGCGGGCATCCTCACCGAGTCGGCGTCGATGTCCGCGACCATGGGCAGCTATCAGCGGCGCCAGGACGAGTGGACGCTGCAGGCCAATCTGGCGCAGGCCGAACTCACCCAGATCGCCAGCCAGATCGTCACGGCAAATGACCGCGTGAACATCGCCACGACAGAGGTCAACATCCAGAACACGCAGATCAACAACGCGCAGGCCATCAGCGACTTCCTCACCAACAAATACACCAACGCGCAGCTCTACAACTGGATGCTCACGCAGCTAACAACCGTGTACACGCAGGCCTATCAGCTCGCCTACAGCCTCGCGCTGCAGGCCCAGAGCGCGTATCAGTACGAACTCGGCCGGCCGGCCGACATCTTCATCCAGAGCTCCTACTGGAGCAGCCAGTACAAGGGTCTTACCGCCGGCGACAGCCTGCTCTTCGATCTGCGCCGCATGGACTCGCAATACCTCGCCAACAACCTGCGCGAGCTCGAACTCACGAAGCACATCTCGCTCGCCCTCACCCAGCCACTCGCGCTGGCGCAACTGTTGCAGAGCGGCAGCTGCACCATTGCGCTGGACGAAACACTCTTCGACCACGACTACCCAGGCCAGTACTTCCGCCGGCTGCGTGCGGTCGCGCTCACCATTCCCTGCGTCACCGGACCTTACACGGGAATCCACGCAACACTGTCGCTCGGCTCTTCGGTCATCCGAACCGTCGCACCGTCTGCGCCGTACACGCCTTTCGTGTGGGCAACCAGTATGCCGGGCAGTTTCCCCGACGCCATCAGCGCGGCGCCCACGGTCGCGGCGAGGCCTATCATCGCGACCAGCACCGGCCAGAACGACGCCGGACTCTTCGAGGAGGTCAACTTCCGCGACGAGCGCTGGCGGCCGTTCGAAGGCCAGGGCGTCGTCAGCACCTGGAACTTTACGCTCGACCCCCGCGACAACGACCTCGATGTGTCCACAGTCACCGACATCATCATGCACTTCAGCTATAGCGCCTGGCCCGGCGGAGATGCAGAGGCAGTGCGCACCGCACTCAAACCCATCAACCAGCGCACCATCCTGTTGAGCGTCCGCAACGCCTTCAGCAACGCGCTTTACGCGTTCTACAACCCGGCCGACACCACCGCCACGCAGCAGCAGTTGACACTTCCGCTGCTGGCGAATGTCTTCCCGTTCTCCAACCTCGGCACACCGTTCATCACCGACGTCACTATGTACGTAGCCTTCACGCAGCCGATGTCTTCAGCTCTCACTTCCGCCCTTTCAGGCATCGCAATGGACGCCACCTTCGGCCCCACCGGAAGCGCGACTCCGGCCAGCATCGTCCTGAAGCCGGTGACCAGCATTCCCGGCGGCGGCGGAGCCGAAACGGCCGCAGGAGGCGGTCCGGTCGCGGCGCTCTCGGCTGACGCGCCAATGACCGCGCCAACGGCTCTAGGCTCCTTCACGTTGACCCTCCCGCAGACCAGTCTTCCGTCCGCACTCGAAACGCTGGTCAGCGGACAGGAACGTCTCGACCCAACCCAGATCGAGGACATCTTCCTCGTCATCACCTACGAGGTGAAGTAAACGATGCTGAGCGAAGCCGACATCACGCGCATCGCCGGGTACATCGCCCACTCCTGCGCGCCTCTCGCCGTCGGTACATTCGGCTCCTACGCGGTAGGGTCGCAGCGCGCCAGCAGCGATCTCGACCTATTCGTCATCCGCGACACCGTCGAAAGCCCCGGTGCTCGGAAACGCGCCATCCGCAGTCTCCTGTTCGGCGTGGTGCACTCGATCGACATCCACGTCTTCACCCCCAAAGAGTTCGAGGAGACAGCCTACGAATACCTCTCATTCACATGGGTAATCGCCCGCCAGGCCAAGCTCTACCACGTCACTGAAGACGCGAAGAAACGCGTGCCGTCGCTCTTTGCCGTTCCGTGATCCTGTTCGATACGCAGATGCCAGGGCAGCTTCACGCTCACCGCCGCGCCATCATATTCGACTATCTTGAGCGGCGTTGGCGCGAAGGAGAATCCGATCGGCGCGCCGTTCTCTGGGAATTTGCGCCTTTGGCCGTCGATATCCGGCGGCAATGATCCGTAAGCGTCTGGGCAACACACCTTTTCGATGAGAAGGGTCTGTGGTGAAGTGGCTGGATGAATGAAAAACAGAAAATGCCAACCGGCCGCCGACGCACCCGTGAGGAAATTCAGCAGCTAGTGGCGGAGTTTATAAGCAGCGGCATGCGTCGAACCGAGTTT
>JBEKQY010000353.1:0-2824 GCA_049519235.1 Candidatus Korobacteraceae bacterium | reverse complement strand
GATGATAATCACAGCCTATAATCAACATCGCGTCGACTCCTTCCTTCCGAGCTTGGTCGTTCGCACAACCAATGTACTCGCTGCGAGGGAGCCGACGTTGTCATGAAATCAGCACGCAGCCGAAGGCGGAGTGCTGGGTCAAGTGGGAAAAGAATGCGAGTCCCGTAGGGACGGCATACGTTTCGTAACAGCCTCTTCAGCGCTGGGTAGGCTGCGTTATGGAACTGAGCCCCCCGGGGGCGGCACGTCAGCGTCTCTCCCGAAGAACAGTGGCCGAAAGAGGCTCGCCACGAATCTCAATAGGCTCAAATTCCAAGGCGGGAACTTCGCCTTGTCCGAAAGTTGGGGATCGATCATCGCCCGTTTGCGAGATTCCTGGCAGTAGTTGGTCGGACTCTTGCATCTCTGACCCTCCGACAATTTTTTCAGTCATGGCGGTGACGCATAACACAAAGCGCAATGTTATCTCTCACGGAGCGATAATTTCCCGCGCCAGCTCATCCATTCGCTGCTGCACTTGCTGGAACTTTTCCCCGGTGGACGGCCCGGTAAAGCCGGCGAGAATGGCTCGCACATGGCCGGAGCGGTCGACGTAAATCGAGGTGGGAAACGCGCCGAAGTTCACCAATTGCGGCAGCGTCTTCGCAATCTGCCCCTCAGCCGTTGTCCCAGTCAGAAGCAGCGGGAACGTCACTCCGAACTTGGCGCGATAGATGGCGATCTGCCGCAGGCCCCGCTCCGTGTCGTCGGTGTACTCGTACGCCAGTCCAACGATCACTAGCCCCTGCTCGTGATACTTCTGATAAAGCTTCTCCAGCACCGGCGCTTCGTCATGGCAGTTGGGACACCAGGTGCCAAAGATGTCGATGATCAGCGGCTTGCCTTTGAACTCGGGGCTGTCCTGGTCAAGTGTCTTGCCCGACGCGTCCACTCCGCTGAAGCGGAACGGCTCGCCCGAGTCCTTCACTTTGGTGAGGGTTTCGCTCAGGACGTTAGGATCGGCGGCGCTGGCCACATGTTTGCCGCATTCCGCCGTGAATGCAGAGGTAGCTACAATTCCGCCCTCGACGCCCTTCAATGTGCCGTCGGGCAGAAACTCGCCATCCAGAGCCATCACGTGAATGCCGTCAAACCGGCTGAGATGAAAACGCGTCTGACCGTCGGCCGTTTTGAAGACGCTACCATGCAGCAGGCCGCTATCGCCGCTGACAGGCTCGATCACGCCCGTCACCGCGACGTGGCCGTTCGCGGCCGCCGTCTTTTCCTGATCGAATTTGGCTAGCGTGGTCTTCTCGGCGCCTTCGCCATCGGCCCAGTGAAACAGCCAGTCGCCCCACAGGCTCGACCCGGTCCACGGCTTTCCAGTCGCCACTTCCTGATGCGGTACCAGCACTACCGGAATATGTGCCATGCCCTTGCTGGTCCGGCGGGAGAATTCGCCTTCCATCCGCTGCGGCGAAACCATGCGAGCGGTCAGCACTCCGTCGTAGTAATCCATACCAAGCGTGAGGACTCCGTCATTCCACGCCGCACTGCTGAATGGCTGGCGATCGGTCGCATTCACCAGTGTTGCCTGCATGGCGCCGTCAGCCTTCACCTGTAGATCGACGCCAAAGTTCACTTCGCCGGCCTTGCTTTGGATAGTTCCATCCCAAAGTCCGGTCGGAGACTGCGTCTTCGCCTGGGCGGCGAGGGAAGAGCAAAGCAGAAGAGAACATAACAGCGCAACCACGACGCATCGACAGAGCTGCTCTACGAATCGCAAGCGGAACTCCCAATTGGGTTTGACTGACTGCGTGGAAATCAGGATATCGCAAAGATACAGAGGGTGGAAATGTTAAAAGGTCTGTGGGCGCACTTAACAGGGGACGGAAAAAACTAGGGTCTCTTCCGCCGCGTTACCGCGATCAATGGCTACTAAACGACCTGGTGGACGGCCCGAAACTTCTGTTCCAGGTTTTCCATCTGGTCCTTCAGGCGGAGCTTCAGCTTCTTCAGTCGCACTTCCTCGAGCTTTTCATCTTCAGAGAGATATTTCTTCTCAATCAGAGAGTCGAGGCGCTGAGCATATTGCGAGTGTTCATCGGCCAGACGCCGGAACTCCTCATTGCTCGCCAGAAGCTGATCGCGTACCTGAGTTGCCATTCAGTAAACCTCCGGAAAACGTACGCTTAAAACGCTAGCACACGGCCTACCCCGCTTCAAGCGGTTTTTGTCACGGAATTGAAATAGAAATTCTCAAAAGTAAGGCATCCTCTGGCGGGTCCCGGTAATAACTCTTACGCCGCCCCGATTCGCTAAATCCAAGTTTTTCATATAGCTTACGAGCAGCGCGGTTCGACTGCCGCACCTCCAACAGCACCGACGTGGCCCCGAATTGCCGGGCCTCTTGCACCAACTCCCGGACCAGCGCGCTACCCAAGCCACGCCGCTGTTGCTCCCGAGCGACGACCAAGTTTTCGATCTCCCACTCCTCCGCCGCGCAGCGCGCGATGACGAATCCCAGAATCTGTGCGCCCACGTCTTCCGCCGCAACCAGCGCGATCCGCCGTGGCGCATCCGCCGCGAACAGAGCGTCGTATTCGCGCTCAGCCCAATGCGCGGCGGTTTCCGTCGCCTGCTCCAACTTGCGGATGAGCGCGAGATATTCGGGTGTGGCTTTGCGGATGAACACAACGCAATCGATGTGAGGCTCAGGTAGAGCGGGCCTTTAGAGACTGTGTCGCAACCGGAATGATACTTGAATTGCTCGGTGAAGTGAGAGATAAGGAGTCATGCCGAGCTACAAGCCTTATCACCCGGAGCAAGCCGAGCTGCTGCCCAG
>JBEKQY010000352.1:0-2827 GCA_049519235.1 Candidatus Korobacteraceae bacterium | reverse complement strand
ACAGCGAGGCGGCTGAAGCTGGCGCTGCCAGTCCGGCGGAAGGTGAGGAAGGGGTCGCGGCTGCGGCGTCGACCATCGATGATTCCGAAGAGGTCAGCATGGAAGAGGTGCTGGGCCGGGGTGGACGGCGCGCTGAAAACACCAGCGCGTAATCGCGATTTGGATTGACGAGTGGTTCCAAGGCCCGCGCGTTGATCGAGCGCGGGCGGTTTTTTAGCAATCGCTTTTCGCTGTTCGCCTTTCGCTCTTCGCCAGAAGGGCCAGTTGGTGGCAACGAAGAGCTTGGGTTTTTGTAATGATGTATACATGATTGCTTTTCTGGCGAAAAGCGAACAGCGAAAGGCGAAGAGCGAGCTTTAGAATAGGTACAACAACCGTGAACATATCCGCTGCACAAGTCAAAGAACTTCGCGACAAGACCAACGCTCCCATGATGGATTGCAAGAATGCCTTGACCGAATCCAAGGGCGACGTCGAAGCCGCGATTGTCATTCTGCGCAAGAAAGGCATTGCGACGGCCGCCAAGAAGGCGACGCGCGCGACCAGCGAAGGCTCGGTGGCCAGCTACATTCACGCCGGTGGCAAGATCGGCGTGCTGGTGGAAGTCAACTGCGAAAGCGACTTTGTCGCCCGCACCGACGACTTCAAGAACCTGGTGCACGATATTGCCATGCACATTGCCGCCAGCGACCCGCGCTTCATCCGCAAGGAAGATGTCACTCCTGAAGCGTACGAAAAGGAGAAGGAGATCTATCGCGCGCAAGCCGCGCAGACCGGCAAGCCGGCGCCGGTGATTGAGAAGATCGTCGAAGGCAAGATGGCCAAGTTCTACGAGGAGGTCTGCCTGTACGAGCAGCCTTTCGTCAAGGAGCAGACCATGACCGTCGCGCAGCTCATCGCCAGCGTCATCGGCAAGCTGGGCGAGAACATCTCCGTACGCCGCTTCGCCCGCTTCAAGGTGGGCGACGTCGCCGAGACCATCGCCATCAGCAAGGCTGGCGAACCGGCCAGCGAGTAAGGCTGGTTACATTAACAACGGAGGGTGGGGCACCGCTCCGCTCTCCTTCGTCCAGGGCATTTGCACGTGATGCCCGGCCCGAATAGCATGAAGCCATGGATAAGCCGAAGAAAGCCGCCTTCGACGCACCTGCGCCGATTCTCGACCAAGAAGATGCGGAGACGTTAAAGGCCATTGATCGCAGCATAAAGTCCGCAGACGAGGGTCGAGTCGTACCACTGGAAGAAGTTCGCCGACGGTTGAAAGCGTGGCCTACAAAATCCTCTTCACTGAAGACGCGTTAGCTGACTTAGAAGACATTCTCGACTACATCCGGGTTGACAGCGAGACTGCAGCAGAGAACTTCGGCGCAGCCATTCTTGACCACGTTGAGCTGCTACGCGAATTTCCTCACATCGGAACGGCGGTTTCTCAACGTCCTAACTTGCGAAAAATCCTGCATTCACCGGTTCGAATCTACTATCGAATTGACGAGGGCAGGAGTCTGGTGGAGATTCTGCATTTCTGGCACGGAGCGAAGCGCGATCCGAGAATCTAAGTTCCCTTCACCGCCTCCAGCAACGCTGCCCCGAACTTCTCCAGCTTGAATTCGCCGATGCCTCGGATGCGGGCCAGAGCTTCCAGACTCTGCGGGGCGGAGCGGGCGACCTCGCGCAGCACGGAATCGTGAGCGACCCAGAAGGCGACCATCTTGTGCGCTCGCGCCAATTCCAGGCGCGCGGTTTTCAGGCGCTCGTAACGAAGTGTGGCGGCGGAATCGAGAGGAGCCTCCTCCGCGCTGGGCAGCTCTGGCTTCTCTGACCTTTTCCTCTTGCGCGTTCGCGGCGTTGCCGGGCCCGGCTGCGAGCGGATATCGCCGCGGCAGACATCGCATCGGCACTGCGTCACGGTGGAGTTGTCGCCGAAGTAAGCGAGAATGGCGCGGCGTCGGCAGCGTGCCCAAAAGGCATACTGAAACATGCGCTCCAGCTTTTGGCGGGCGTGGGCTTGCAGCAACTCTATTTGCTGCGGGGTCAGCGCAGTATTGTTCTCGCCGATTTTGTCGATGAAGAACTCCTGCGTGTGGCGATCGACGGGGCTGCAATACAGCACGCATTGCGCGGGCTGGCCATCGCGTCCGGCGCGGCCCGCTTCCTGGTAGTAGGCCTCCACACTGGCGGGGATGTTGTAATGGACGACGAAGCGGATATCGGGCTTATTGATCCCCATCCCAAACGCATTGGTGGCAACCACGACGGCATCTGCATTGGCCATGAAATCCTGCTGCGCTTTTTTGCGCGATTCGGTGTCCATGCCGGCGTGATAGGCGCGTATGGTGCGCTGCGGAAGGCTCTGATGCAAGAACGCGGTTAGCTGCTCGACGCGACGGCGTGTGGCGCAGTACACAATTCCGCTGCCCGGCTGCCTGGCCAGCCCATGCACCAGCACCTCATCTTTCTCGACTTCGAAATCAATGCGGCGGCACGCGTAGGTGAGGTTGGGGCGATCGAAGCCGGTGACATGCACCTTGGGGCTGCGCAGCTTCAGCATATTGACGATGTCGTGGCGCACGGCAGGCGTGGCCGTGGCCGTCAGAGCGATCGTCGCCGGCGAGGCCAGTTGCTCGCGCACCTCGGCCAGGCGCATGTATTCGGGGCGGAAGTCATGCCCCCAAAAGCTCAGGCAATGGGCTTCATCCACCACCAGCAAGCGGGGCTTCAGTTGCGGCACCAGCCGTTGAAACGATGGCGCCGCGAAGCGCTCGGGAGCCAGGTATAGCAATCCCGTGAAACCGTTCCGCAGTTTGGCGACAACCTGCGATTGCTCGGC
>JBEKQY010000351.1:0-2860 GCA_049519235.1 Candidatus Korobacteraceae bacterium | reverse complement strand
CTCTCGCGCCAGCTCCAGAATCTTCTCCAGCGTTCGCCTTGAATACACAGCGCCCGTAGGATTATTGGGCGTGATCAGCAACATGGCGCGGGTGCGCGAATTGATCTTCCGCGCCATGTCAGCGACGTCCGGCTCCCATCCGTTGTCCTCGTCAAGCTCGTAGGCGTTCGCCGGGCAATCCAGTTTGGCCATGATCGCGCCATACAGCGGATACTCGGGACTCGGCGTTAGCACGTTGTCGCCGGGATTCAGCAGAGCGGTCAGGCAAGCGTCGATGACCTCGCCGCTGCCGATGCCGACGAAGATGCTTTGGATATCGCGAAAGCCATTGCGCTCGGCTTGGTTGTGGATGGCTTCAACAGCCGGCTTGATACCCAGAGAGTCGGCATAGCCGTTGTGGCCATCAACCATCGCCTTCAATACCGCTTCGATCATGTGCGGCGGGGTGTGGAAGTCGAATTTGCAGGGATCGCCGATGTTGAGGTAGAGGATCTCGTGGCCTTCACGCGCCACTTCCTCGGCCGCGACTGCGAGATCGCGAATTGCGTACCGTACATTCATCATGCGGCTTGCAGCCATGACTTCCGCTACGGCTTTTGTAACCATGATTGCGTCCTTGCAGCCTTCGGCTGTCAGCTCTCAGCCGTCAGCAAAAACGAATGCTATCTTTGAAAGCGCACGCCTTCAGGCGGTCGCGACATACAGCTTATTCCGGCCGGTCGATCTGCGCCTTCTGTAGCTTATCGGAATAGTCCACGTACACCGACTTCCACTCGGTATAGAAATCAATCGCGCCGATCCCGCCTTCGCGATGACCATTGCCCGTGGCTTTCACGCCGCCGAAGGGCAGATGCACTTCAGCGCCAATGGTCGGCGCGTTGATGTAAGTGATGCCAGCGTACAGGTCGCGCATCGCCATGAACGCCCTGTTCACGTCCTTGGTATAGATCGACGACGACAACCCGTACTCGATGTCATTGGCAATCTCGATCGCGCTTTCCAGCCCATCGCAGGGAATGATCGACACTACCGGCCCGAAAATTTCCTCCTGCGCAATGCGCATCCTGGGATCGACATCCGCAAACACCGTGGGCGCGACGAACCAGCCGTGGTTGTAGGGCAGGCCTTCCAGTCGATGTCCGCCGCACAGCATCTTCGCACCCTCGTCCTTGCCGATCTTGATGTACTTCAGATCGGTCTCCATCTGCGACGAGTTCACCGCCGGGCCCATGTCGACGCTCTCGTCCAGCCCATTGCCGACCTTCAGTTTCTGCGCGCGCGTCACCAGCTCGTCCACAAATTTCTTGTATACGCCCTTTTGCACGATGATGCGGCTGGTCGCGGTGCAGCGCTGTCCGGTGGTGCCGAACGCGCCCCACAGCGCGCCTTCCAGCGCGAGGTCGAGATTCGCGTCATCGAGCACAATCATCGGATTTTTTCCCCCAAGCTCCAGCGAGCAGTGCTTGAACGTCTTCGCCGCCTCTGTTCCCACGACGCGCCCGACAGCCGTCGAGCCGGTGAGGGAAACCGCGCGTACGTCAGGGTGCTCGACCATCGCCGAACCCATTTCGCTGCCGAATCCTGTGACGATGTTGACCACACCCGCGGGAATCCCGCCGTCGGTCAGCGCCTGCACGAAGTTGAAGCTCGAGAGCGGCGTGTCCTGCGCCGGCTTGATCACCGCCGTGTTGCCGGCGACCAAAGCGGGAAACAACTTCCACGACGGAATTGCCATGGGAAAATTCCACGGCGTGATCATGCAGCAGACGCCCAGCGGCTGGCGAATGGCCATGGCAAACTTGTTGGGCAGCTCCGACGGCACGGTCGGCCCGAACAAGCGGCGGCCTTCACCGGCGGTATAGTAGCCGCAGTCGATGGCCTCCTGAACGTCGCCGCGCGTCTCCTTGATCACCTTGCCCATCTCGCGCGTCATCTGCTGTGCGTACTCTTCCTTGCGCGAGATAAGGATTTCCGCAGCTTTGTACAGCATCTCAGCGCGGCGCGGCGCGGGCACCAGCCGCCATCCCTTGAACGCCTGCTTGGCCGCCTCGATGGCCATGTTCACATCTTGTTTGTCCGATTTCTGGAAGATGCCGACCACCTCGCGGGTATCGGCAGGATTCAGGTTCTCAAAGGTGCGGCCAGTGCGGCTCTCCAGCCACTCGCCGCCAATGAAGTTCCTATAGGTGCGCGGCTGAGCCCCCGTGCGAATGCTCGGCGCCTTCTGCTCCATCGTCGCCATAATGATTGCCTCCTGCAACAAACCCCAAAGCCTAATGCTAGCGGGTGAAGTAAAGGTTGTCACCTCGGGAGCCGTCACCTCTCGGCTATCAGCCGTCAGCCAAAGCCGCGCTCTTCGCTTTTCGCCTTTCGCCATTTCCATTCCAAATTGTCACCCCGACAGAGGGCTTTAGCCCGAGCGGAGGGATCTGTGGCTCGCGCGAGCTCGCTAAGGGTTTATTCTTAGCGATATGCGTCGTAATAGAAACGCTCGCGTTGAGAAGAACCGCGTTTCTGCAGAGACCATTGCCCGGTTTGCAGATCGAGGAGAGAATGTCTCGCGCTTTTTCACTAACACGGGAGGCATGATGTCACCTATCCAACGGGTGAATGTCGATTTCACGGTCCCCATGCTAAGCGAATTGGACGCCGCCAAGGAGTTGAATATCAGCCGGCAGGCACTGATTAAGACCTTGCTGCGGCAAGCACTCGATCGGCGGTATCTGGCGCGCAATGCCGCCTTCAGGCCGAGACGAGCATAGACGGCCGGGGTTACGGCCCGCTACTCCCCCGCGTAATACCCCTCCCGCGTCTGGACGACGAGGTCTTTGTTGTTGGTGTTCAGGGTGATCTTGTGGTA
>JBEKQY010000350.1:0-2901 GCA_049519235.1 Candidatus Korobacteraceae bacterium | reverse complement strand
AAGGCCGTGGTCAGCGAGGCAGCCAACGGCGAAATGACAAGCCAGGCCTGTGACAGCCCGGGAACTAAACGCTTTACTCCAAGCACGCTGCTGCTTTTTCTTTGGCTCTGCTTTGTGGCCCGCGGCTGTTTCTACTCGGCCCTTTTGCCGCCGTGGGAAGGCTATGATGAACCCTTTCACTTCGCGTTCATTCAGTACATGGCCGCGCACCGTGATCTGCCACGGGTAACCACTCCGGTATCGCGTGAAGTGCAGGCTTCGCTCCATTTGCTGCCGCTGTCGTGGGAGCAACGCCTGCACGTTATGGCGCCGCCCTTCTACACTGAGGACAGCTACTGGCAGTTGCCGGAACACAGCCGTCAGGAACTGCAGGAGGAGGTCCGTTCCATCCCGCTGGAATGGCAGAGCCAGACGGGAACCGCTCCTGCCATGTACGAAGCGCAGCAGGCCCCGCTCTATTACTGGATGATGGCTGTTCCCCTGAGCCTTGTCTCTGGGTGGTCATTGCCAGCTCGCGTCATGCTCGTGCGAATCCTCAGTGTGCTGCTGGCATCTGTGTTCGTCCCCATTGCTTATGCCGCCGCCAAGAGGTTCTTTGCGGATGACGCGCAGGCCCTCGGGATCGTAACGGTCATCGCCTGCATGCCCGAGCTTATGATCGACATCAGCCGGGTGGGGAACGAGAGCCTCGCAATTGTTGTTTATTCGCTCTTGACGCTGCTTTTGTTGTTGGCAGTGCAGCGCGGACGTTCGCAATGGTTCGTTGCCGCTGGAGTTGTGCTTGGTTTGGGTCTGCTAACCAAGGCCTATTTTGTGTTCGCCATTCCTGCATTTCTGCTGGTGGCTGTGTATTCGATCTGGCGATGTGGAGGTGAGCGCAAACAGATCGTTTTCAACACTGCGGCGGGAACCGGTCTCGCAGCGCTGATCAGTTTCGGGTGGTACTGGCGCAACCATGTGATTATGGGCGCCTGGTCCGGAGAACAAGATGCCGCAGTCGCGGCGCATGCCACGCTGCCGCATCTGATTATCGCTGTCAGGCATGTGAACTGGATCGGTGGTGTCGCGTCCGTGCTGATCTCACATACCTGGTTCGGCGGCTGGAGCTTTCTGAAACTGCCTAAACTGGTCTATGCCGTTTTCGCGTTCGGCATGGCGGCGGCCCTCTTCGGTCTGCTGAAAACCACTCTCCGCTACGGGTTGCGGTCGGGACACCTGGTCGTCTTGCTCGCTTTGTACGGCTGGTTTTGGGTCGGCCTGCTCTGCGACGTGCTCGTACTCTACATCGCCAGAGGTGTCTCGGCGTCCTGCGGCTGGTATCTGTACGCGGTCGTCTTGCCCGAAGTGCTGCTGGTTGCCTGGGGGTTTTACTCCCTTGTTCCTGAACGCCTGCGCTGGGCGGTGTTGCCTGCAATCGCCGCCATCTTTGCCGTCATCGATCTTTACGGCACTCACTTCCTGTTAGTGCCCTATTACACCGGACTGATTGCCCACGTTCCCAACAGCGACGTCGTGCATCCCGCGACTTTGCTTCAATTGGTAAGCGCCGGCCCGAGCCTTGTTCTCGATCGTCTCCGCGCCAACAGGCCAGTTCTGTTTGGCCGAGGATTCCTTGCAACCCTCGTTCTGCTCTACTATGCGGCGACAGTTCTCGCAGTTGCGATTGCCTACAAGGCGATGCGCCGTACCTTCAGCGAATCTCTGCCGGCGGAATTGTCCCGACCCGGCACGCATGCGGCGGATTGCTCGCGATAACAGCATAGATCGTGACCCAAGTCGAGGCGGACCGCATTTTTGCATAGGCAGTAAATCCTACAAAGCTGGTCTTCATGTACGGATTGACCGCCCGGATGGTCGGACGCCAGTCGCCCATCGCGCCGAGCCCAACGACCCTCCCGTCGGCGACTACCACAATGTGGGATGGAGGCTCTCGTCGCGTAAGGTCCCACGCCCAGCCGGTGATGCGAAGATCTGGTTCATCACCAGCCTTGACGGACGAAACTGTTTGCACGATACCCTGACATTGATCTGGTCCCGCCAAGTGGACGACCGAATCGAGCGGCGCCTCCAATTCTGGTTGATCGCTTTCTGAGAAAACCGATAGGCGCCTCTCGCGCATGTACGGAGCCACGCTCAGGACATGATCGGCATCTGGAAAAGCTCGCTCAATCTGCTCGCGGTCATCTACCCCGCTGATCAGCGCCGCCGCCGCCGCACGCTGCTGAAACGCGTGCTCCCTCGCATCGCGCAATGGAAATCGCGCCAGCACCGCTCCTCGCAGCAACATACAAACCAACAGTGTCTGGACCGCGAGCAACGCAACGCGCTTCGACATTCCATTGCAAAACGCCAATAGTAAACATCCCAGACACCACCAGAACAGCAGCGCAACCGTCTGATACCTCGGCGCAAACGCCTGGCCATTGCCGAAATGGACTCGCCCCAAGGCGGTAAGAAATGCTGTCCCGATGCAGAACAACAACATGAGGAGTAGCTGCACAGAAAATACCTGCGCCGCCTCTGCCATCCGGCGAAATCGCACGAGAAACAAGGCTGCAATCACCAGTCCGGCCAGTCCCGCGTACAGCGCGATCGGAAGGTTATGATGCGTCCAACTGTCCCCGTAGCCCCAACTGCTTCCGAAGTAGGTGGCGACGTATTCAATTAGCTTGGTGGGCGAGCGGATGTACGATAAGGGACCGGAGTTCTGCGGAGAGGGGATGTACTTGTGAAAGTACAGTGTCGTGCTGACTACGGCCGTTATGAGGTACGTCACCACGACAGAACGCCTCAGCCGCAGCCATAAAGCCGCCACCACCAGCAAGGGTGGCAGCAAAATTCCGTTAGCCAGGGAACATACTCCCGCAACCGCTGCAACCACCGAGAGGAGAATGAATTTCC
>JBEKQY010000349.1:0-2912 GCA_049519235.1 Candidatus Korobacteraceae bacterium | reverse complement strand
CTCGGCATAGGCAGCCATGATGCCGTACTCGATGCCGTTGTGCACCATCTTTACGAAGTGACCGCCGCCGCTCGGCCCGCAGTGCAGGTAACCTTCTTCGGCGGTGCCGCCGAGCTTGTCGCGTCCCGGAGTGCGATCGATATTGCCTCGGCCCGGGGCGAGCGTTTTGAAGATTGGATCGAGATATTGCACCGCCTTGTCTGGGCCTCCGATCATCATGCAGTAGCCGCGCTCCAAACCCCACACGCCGCCACTGGTGCCGACGTCAACGTAGTGAATGCCCTTGGGCGCGAGTTCTTTGGCGCGGCGAATGTCGTCGATGTAATACGAGTTGCCGCCATCGATAAGGATGTCGCCGGATTCGAGGTAGGGAATGATGCCGGCGATGGTTTCATCTACCGCAGCCGCGGGAACCATCAGCCAGACCGCGCGCGGCTGGTTCAGCTTCTTGGCGAAGTCCTGCAATGAAGAGGCGCCCGCGGCCTTCTCCTTCGCCAACTCCTCCACCGCTTTAGGGAACATGTCGAAGACCACGCACTCGTGTCCCGCCTTCATGAGGCGACGTACCATGTTGGTGCCCATCCGTCCCAAGCCTACCATTCCCAGTTGCATTGATCGCTCCTGTTGCAGGAAATTGTTGAATAGCCCGAATTGGTTCCTCCCGCGCGGGCTTGAAAGCCCGCGCGGGAGGACGAGAATAAGGAGCCTCTGACGGCACACCTAAAGGTGTGCCCTTTCAAACCCGCCAGATCGCCACTCTTCTACGCGCCCTGGGTCAGCACCATGCTTTTGGACTCGATCACTTTCATCAGCTCATTCCAGGAATCGGAGAACGCCTTAGCTCCCTCAGTCTGCAATTGCGCTGCGAGGGCATCCACGTCGATGCCATTCTTCGCGAACTGAGCCAGCACTTGCTCGCAGTCACCTCCATCCCGTGGCATCACCTGTCCCAGCTCACCGTGATCGGCGAATGCCTTCAGCGTCGCCTCCGGCATGGTGTTCACGGTGTTGGGCGAGGCCAGAGCCTTGATGTACAGGATGTCTGAGGCGCGCGGATCCTTGGTCCCGGTGCTGGCCCACAGCAGCCGCTGGGGATTGTAGCCGGCGTCAACGATGGCCTTCCAACGCGGCGTGGCCAGCAAGTCGCAGTAGGCTTTGTAGGCGCGCTTGGCAATGGCGATGCCCAACTTTTCGCGTAGCGGGTCCGGTACTCTGTTCATGACAGCAACGTCCCAGCGGCTGATGAAGATGGAAGCGACCGAACCAACCTTCGTATCCAGTCCGGCAGCGATACGGCGCTCACTTCCACGCAGGTAGGCTTCGGCCGCGGCGAGATATTGCTCGCGTGAGAACAGCAACGTCACATTGACGGAAACGCCGGCGAAGATGGCCTCCTCGATAGCAGGCAGACCTTGCGGTGTGCCGGGAATCTTGATGAAGAGATTGGGACGGGCGGCGCGCGCGTGTAACTGCTTCGCAGCCGTCAGCGTGCTCGCCGTGTCATACGCCAGCAGAGGCGAGACCTCGAGCGACACCCATCCATCCACACCCCTGGTCTGGTCGTGGACCGGGCGGAACAAGTCGGCGGCGCGGGTCAGGTCCTCGAGCGCCAGCTCGAAAAACAGCGCCTCTCCGGATTTTCCCTCGTTCAATTTGTGCTGAATGGCGGGATCGTAGGAAGCGCTCTTCTTGATGGCCTGGTCGAAGATGGTGGGATTCGACGTGAGCCCGGTGACCGAGAGCTCATCGATATAGCGCTTGAGCGTGCCGCTGTCGAGCAGGTCGCGGGTGATGTTGTCGAGCCAGAGACTCTGGCCCAGGTCGTGCAGAAGCTGCGTCGCCTTCATGAATCACCTCACAGGTTCGTCTGTGTTGAAAGTATCAGCCAATTAGCCCGGCTTCAACTGGGAGACTGGATATGGCCTGGACAATTCACCTCGAAGCTCAACGAACCAATCCGCGACACACCGCCGAAGCCCGGAAGCAGAAATCGACCTGGTTTTGATTCAAGGTTTCTCCGGACTGGAATTCGACCGGGTCACTTCGTCGTGGTTGCGGTTGAGTCACACAAATGTGTGATGCGTGAACATTGGTTTTCATTGAACCTCACACACGCTGGTGATAACGTTAATGGGTTCGGGATGCGGCAGCAGGCGTTTCTGATCCGGACGCGGCCCGCCGCGGCGGGTAGGCCTAGGATGGTTCACCAGTCGCTGTCATCATAATGCTTGAGTTTGCCGGCGAAGCGCCGGTTCTGCGCACGCTTCCACTTCCCGACACGAGGCTGTCTATAGCCCGGGATCTTTTTCTACACATATTTTTCGAGGTGCGGCGTGGCGTCTTCTTACAACGGAATTCCTTTGCCCTCCAGCGGGACCAAGATCACTTACGACGGGAAGTTTGTCATTCCCGATAACCCCATCATCCCTTTCATCGAAGGCGACGGCACCGGGCGCGATATCTGGAAGGCGTCGGTGCGCGTGTTCGATGCGGCGGTCGATATCGCGTACAACGGCAAGCGCCGCGTCTCCTGGTATGAAGTTTTCGCCGGCGAGAAGGCGATGGACCGCTTCAAGAGCTGGCTGCCCGACGACACGGTCGCGGCCTTCCGCGATCTGCGCATCGGCATCAAGGGCCCGCTGACCACGCCGGTCGGCGGCGGCATCCGTTCGCTGAACGTTGCCTTGCGGCAGATCCTCGATCTCTACGCCTGCGTGCGTCCGGTGAAGTATTACAAGGGCATTCCGTCGCCGGTGAAGAACCCGCAGCGCATGAACATGGTGATCTACCGCGAGAATACGGAAGATGTTTACGCGGGCATCGAGTGGAAAGAAGGCACGGCGCAGGCGAAAGAACTGATCGACTTCATCAACAACAAGATGCTAGTGGGCACGAACAAGCACGTGCGCGAA
>JBEKQY010000348.1:0-2927 GCA_049519235.1 Candidatus Korobacteraceae bacterium | reverse complement strand
GCAGAGAACTCCGGAATTGTGTGTTCCCCGCCGATTTCCACCATGATCTCGTCGACTTCGACCGGCTTGGCATCGGCCGAGCTTTCCTTCGGCGTGCCCTTGAAGCTGACCACCGCGAAATCGCCATCGGCCAGCGGACGGTCGTCCTCGACCGCGCTATAGGTGGCATGCTGCTGACGCAGGTTGTTGAGCGCGTTCTCCACATCCTCGTCTGTAACGTTGGTGTCCAGCGTGGTAACACGAATATCGTCGTAAGCAGCGAGCTTAATCTCGGGCAGAATCTCGAATGAGGCCTTGAACCTCAGAGGCTCGCCTTCGTGGATGTGCAAATCGGTGACCCGCGGCTGCGACACCGGCGACAGGTGCTGCTTCTTGGCCTCTTCGCGGAAATGGCGTGGCACCAGCGCCTCAACCACCTCGCCCTCGATGTCCTTGGCGAAGCGCTGGCGCACGATGGACGCCGGGACCTTGCCCTTGCGAAAGCCGGGAATGCGCGCCAGCTTCTGATAACGGCCCACCACGCTCTCGGTTTCGGCCTTCACCACATCAGCCGGGACCTCGATGGTGAGTTCGCGCTGACACGGGTTGGGTTGTTCGGGGGAGCTGGTTTCGGTTGGTGTGGCTTCAATCGTCAATGAATTGCCTTCAGAACTTGGATGTGCCCTGCCGTGACGCCTGGTTGCGACCGCGACAGGCATACGCGTCGATGCTTTCGAACTCCGCAGTTCTGGAGTCCGAGGCGGCTGGCATGGGCTTCAGCCAATCGCCTCAACCTTAAGTTTATGAGAGCAGTGCGGGGCGGTCAAACAGCGGGGAAGGCAGGGCCAGCTAACAGACCATGTACGCGAACAGTGCAGCCGCTACAATGAAACGCAATGCCCTCGGCACTCGCTGTCCTCAACCACGAAGTGGTGAAATGCACCCGTTGTCCGCGGCTGGTGGCCTATCGCGAGCAGGTTGGCCGTGAGAAGCGGCGTGCCTATCGCGAGCATGAATACTGGGCGCGTCCGGTCCCCGGCTTCGGCGATCCATGCGCCCGCGTGCTGATACTCCGGCTGGCGCCCGGCGCCCACGGCTCCAATCGCACCGGCAGGCCATTCACCGGCGATGCGTCGGGCAAGTTCATGTACCCCATCCTGTACAAAGTGGGTTTTGCATCGCAGCCCAACGCCGATCATCGGGACGACAGATTACGCCTGATCGACTGCTACATCACTGCCGCAGTGCGCTGCGCTCCGCCTGGCAACAAACCTCTGCCCTCCGAGCTAGCCAACTGCGCGCCCTTTCTCGATCGCGAGCTGGCAATTCTGAAAAACGTGAAGGTCGTGGTGGCGCTGGGCAAGATCGGATTCGATGCGTACTTGAGCTATTTGAAGCGCAACGGGGTGGTGCAGAGCAGGGCGGCTTATGCTTTCGCCCACGCCGCAAGCTACCCCATGCCGAATGGAGTGGTGCTGCTGGCGTCATATCATCCGTCGAACCAGAACACGGCAACCGGCAAGCTGACGGCTGCGATGTTCGAGCAAGTATTTCGCGATGCCAAGAGGATTGCTGCTGGCGAGCGATCCCCCATCGACGACGGTTGACAATCGCCGGCCGCAGTGTCACGATTCGCACGCGGCTTATGTCAAGCTAAGTTTTGCAAAGGATGGTCGAAGAATGAGAATGAGAATGTTCGGATGGCTGATGGTGGGAGTGTGCTTGCTGACGTTAGCGGCGGTGGACGCCAGTGCCGCTACCAGCCGGTCGACCGTGGGAACTTGGAAGCTGGATGTCGCCAAGTCATCCTATGGCAACATGCCGGCGCCCAAGTTCGAGCAGTTGGTAATCATGACCGATAAGGCGGATGCGCTGAAGTGGAACCTGAAGGGGCTTTCCGCCGATGGCAAGAGCTTCGTCTCCTTGTACGACGGCCCCATCGACGGCAATTATCATCCCCTGACCAGCAACCGGACCGGCAGTACGGTCGCTTACACCAGGACAGCGTCTGGCGTGCAGTGGACAACCAAAGACAAGAGCGGAGCGGTGATCGAGACGGGTAGCGGCCAGTTGTCGTCCGCCGGGGACACCCTTACCATCAAGGGAACCGTCATGGGTCCGGGCGGCGAGCAGGACTTCATCTCGGTTTTCCAGCGAGTGCAGTAAAGCAGGGCAATTCTGCGGTTAGTGTATAGGGTGGAGCACCGCTTCAGCGGTGCGGTTTAGCTCATGATAGAAACCGGCTTCAGCCGATGCGGTAACGGAAGACATCCCCTCAGGCGCTAGAAAGCGCGCGGTTATGAGTTGCGCGGCATTGTGCACGCCTGAAAGAGGCCGCTGAAAAAGTCGAAACAGCAGGTCCCTCGCGGCCTGAAGGCCGCTCGGGATGACAAAAATAAAGGACTTTTCGGCACGACTAAAGTCGTGCCCTGACACAAAGCATTCGCAAAACGAATTTTCCCGCAGCCTGTGAAAGGCCTGCTCGACCCATTGCTATACATCTACGGTCGAACCGCTCTAGACTGGCGCCAGTTCATTGATCCTGGCTGCCATTTTGATGTCGCGTTGGGTTACTCCCCCGGAGTCGTGAGAAACCAGAGTCAGCGTCACCTTGTTGTAGTTGATAAGGATGTCGGGGTGATGGTTCACGGCTTCGGCGGTTTCCGCGATATGGTTCACGAATTGCATGGCTTGGACAAAATTCTGGAACTGGAAGACCCGTTCGATGGCGCTGCCATTCTTCTTCCAGCCGGGGAACTGGTGCAGCGCCTGTTGAATTTGGGCATCGGATAGAACGGTGCTAACGGTGCTCATGATGAATTCCTTGGCTAGGGCGTGTTAACACTAATTCGTGATTTTGTGCTATGCTGCAAAGCATGGAGATCACCGAAGCGCAGTACCAGCGTATTGCCTCCAGTCTTCCCCGCCAGCGCGGCAATGTGAAGCTC
>JBEKQY010000347.1:0-2957 GCA_049519235.1 Candidatus Korobacteraceae bacterium | reverse complement strand
GTTGATTTCCATGACTCAATATCTATACCGCAATTCCGGCTGGCGGGCCATCGCTACTCTGCTCGTGCTCTGGTTGCTCGTCACGTTCAGCAACGCCCAGATTCGCGACCGGACGCAGCACGGGGATCAGCAACCCAGCCAGCCGCAAAGCAGCGCGAAGAAGAACAACAAGCGCGGCCCACGCGCCATCGCCGTACTCGAGTTCCT
Source organism: Candidatus Korobacteraceae bacterium (assembly GCA_049519235.1). Lineage (GTDB taxonomy): Bacteria > Acidobacteriota > Terriglobia > Terriglobales > Acidobacteriaceae > Bog-257. The sequence goes on along the minus strand of JBEKQY010000347.1, from coordinate 2,750 downwards.
GCCGGGCGGCGGTGCGCGGCTGGTCCCGGTCGCGTTGTGGATTGACGACCGCTTCTACGATGCCAGCCTCTATGCCGCTAATCCCGAACCGATGGCGCTGGAACCGGAGACCGTTTACGAAGCCTACGACTACGGCGAGCCGACCGGGCTTTTTACCGTGACCGCGCCTGAGCAAGTTAAGGGAAGCTGGGTAGGCACAGGCCACTGGAAGCCGGAGCTCCCGTTCGACGAAAGGACTGCGCAGCAAGCCGCCAAGCAACCCAAGCCGAAACTCTCAGACAATCCCGCCGACGATCGTCCAATCCTGCATCGCGCGGGATCAAGCGGGTCGTCCAACTCCGGACCCGGCAATGCAAGCGCCCCGCTGAGCACATCGCCATCGTCAGGGAGCGGCAACTCATCGGCAAGCAGTACTTCGTCAAATCCGAGCACACCTTCAGACCGGCCTACGCTGAAGAAGCCTTCGGATGATTCGTCAACATCGTCACCTGCGGGGAATGACAATTCAACGGCCAGCAGCCAGCCGCTAACTCCAAGTGGCCCGCCCGACCGGCCTACGCTGAAGGAGTCTTCGCCGGATACATCCGCGACGTCGTCATCTGCGCCGCCGGCAGCGGCCAGCACCGCGCCCGCATCGCCGAACACGTCTTCACCAGACGAGAGCGATCCCAATCGTCCAATCCTGCGACGCGGCAAGCCTGCGACAACATCAGCGACCACGCCGGAGCCGAAACCGTTCAGCGCTTCTCAGTCCACAACTCCGACGACCCCGCAGCCCAAGCTGATCGCCGCCTTAAACAGCCCGGGCCGACATTCCTATCCCGCGGTCTCCGACGCGACGCCCCACGAAGCGCGATCGCTGCTCTACGTCATGAGCCCCTCCGAGCGGGCCGACAAGTCGGAGCAGATGTGCGCTTTGGCGGTGGACGAGATCCGCAAGTTCGTCGCTACTCGCAATACTCCCGGATTAGCGAAAAACGCGGCCATCACCGATTACGATCTCCGCGCCTTCGATCTCGAGTTCAGCAATTCGCCGACGCTGGTGCTTACAGCCACTCTGCCAGTGGCTACGGTCAAGGCGCTACGCGGTGGCGAGTTCGACTACTTCGTCACGTTGGTAGCGCACGAAGACATCGATGGCACGCCCATCAAGATTTTCAGCTCGGTGACGGACAGCAATCATCTCGACGCCTTCGCCCGCATGGAAATCATCGACGCCGTAGATGCCGACGCCAACGGACGCGGCGACCTGCTCTTCCGCCAGTACTCCGATGTTGGGGTCAGCTACAGCCTCTATCGCGTTTATCCGTACGACATGCACAAGGTGTTCGAGGGCGGCTCTGGAACGTGATAAGACAGATCTAGAGTGGCTGCGGGTTGATGTGCCCGAATAGTGCCGATGCTGCTGTCGCCTTACGCGAGGATGGCACGTCAAGAAAGCGGTGAGAAGTCGCCTGAAGGCTGGCTCTACCCGACTGGCACCAAGGCGCTAAAGTTGTGCAAAACCTCCCAAACTCGCTGATTACCCAAGAAATTTCAAGTCCTGTTCTTGAATGGGCAGCACTTCTCCTATGTCCCTGATTTCATTATGGGTTGAATATGCTACAAATCATGGGCAACCAGCGTAAGTATTTGAAAAAGATGATGCTGCAAAAGCTAAGGCAGAGTCTTTCCACAAAGTTTTCCACAGAGCTGTGGAAGTCGCCGCGAAGTGATTAAGAAACATCGCTGGTGAGTTTTCGCCTGAACTCGCGTAGTAAGAAAAAGGCCGCCTTCTCTCGGCGGCCATCTTCAAACCTTGGGACGTTACTGCGGCTTGGTTGCAGACGTAGTTGGCTTGGCTCCCGTCGTCGCCGGCGCCGTAGCCGGCTTGGTATTGGATGCGCCGGGAGTGGCGGCAGGCTTGGACATGCCGGCGGGAGCGGCAACGCCCGACTGCGCGTTGTAGGCGTCCACGACGATCTTGGTGAGGTCCACGCCAGCGGTTGCCCAGAGCAGCGGTCCCTGCGGCCAGGGATTGGAGGAATCGAACAGCAGGCCATAGCCGTTGGCCTTGGCGTACTTGTCGATCACGGGGGCCATCTTCTGCAAAATGCGCTGCGCGATCTCGTTCTGTTGCTGCTGATAATCGTTCTGCGCGTCCTCGGCCGAGCGCTGCAGGCTCTTCTGTTTGGCCTCGATCGACTTCACGAGATTCGCGCGCGCCTCTTCGTTCATCTTGTCGCCCTGCGTGTTGAGCTGCTTCTTCAGGTTCTCGATCTCGGTGTTGAGTCCCGCCAACTCGTTACGCTTGGGCTCAAACTTTTTCTGTAGGGCTTCGAAATCCCGCGCACCTTCATTGGTGCCGATAATCGCCTGCTGAATGTCGATGATGCCGACTTTGACGGTGCCCGTAGGTGCGACGGTGGTGGGAGCAGCAGTGGAAACCGCGGGGGCGGCCGGGGCCGATTGCGCTGATGCCGCCGTTGCCAGGACAAGTGCGAGCACGACTGTGCTTACAAACGTGCGCTTCATTGCGTTGGTGTAGCTCCTTGAATTGCTCCGGGAATTCTTCAGGTGTTCCAGAGGTGGACGCGATGCCATTGCGTCTTGTCTGAACTGCCGAGTTACGGCGCTCTGCTCGGAAGGCAGCGCGCTACGCTCCCCGGCCGGAAAATTCGGCGGTGCGGATTCTTCGATTATAGGGAAACGCGCTCGGCAGCGTCAAACGGCTTCTCGCTAGGTGACGTCAAGCTGCTTGTGTAAAAACT
>JBEKQY010000346.1:0-3057 GCA_049519235.1 Candidatus Korobacteraceae bacterium | reverse complement strand
GGTGCGGCAAGGCTAAAGAGACCGCACTGGGCCGGGCTGCTTAAGAAGCGGCCAATCAGGCAGCCGACACGGCTTAGCAAGCCGGCCCGTTGCACGCACTCACGACACAGTCTCTTCAGGCCCGTGTCAGGATTGTGCTCCACTTTTTGCTTCCGCTGCTGAGGTTCCAGACCTCAGCAGCGGAAGCAATTCTTTCTTGACTCTCGACGCTGGCCTGAAGGCCAGCCCTACCCAAGCCTGCACAGTCTCCACTTAGAACCCGCTCATCCTTTCGGCGCCGAAAATACTTCCGCATCCGACCGCCGGATATAGTTGACGTCAACCCTGGCGGCATCGGCGACATCACCCGCCAGCAGCTTGCGAAGACCAATTCGGCCAATTTCGTCCGCCTGCACCGGCGCAACCTGACGGATGCGGACATTTGCGGATTGCAGAAACTCGGCAACGGATGCATCCGGTGTGAGCAAGTGGCCGGCAGTGCCGCTCGCCTCCGCAGCGAACTCCGCCAGCTTCGCGATGTACTCGCGTGCCAGGCTGGCGCTCGCAGAACCGGGCCGATACTCGCCAACGTAGACTTCGCTGCGGCCGGCGTCCAGAACTGCTGTCACCGTCTCTTTGGCTGGGCCGTGCGTCACGGCAACTGCTTCCAGCATCGAGACCGTAGCCAGCGGCTTGTGCAGGACCTCGCAAAGGCCTTTCACTGTCGCCAGTCCCACCCGCAATCCGGTGAACGAGCCAGGGCCGGAAACCACGACGAATCCGTCCACATCCTTCTTATCAAAATGATTCTGCTCGAGCAGCAACGAGATCGTCGGCATCAACCGCGCCGAATACGTGCCGCCTTCTAGAGGACTGAGTTGCAGTACTTCAAAACGATCCGCATCCCCGCTGCACAGAGCAACGCTGCCGTGCCGGCCGGACGTATCGATCGCGACGATCAGCACCGTCAAACGCCCTCAGGCGTATCTTCCACCAACTCCAGCAGCACCCCGCCGGCGCTTGAGGGATGCACAAAAACATAGAGGTGTCCGCCTGCTCCGACCTTGATTTCATCAGAGATGAGGCGGGTGCCGCTGGCCTTCAATCGCTCGACCGTGCCGGAAAGATCGTCGACACTCAGGGCGACATGGTGCAGCCCTTCGCCGCGCTTGGCGAGAAACTTCGCAATCGGCGAGTCATTCGAAGTCGGATCCAGCAACTCAATGCGGCTCTCGCCTACGGGAACCATTGCCAGCCGCACCTGCTCGCTCTCCACCGTTTCTTCGCGCATCGGCTTCAGCCCGAGCTGTTCGTAGAACTTCGTGGCTTCCGCCAGCGACTTTACCGCGATGCCGAGATGATCAATCTGGCTCATGATGGCTTCCCTAGTTCATCGACAATCCTCTCCACCAGAGAATACGGGTCGCGCTTGTGATCGGCAACTTCCGCGGCATAGCGGGCGGCTTCGCCCTCGCTCAGATAATACGAGAGCACGCGCTGAAAAAGGGCGTCGCGCAGCATCTCCGCAATCCGCACTCGCCAGTTTTCGATGCGGCGCAGGCGCGCGCGGTCGCTCTGCTCCAGGTACGAACGATAGTTCTCGATGGCCTGCGCCAGCTCCTCGATCCCCGATCCATCGGTGGCAACCGTCTTGACAATCGGGGGCGTCCAGTCATCGTGCCGAACAGCGAGTGTCTGCATGGCCCGAATCTCGCGCTCCACCCGCTCGGCGCCGTCGCGGTCGGCCTTGTTGATGACGAAGATGTCGGCAATCTCCATGATGCCGGCCTTGATGGTCTGCACATCGTCGCCCATGCCCGGCACCAGCACGACGATAGTGACATCGGCCAGGCGCACAATGTCCACTTCGTCCTGCCCGACGCCGACCGTCTCGATCATCACAATGTCACGGCCGCTGGCGTCGAGCACGGTGGCCACATCGGCGGTGGTGCTGGCTAACCCGCCCAGTGAGCCCCGTGTTGCCATGCTGCGAATGTAAATTCCGGAGTCGGCATGATGCGATTGCATGCGAATGCGGTCGCCCAGAATCGCGCCGCCGCTGAACGGGCTGGTCGGATCGACCGCGACGATGCCGACCGTCTCGCCCTGTTTGCGATAGACGCGCGCCACCTGATCGACCAGCGTACTCTTGCCCGCTCCGGGAGAACCGGTCATCCCCAGCAACACCGCGTTGCCGCTATATGGGAACAGCGCCTTCAGCAGTTCGGTCGATTCCGGCGTGTGGTCTTCCACCACAGAGATGGCGCGCGATAGAGCGCGAATGTCTCCTGCGCGAATGCGGGAGACGAGATGTTGTAGGTTAGGCTCAGCTTTCACGGTGACGTATCAGATTAACAGCTTGCACAGGCGGACTCGTGTCAGAACCGCGCCCATCGCGGCGGGCGGTCCAAAACCAATTCACCCCGGTCGCGCATTTAGTGGTGGAAATTCCCTGTTTGCGTCACCGGATTCTGCTATATTGAGGGGAAATTTGCAGTAATCATGAATATGCACTCCTTCTCTTGCCGAGGCTGCCATTGGCCAATCCCTCGCCACGCCGCCGTCATGGCGGTCGCGCTGGCCACGTTTGTGAGCGCCTGTGGCCACAAGAAACCACCCGAAAAATACCGCGTCGTGGCAAGCGACGACGGCCTGTCCTGCGAGTTTTCCCAGGAGATCTCAGCAAGTTTGGGCCCCGGGCTCAGCGGGACGATAAGGGCGGTAGCAAATCACTTCGAATGCAAGGACAAAATGGCGGGTGAAAGGGAGCTTGAGTTGGAATCCGTCGGAATCGAGAATGGAAAGGTCGCCATTCGAACGAAGAAGTTCGGCACTGTCTATCGAGGGGACGAGCCGGGCAATTTCAGTACTTATGAGATGACAGATAGTCAAATCAGGCAAATCAAGACTTTTCTGGAAACAGGGGAGGACGGTTCCAGGGCTGGGCAAATCGGATGGGTAGTTGCCGGCGTGGTTGCAGTAATTGCCGGCGTTGTCGTTCTGGCGTTCCTCAGACGCACGCGACTCGATTCCGTGGGCATCTCAATCACTCCGGACTCAGATAAGCGCACCTGAAAG
>JBEKQY010000345.1:0-3192 GCA_049519235.1 Candidatus Korobacteraceae bacterium | reverse complement strand
GTTACTTCGCGCCTTCGAATTCGGCGCCCAATCCCATGTCGCTGTACAACCTTGCGCCCTGCCGGGTGCTGGACACGCGCAGCTCACAAGGCCCGTTCCAGGGTCAGCTTACGGTAGATGTGATCAACGGTCCTTGCGCGGTGCCGAGCAGCGCAACCAGTTACGTGCTGAACGCGACGGTTGTGCCTCCGGGTGGGCTCGGATACTTGACCCTTTGGCCTGCTGGACAAGGCCAACCCCAGGTCTCAACCTTGAACGCGGTGGATGGCGCCGTCACCTCGAACATGGCCATCACACCGACATTGAACGGTTCTATCGACGCCTTCGCCCCCAATCCTACCAATCTGATTTTGGACATAGCGGGCTGCTTCGCACCATAGGCATAGCCCATCGCCAGGAGTGGGCGAGAAGAGGTCGGCCCGGCGCACTATGGCGTGAGAATCAACACCGCCTGATCGACGTCTTTAAGGAATTCTGTAATGCGAATAGCTTGACCGCGTATCAGGCGTTCCGCAATCGCGGTGGGATAGTTACACCCGCGCAGCCAGATGACTTTCGGCGGGGGCCGAATGCTGTCGCCAGCTCGTAGAAGTCCGCGTCCGCAGTGACAATTGCGAAATCACCGGCCTTCGCGTATTCCCAGATGCGTGCGTCTGAAACCTGGAGCAGTTCTTCGAAAGCTACGTGAGTCGAGCCGGGGAACAGGTCGGCAAAGCGGTCAACGAGCCGACGGGACAGATTCTCGTCGAGGAGCAGTTTCACAGGGCGACTCGCCGGCCAACCCGTGCGGCATAGTCGAACGCCGCCCGAAAGTCTTCCTTCTCCAGCTCAGGGTAGTCGGCTATGATCTGCTCTTCGCTCATGCCTGCCCCGAGCCAAGCGAGCACGTCCCAGACCGTGATCCTGAGACCCCGGATGCATGGCTGGCCAGATCGCTTACCGGGTTCAATGGTAATGCGGGTGTCTTCCATAGTTCCTCGGTTGATTTTATCCCACAGGACAAATTGGGCGCCTCGACATGCGGTGTCAACCAACCGCAACGCCCGTGCTCAGGGCCCCGGCGCCTCGGTGACGGTGTGCTCAAAGGAAGCGCGATTCTTGCCCTTATTCGTGTTAAGCTAACCGAAGTCACGCGGAATCGGACGATCCATTATGCGCATCGATAGTAGTCAGTATGTCCACGCTGAGATTGGCGCGCGCCGCTTCCAACACCTCTGTTCTTGCTGCTGTTGTTGTAGCTAGCTGTCCCGTCGTTTCCTTCACCAAAGTCAAACCTATATCGCCGGCCAATGTGCCACCATCGTTTGGAGATTGCCAATGAAGATAGCCAATGACGTTACGGAACTGATTGGGCGCACCCCGCTGGTTCGTCTGAACAAAGTGACCAACGGCGCACGCGCCACGGTCGTCGCCAAGCTGGAGAGCTTCAACCCTTGCAGCAGCGTGAAAGACCGCATCGGCGTGAGCATGATCAACGAAGCCGAACGCGCGGGAAAGATCGCTCCCCGCCGCACCGTGCTGATCGAGCCAACCAGCGGCAACACCGGCATCGGACTGGCGTTTGTCGCCGCCGTCAAAGGCTACAAGCTGATCCTCACCATGCCGGACACCATGAGCACGGAGCGGCGCGTCCTGCTGCGCGCCTTTGGCGCGGAGATCGTCCTGACGCCTGGTGTGAAGGGCATGAAGGGCGCCATTGCGAAAGCTAACGAGATCCTGGCGCAGACCCCGAACGGCTTCATGCCGCAACAGTTCGACAATCCGGCCAATCCCAAGATTCACCGCGAAACCACGGGGCCGGAGATTTGGAACGACACCGAGGGGAAGGTCGACATTCTCGTTTCCGGCATCGGCACGGGCGGCACGCTGACCGGCGTGTGCGAGTACATCAAGCCCAAAAAGCCATCCTTCAAGGCGATTGCGGTTGAGCCCAGCGAGAGTCCGGTGCTGTCCGGCGGACAGCCGAGCCCGCACAAGATTCAGGGAATCGGCGCCGGCTTCGTCCCCAGCATCCTGCGCACCGACTTAATCGATGAAATCATCCAGGTGTCGGGCGAGGATTCGATCGCCATGGCGCGCCGCCTGGCCGGTGAAGAGGGTCTGCTGGCCGGCATCTCGTGTGGCGCAGCGACAGTGGCAGCGCTGCGTGTTGCCCAGCGCGAAGAGAACGCCGGCAAGCTGATCGTTGTCGTCCTTCCCGATTTCGGGGAGCGCTACTTGACCAGCATTCTGTTTGAGCAACTGCGCAACGAAGCTCTCGCACTGCCCACCTCCGAGGTAACTGTGTGAGTGTGTTTTCCTGCATGCGCGAAGATATCGCCGCGGTAATGGAGCGCGATCCCGCGGCGAAATCCGGACTGGAGGTGGTGCTGCTCTATTCCGGGATCCATGCGCTGTGGGGCTATCGCGTGCACCACTGGCTGTGGATTCACCGCCGGCGTTTTCTGGCGCGCTTTCTTTCACAGGTGGCGCGGCTGATCACAGGAATCGAAATCCATCCCGGCGCGGAAATCGGCCGCCGCTTCTTCATCGATCATGGGATGGGCGTTGTCATTGGCGAAACCACAATCACTGGCGATGACGTGACCCTGTTTCAAGGCGTGACCCTCGGCGGCACGGGGAAAGAGACCGGCAAGCGGCATCCCACCCTTCGCAACAGTGTGGTCATCGGCGCGGGCGCGCGCGTGCTAGGCAACATCACCATCGGCGAGAATTGCCGGGTGGGCGCGGGCTCGGTGGTATTGCGTGATGTGCCGGACAACTCGACGGTCGTCGGCGTCCCCGGCCACATCGTTTTGCATCATGGCAAGCGGGTGGTGATCACCGATCCCAAGCAGATCAACGATCCGCTCTCGGAAGCGCTGGCTGCGGTCGCCAATGAAGTGAAGGAACTGAAGAAGGAAGTCCGCGAACTAAAGGGACGGGAACTGGTGTTCAGCGACGAAGAGGACAGGCTGCAGCAAGCGATCGAGATTGACTACCAGATTTGATTGGGTAGTGCAGCGCCGCGTTTGAGCGGGCAAGTTGCGGATTGCCTAAAGCAGTTTCACAGTTAGTGTAGTCCGGCACGCACGGGTAGAGCGGTGCTTTAGCGCCGCGTCTCGCCGCGGACAAGAGAACCGCTTGGGCCGCTGCGGTCATTGGAAATGACCGCAGCGGCCCAAGCCTTATAAAAGTGAATTGCCTGGACGC
>JBEKQY010000344.1:0-3194 GCA_049519235.1 Candidatus Korobacteraceae bacterium | reverse complement strand
AACAATCCCATGCAGTCCTACTGCATGTTCGTGGTTGCGCCCAAGGTGAAGAAGATTCGGGAGAAATATGCGCAAAGGCTGAAGACCGGGTAACTTATCACCCATAATATCTCTCATTATGGGAGATGAATTGTCATCCGACAGGGATTACGATAAAGGTGATATGATGGGCAAGGAGTTGAGAATGCCCACGAAATCAAAGCCCATCCGTCGGGACGCCTCCGAGGTGAGGGGTCCTCACAGGGCCGCACGCGCCCAGAAGCGGACCAAGCTGTCCACCACAGTGGCGGCGGAAAACTTTGCCTTTCTCCAGGCGCTAGTGAATAGTGGCCGTACCGATTCCATCGCCGAGGCCGTGGATCTTGCAATTGCACGCCTTCGCCGGGCCGAGAACCGTGCAGGGCTGGAGCGGGCAACCGCTGCATACTTTGACGGCCTCGCGCCGGAAGCGCAGGCAGAAGAGCAAAGGATTGCGCGCCAACTCTATTTGAGCGCCGGAGGCCTGGACCTTGATCTCGAACCCTGATGTGAAGCCCAGGCGCGGCGAAATCTGGCATGCCGATCTTGGAGACGGTAAGAAACACGCGGTGGTCGTTGTCTCGCTCGACGGGAGGAACCTGAGCGACCGAGCCTCCTCCATCCTGGTCGTTCCCTTCGGCAGCTATGGCGTCGAAGGCCCAACGGTCCTGCGAATGCAGCCGGGTGAGACCGGACTGCCGGAGCCATCTTTCCTGAAAGCGCACTTTATTCAGTTGTTGCCTAAAGAGCGGCTCCTTGACCGGTTGCCGCGCACACTTTCCTACGCACAATTGCGGGAGGTTGTCGCCATGATTCGGCGTGCGGTCGACCCGGACGCACCCTATGAACCCGCCCATCGCTGACCGCGAAACTAGATCGGTTGCGGTGCTATTCGTGAACATGCGCTTTTCTCGCCCGGTATAATAAGAAGTTTCGGCAGCCTGTCTTGAGCGATCCTGTGCGGGCTGCCGCAACTCAGGGCCATGTCGAACGAGAGCATCATCGTACGCGGCGCACGCGTCCACAACCTGAAGAACATCGATTTCGAGATTCCGCACAACCAGTTGACGGTGGTGACCGGAGTTTCGGGTTCGGGAAAGTCGTCGCTTGCCTTCGACACCATCTACGCCGAGGGCCAGCGACGCTACGTCGAGTCGCTCTCGGCCTACGCCCGCCAGTTTCTGGAGCGCATCGAGAAGCCAGACGTAGACGTGATCGATGGCATTGCGCCGGCCGTCGCCATTCGCCAGAAGAACACCACCCGCAATCCGCGCTCCACCGTCGCCACGGCAACCGAGATCTATGACTATCTCCGCCTGCTGTACGCCCGTGTGGGCCGCACCTATTGCTTGAACTGCGGCCAGGAGGTGAAGAAGGATACGGTTGACGAAGTTGCTGACCGCATCCTCGCGCTGGGCGAAGGCACGCGGGTGCAGGTGTTCTTTCCCTTGCAGCCGCCACCAAAGCCGTCAGAGCCTGAGAAAGTGAAGGGCCGCCGTACGGCCAAGAAAAAGGCCGTCAAACTAGCAGCCGACGATTCCTACCTGAAGGAACGGCTGTTCGAGCTGCGCAAGCGCGGCTACAACCGCCTCTATCAGAACGGGCAGCTCTTCGAGTTTTCCGCGCCGGAATCGCTGCTCGATCTAAACTTTGCCGAGCCGGTGCTGGTGCTGATCGATCGCATCTCTGTTTCGCCGGATGCCCGCTTGCGCATTGTTGACTCGATCGAGCAAGGCTATCGCGAGGCGGGCGAAGTCTTGTTCGAGACGGCTCCACGTGAAGGCGAAACAAAGCAGCGCTTCCGCTTCTCCCAGCGCTTTGAGTGCAAGCAGTGCAACATTCGTTACGACGAGCCGGAGCCGCGGCTGTTCTCGTTCAACAATCCATTCGGCGCGTGCCCGCGCTGCCAGGGCTTCGGCAACACCATTGATTTCGATCTCAACCTGGTAATCCCGAACAAGACGCTGACGCTGGCCGAGGGTGCCATCGAGCCCTGGACCAAGCCGAAGTACAGGCCGCTGGCGACCGAGATGCGGCGTTACGCGCGCGCCGCCGGAATTCCGCTGGATGTGCCCTGGCAGGACCTCACGCCCGAGCAGCAGAGCTTCGTCATCAGCGGCGATGGCAGATTCTGGGGGGTGCGAGGTTTCTTCGAGCACCTGGAGCGCAAGAAATACAAGCTGCACGTTCGCGTCTTCCTGAGCCGCTATCGCGGCTATTCGGTGTGTTCGGAGTGCAGCGGCCTGCGGCTGCGGCGTGAGGCACGGCAAGTCAGGATCGGCGGCAAGGACATCTGCCAGGTAACGGCGATGACCGTGGAAGAAGCGACGCGCTTTTTTTCGCAATTGGAGCTGACGCGCCAGCAAGCCGACATCGCCGGTAAGCTGCTGGAGGAGATCAACGACCGGCTGCGGTACTTGAACGATGTCGGGCTGGAATATCTCACGCTCGACCGGCTGGCGTCAACGCTGTCGGGCGGCGAGGCGCAACGCATTCAACTCGCGACTTCGCTGGGATCGCGCCTGGTCGGCACGCTCTACGTGCTCGATGAGCCGTCGATCGGATTGCACAGTCGTGACACCACGCGGCTGATTAAGATCCTGCACGACCTGCGCAATCTGGGCAACACGATTCTGGTGGTGGAGCACGATGCCGCGATCATGCGCTCTGCCGACCGGATTATCGACCTTGGCCCGGGCGCAGGAGAGAACGGCGGACGCTTGATCGCCAGTGGAACTTACGACGAGATTCGGCACAATCCGGCGTCGCTCACCGGACGTTATCTCAATGGCGAGCTGCGCATTCAGCTTCCGGCAGCGCGAAGAACGGGCACCGGCCGGAAGATCAAGCTGACCGGCGCGCGAGCGCACAATCTGAAGAGAGTGAGCGTCGCCATCCCGCTCGACATGCTGGTTTGCATCACGGGCGTCTCGGGCTCGGGCAAATCGACGCTGGTGCACGATGTGCTCTACAACGCCTTGGCCGCCGAGAAAGGCCAAGTCACGGGAGGGCCGCACGCAGAAGTCGAGCGGGTGGACGGCGCGGAGTGGATCGACGAAGTCGTGCTGGTCGATCAGTCGCCGATCGGGCGAACCCCGCGATCCAATCCCGTGACCCCCACCAAAGCATTCGAGGCCATTCGCGAGCTGCTTGCCTCGCTGCCGGAGAGCACCAAG
>JBEKQY010000343.1:0-3224 GCA_049519235.1 Candidatus Korobacteraceae bacterium | reverse complement strand
TCGGGATGACAAGAAATAAGGGGCTTATCGGCACGACTGAAGTCGTGCCCTGACACAAAGCTCGCGAAATCGGACTTTTTCAGCGGCCTGTTTAGTCGTGCCGAAGAATCGAGCAGAAAAGATAAGAGCTTCATGCCCGAGACGAAGTCTCAGGCATGAAGCCCAAGTCATTGACGAATACAGTTGTGGCCGGGCTGAAGCCGGGCCCTGACACAAAGCGTCTTCGGGTGTTCTCACCTGCAGGTGCGCTTCTTCGCGCCTTTCACGCTGCACAACTTGGGAAAGTTGTCTACGCGCAGGAAGCGTCAGTTCTCCGCCAACGCCTTTCGCGTACATTCCAGGGTGTGGACCAACGACTCCTGCGGCAGCTTGCGGATAATCGGTTCGATGATCCAGCCCAGCCCGAGCGGTATGTCGCGGGACAGCGAAATGGCGCGGCACTCGATGTAGACTCCTTCACTCCGTTGATGCGAAGCATGCAGATCAATGGCGGACCCAGTCCCGCCGATCTTCTCGTCGAACTTCCAGTAGGAGTAAAGGCGCCACAGGAAGCCATAGCCTGTGTCGGGCTCGAGCACTCTCTCTTTTGGCGTTCCCGCATCTTCCACCTCGGCAATGCGCGTAGTGTAGGAGCGACAGAACCAGCGGTTGGCGCCGATCTCGGCATAATGAACGTCATGGTCGGAGTCGAGGACCACGGTGATGATCTTCTTCTTCAGCAGGCGAAGGAAGATCTTGAAATCGTTGCCGTCACGGCTTATCAGCTTCGAGTCGATCACCTCGGGCTGGTAAATGTTCTTGTGATTATCGTAATTCTGCACCAGGGCCAAAGCCTTTTCCGTGGTGGCGCCCGGAACGAAGGCGGCTGCGATCCAGTCGTGAATCAGGCCATTCGGAACCTTGACCGGCGCATCGCCCGCCCAGAGTTGGGCGACGATTTTTCCCTGCCGGACCTGCTGCGCTCGCTCGGAGTTAAGGTCGGACCAAAGGAAGGCGCTTTCGCCGTGCAGCGACGGTTCCATCCCTGCTTCAGCCCCGTGGATGTAATCCGCGAACGCCTGCAAGGTTCGTGGCTTCAACTTTACGACGTTGGCGGCTTGCATCATGGAACACGGGGCCCTGTAGCGTTTCCAGAATTGCTGTGTTCGAGAGCGGTTGGAAGCGCCGGGCTTCAGAGACTGTGTCGCAACCCTCTGTCGCCGCTCTGCGGCTGGGGTTCTGTTCCACTTCGAGCGTGGGCTGACGCCCACGCCTAACATCATCTCGCCGCTTCGCGGCTGTGTTGGTCGACTCTCGAGCGGCGCGTTCACCGCAAGACTCTCGTGCCAGTTGTGACACAGTCTCTTCAGCCCTTCGACAATGGACGGCACCAGAAGTGGCTTTCGCCGCGGTGAACCAGGGCTAAAACCCACTTTCTAATTGCGCGTTTTCGACACGGCTGAAGCGGTGACCTTCCACCGATATGCGAGCCTAGTTTCCAGCATCAGCCGCGCGAACGTGCTGGGCTTGTACTGCGTCTAGCCGCAGATCCGTCCTCGCGCGACTTGCCGTTTCGACGCGCGGAGACAACGCCCTCGCCGTCTCCATTCTCCGAAGAAAAGAGATAGCTTTCAATCTCGTCGATGCGGTTGTCGGCGTCGTGGTAGCCAAGATTGATCAGCTCACGCGTGTACTTTGGGGTGAACAGCAGATAGCTCATCAAGTCCGAACACGAAGCCGCATCCCGTCCCAGACTACTGACAAAATACTGGATCAGGTACGGCATATCTTTCTGATGATGAGCTGCCACCTCGGTCAAGTTCACCGAAGGCGCGACCTGGAGCACGGTCAAGGGCCGCATCTCCTCGCACCGCTCAACGCCGGATTGACTGATGTGGCCGCTGCTGAGAAGCTGGTTCAACCGCTCCAGATGCTCGACATCGGTAGCCAGATGGTCAAGAAACATGACGTTGAAGAGAACTCCCATCACTTGCGCCAGCGAGGGATCTTTCTGGTCGACGGCTTCTTCCTGATGTTCGAGATTTTCGCAGCGGACACCGATGGCGAAAATCTTTTCCGCTCCCAAACGAATGATCGGGCTAAGCGGTTGCTGAAGGCGCAAGCAGCCGTCGCCGAAGAATGCCGTTCCGTGCGCGGTCTCGAGCCGCACCGGTTGAAACACCAACGGAATGGCGGCCGACGCACAAATATGCTCCACCGTGATTTTTGTCGCCAGAGTCACGCGCCGGCTCCGGTTCCACATGGGATGGCCCTTGGCTCCCTGAATAAAGAGGTAACTTTTTCCGGAGCTGTAGTTAGTCGCCGAGATGGCGAGCGCGTAAAGATGACCTCGTTTGATGTTCTCCTGGATGCGGCTGCAATCGAGGCGGGCCTTGAGAAAGTGGCGCAAGGGAGTCGCATCCAACAAGGACCTGGCGTTGCCTCCGCCGAGAGCTCCTCCAAAGGAAAGATCAAGTATCCAGATGAGGGAGTTGTGGGCCTGGGACATAAGGTCACAGCGAAAGACGTCGGAAGGTTTGAGACCAGCCCAAAGCTGGGCCATAACCTTGGTCACCAGGGCGAAGTCGTCGCTGCCTGCCGCCAGCGCCGAACCGTTGATCGCCCCGGCGGAAGCGCCCCCGATGATGGGAAAAGGATTGGTATGAGTCTGGACCCGCTGTATCTCCCCGATGCGTTCAAGAACGCCCGCCTGGTAAGCCCCGCGAGCGCCGCCACCTGTCATGACCAAACCGAGCGTTTTTTCCATCGTTTCCCTTGTGGCCGGCGTGCGAAATCGAAGGGGTCGACCCTCACGGCGCCGAGGTTCAGCAGGCCGCTGGGGATTGGCTCGTCGGGGCGATACTCAGCCCATGCGGCAGCACTGTGCTTCCGCATCTGCGCCATCCCGCGTTGTGCTGGACTCTACCCAAATGCTGTACCGGGAAGCGAGGATTGTCAAGATTGGCATAGGCGACCACGATCAATTTCGGGAAACGCCAGCGTGCCGAAATCGTGCCCGGGTGGCGCAACCAGAGTGCCGCAGACTAAAGCCGGCCGCTGAAAAAGTCGAAACAGCAGATCCCTCGCGGCCTGAAGGCCGCTCGGGATGACAAAAATAAAGGACTTTTCGGCACGACTGAAGTGAGTGCGTGAGAACTCACTTGCGCTGGAAGGATAAATGATGCACAAAGGGGTATGTCACGATTTCTGGTGTACAACCCCGAGCAAGCGTATTTACTGCCGCC
>JBEKQY010000342.1:0-3243 GCA_049519235.1 Candidatus Korobacteraceae bacterium | reverse complement strand
GCTGGGCGGCAGTAAATACGCTTGCTCGGGGTTGTACACCAGAAATCGTGACATACCCCTTTGTGCATCATTTATCCTTCCAGCGCAAGTGAGTTCTCACGCACTCACTTTAGTCGTGCCGAATGCCGTTCTTCCTGGTGTCATCCCGAGCGACGAGCGAAGCGAGGAGTCGAGGGACCTGCTGTCTGCTCGAGGGGCGCAAGCTTCGTGTCCGAGAGGACAGCAGGTCCTTCGACTCCGCGTCCGCCCGACCCGCGACAGAAGCGGGTCGGAAGGGTCAAGCGGACGCCTCGCTCAGGATGACACACGTCATATTGGTTCTTTTGCGGCACGGCTGAAGCCGTGCCCTGATACAAAGCGGTTTCCCAGACAAATCCAAGTTTCGCAACGAGACAACTTCTATCTTCTCGCATCGCAGGCGGCTCCGCAATTGGTTGACCGCGAACGGCCAGCTTTGCGCGCTATGATGCGATTTGAGGGATTCGGCGGAAACCTATGGCTCAGGAAAAAGTTGCGGTTGTGACCGGAAGCTCCAGCGGCATCGGGCTGGTGACCTGCGTGGAGTTGGCGCGAAACGGCTATTGCGTGGTGGCGACCATGCGCGATCTCGACCGCAGCGGCAAGCTGGAAGCGGCAGCGCAAAAAGCCGGGGTGCGGGATCGGCTGGAGCTGCGGCGCGTCGATATTACCGAGATGGAGTCGCTGCCGGATGCGGTGGAAGCCATCGTCCGCGATCATGGCCGCATCGACGTACTTGTGAACAACGCCGGCTTCAGCACAGCGGGCTTCGCCGAAGACATGACGCTGGCCGAGCTTCGCCAGCAGATGGAGACGAACTTCTTCGGCAACGTCGCCATGACCAAGGCGGTGCTGCCCATCATGCGCGCGCAGCGCTCGGGCCACATCGTTCAGATCAGTTCCGTTGTCGGGCGAACACCAGCGCCGCTTCTCAGCAGCTATGGCGCCTCGAAATCTGCGCTGGAAGGCTGGAGCGAGTCGCTGCGCATCGAAGTGCATTCGATGGGCATTCGCGTGGTGCTGATCGAACCTGGCGACTACGACACCGACATCTGGCAGCGCAATCTCGTCATTGGGAAACAGGCACTCGATCCCAGTTCGCCGAACAAAGCGCGCAGCCAGCGCTTCGCCGAGTTCGTGAAGTCGCGCGCGACTAAGCGCCGCGATCCGCGCGAGGTTGCGCAGTTGATTGTGCGCGTGGCCAGCCATCCCAATCCCAAGCTGCGATACCTCATTGGCCCGGATACCAAGATGCAGGTCTGGTTCCGCGCGCTGATCCCGTGGCGTCGCTATGAGCGCGTCGTGGCGAAGACAACCAGGATCGACTAGACAGGCCGCCGAAAAAGTTGGCTTCGGCGCGTTTTGAAGGGGCGCAGCTTCAGCTGCGCCGTTGCAAGTCCTTTATTTTTTTCATTCCGAGCGGGCTTCAGCCCGCGAGGAATCTGCTGTTCCGACTTTTTCAACGGCCTCTAGAGTCGCTGATCAATCCTGGGCAGCACCGCGCGCAGCAGTGCCAGCAACTTGCCGCCGACGCGCTCGCCGGTTGCCAGCACTTCCTCCTGCGTGATCTTTTCTCCCGTCATGCCGGCGGCCATGTTGGTCACGCAGGAGATCGCTAACACCTCAAGCCCCAGGTGACGCGCGGCGATGACCTCGGGCACCGTGGACATGCCAACCAGATCGGCGCCAATTGTCCGCAAGAAACGTATTTCTGCCGGCGTCTCGAAGCTGGGCCCGGTCACCGCGGCGTAAACCCCTTCGAAGACCCTCTCGCCCAGCCGTTCCGACTCCTCCAACGCCAAGCGGCGGAACTGCGCATTGTAGGCGTCGGTCAGGTCGGGATGACGCAGTCCGCGACGATCGTCGTTGGGGCCGATGAGCGGGTTTTCTCCCAGCAGGTTGATGTGATCGCGCAGCACCACCAGTGCGCCCTGGTTGTATTCGGGATTGATGCCGCCGGCGGCGTTGGTCAGCACCACTGCCCGCACGCCCAAACTCGCCAGCACGCGCACCGGGAAAACGACCTGCTTCGCCGAATAGCCTTGGTAGAGATGCACGCGGCCCTGCACGACGGCCAGCGGAAGGTCGTCGAGGCTGCCCATGAGCAGCCGGCCAGCGTGTACGATAGCTGTGCTCTTGGGGAAGAAGGGGATTTCCTCGAACGCAATGACCGTGGCCTGGCTCAATTCATTGGCGAACGTTCCCAGGCCCGAGCCCAGCACTAAGCCGATGCGCGGCCTCAGACTGCATTTTGCGAGAACAAACTGGGCAGCTTCTTCGGCGCAATCAAACGGGTGCGAAGCAGGATCTAACATGTCTTCATCGCGCTACGAGTAAGGTTTGGGGCAAAGCAAAAGAGCCAGAGAGGCGCTTCCGCTGATCTGGCTACGAGAGAGAGCTTTGCTGCACAGCTTCTTCTTGCGGCGGCTGACTTGGGGCTGGGAGCTGCGGGGCGGCAGCGGCTACCGCTTTTTGTTTTTCTTCCAGCTCGATTTTGAGAAGCTCGCTTTCCAATTGACGTTTCAAGTCGTCGCGCATTATGCGGAACTGCGCCAGATACTTGGCCAACTGCCGGGCAATCTCCGGCAGCTTCTTGGGGCCGAAGATCACCAACGCCAATAGCAAGATGAAGAGAATGTCAGGCATGACGAAAAGACACAGCGCGACCGGAGTTCAGCCAATCGCGGCGGGAAGCGCGCGCCGAACTACTCCTTCTTTTTTTCATCCTCAGGAGGCGCGGCCGGGTCCTTGCCACTCATGGACTCTCTGAAACTCCGGATCCCCTCGCCCAGTCCCTTGCCGAGTTCAGGCAGCTTCTTGGGGCCGAACACCAGTAAAGCGATAAACAGGATCACCAGCAAATGCGTCGGTCTAAATAGATTGTCAAGCATATCGGCTCCTACGTACTAAGCATAACCCATCTGCGGTCGATTTGAGCAGATTCCGGTTTTTTGGTAGTGGGGGAATTGTGTGTTGCTAAGTTTTAGCGCCCAGCCACGGTTCACTGTTCTGTTTGCTTTCCTCAAAAACACGGATTGCGCTCTGTAGACGTGCTATTTTCCGCTTCGCTTTCCTGATCGCATCGTCCCACGAATTTACGTTTTCCACAGATATTTCGAGCGGTGTACTTGACACTAGCTGTACACTCGTGTACTATTTAGGTGTACGAGGTGATTTACGCATGACCCCTCCGGGTGAAGCAAAAGCAATTGATGAATGGTTGAA
>JBEKQY010000341.1:0-3271 GCA_049519235.1 Candidatus Korobacteraceae bacterium | reverse complement strand
TTTTGGAGGAGAGATGAACTGGATGATGCTGTTTGCAGTAGGGGGCGTAGCGATCATTCCCGCACTGCAATTCGAATTGTCGCCGAGCAAGAAGACAACTAAACAGGTGGTTCGCGAAGGATCATTTGAACTTGATACCAGCGCCGACAGAGGGTTGGTATTCTTCACGCCCGAAGGGGAACGGGCCTGGGTGAAGGGGTGGGATCCGAAGCCGGTGTACCCGCCGCAAGCGGGCGTGGTGTTCAAGGCGAATTCGGTCTTTCGCGTTGACCAGGACGGAGAACACTCCCTATGGACCATCGTTGAGGCCAATTTGCAGGAACACATCGCGGAGTACATATACGTGGTCGAGGGCGAGCGGTTGTCGCGGGTGCGAGTACAGATCGAGCCGCTCAGCGAACAGCACTGCCGAGTGCATGTGCACTACGTGCATACGGCGACTTCGGAAAAGGGTCTGCACTTTGTGGCGAGCGTGACTGAGGGGGCGTATGCGCAGAAGATGCGGGACTGGCAAAGTATGGTTAGCTCGGCGATTCGGTAAGTTTGCGATGAAACGACCGTAGTCCGGTCCGGGGATACCGGAAAAGAAGAGGATGGGGTTACCAGAAAGGGAGCAGCCGCACTTTGAGCTTAACTTAACCTCGGGTCACATCGCGCGCCGCACGCAGGTCGATCCCCAGTTGCTGGCACTTCTTGTAAAGGTGACTGCGCTCGAGTCCAAGCGCCTTAGCGGTGTTGGTGATGTGATGCTGCTGCCGCTGCAACTCCACCAGAATGGCCTGGCGCTCGAAATCCGCAACCTGTTCGCAGAGCGGACCGCAATGATCCTGAGACGGAATCGATTCGGCGGGACTCTTGGCCTGGGGCAGAGCTAGTTTTACGGTTGCGGCATCGACCACTCCCGAAGTCGCAAGCAGAAGGAGCCGCTCCACAATATTCCGAAGCTCGCGAACATTCCCCGGCCATGTATAAGCCTGCAATGCTGCAATCGCGTCGGTGGCGAATGAAACAGGCTTCCAACCATTTTGCGCACACACCTGGGCTGCGAAATGCTCGACCAACCGGGGAATGTCGTCCATGCGCTGTCGTAACGGCGGCAGCGTGATGGGGAATACGACGATGCGGTGGTAAAGGTCCTGACGAAATTGCTCCCGCTTAACCAGCTCGGCCAAATCGCGATGTGTGGCTACGACCACACGGACGTCGACAATGACAGGTTTGACGCCGCCGATCCTTTCCACCTCACCTTCTTCCAGGACCCGCAGCAGCTTGGCTTGCATGCTGAGCGGCATATCGCCGATCTCGTCGAGAAGCAAGGTGCCGCGATGCGCCTGCTCGAACTTGCCGATGTGCCGCTGCACCGCGCCGGTGAAGGCGCCCTTTTCGTGACCGAAAAGTTCGGACTCGATCAGCTCCGGCGGCACGGCGGCACAGTTCAGCGTGACAAATGGGCCATGAGCGCGCGGGCTCTTTTCATGCAGGGTCCGGGCCGCCAATTCCTTCCCCGTTCCGGTTTCGCCGTAGATGCAGATGCGGGCTTCGCTGGCGGCGACCCGCTCCAGTTGCGCCATGACGCGGCGCATCGCGTCCCCGGCCCAGACAATCTGGTGCTTTCCGATGCGCCGGCGCAGGTCGCGATTCTCGTTCTCCAGGCGCTTCAGCTTGAGCGCGTTCTCCACGGTCAGCAGAAGCTTGTCGCTGGAGATCGGCTTCTCCAGGAAATCGATGGCACCCAGGCGCGTCGCCCGCACCGCCATTTCGATGTGCGCCTGTCCCGACATCATGACCACCGGAGTTGTGATGCCGCTGGCGCGGAGATCTTCCAAAAGGGCAAGGCCGTCGCGGGCGGGCATCACCACGTCAGAAAGGATCAGATCGAAGGAGCGGCCCTTGGCCAGTTCAAGCGCCCTGACGGCGTTGTCGCAAACCGTCGCCTCATGGCCTGCCAGCCGAAAGGCGCGAGACAGCGAAGCCAGGGTGTTAGCTTCGTCGTCGACGATTAAGATGTCCGCCTTGCTACTCACGCGTTGGCCACCCTTGCCGCAAGCGACGGCAGCTCAACTACGAAGGTCGATCCGCTGCCCGGCTTGCTTTCAACTTGGATTGTGCCATGGTGATCGCTCACCACCGACTGCACGATGGCGAGTCCCAGTCCAGTACCATGCTGCTTGGTAGTGTAGTAGGGTGTGAATAAGCGTTCGCACTCTTCCGCTGTCATTCCGCTTCCTGTGTCCGAGACCCTGATTTCAACCGAATCGCCCTTGTGGCCAAGTTCCATCGTTAGCGTGCCTCCGTCGCGCATCGCGTCCATGGCATTCAGGACGAGATTGGACAGAGCGCGATGCAGCAGATCTGGATCGGCCGAGACGGTCAGGGCTGTGTCACCAAGCTGAGAATGGAAGGCGATGGGCGGTTGATGCTGAGCCAGGACTGGTTCATACAGCGCCGCCACTTTGCGCAGCACGTCCACCATGTCGACCTCCTGCAACTGGGGTTTCGGCATCTTGGAGAAATCGCTGAACCGGGCAATGACGTTTTTCAGGTTCGCAATCTCAGCCGTCAACGTTTCCGTGCTTTCGCGAAAGACCTCGTCGAATTCCGACGGAGACAAATTGCGTGCCTTGATCAGATTTTCCACCGTCAGTTGCAGAGGGAACAAGGGATTCTTCAACTCATGCGCCAGACGCCGTGCCAGCTCCCGCCAGGCGGCGACGCGCTCGCTCTGCACCAGCCGCTCCCGCTGCTCCGACAACTGTTGTGTCATGTGGTTGAAGCTCTGGGCCAGCGCGCCAACTTCGTCACTGGAGGCGATCTTGACCTGCGTGTCCCAGTTGCCCGCGGCCACTTCGGTGGCGGCCGCAGCCAGTTGCTCAATCGGGCGCGAGATGCGCGAGGTGATCCACAGACTGGCTGCGATCGCCAACAGAATGCTGACGCCTGCAACGCCATAGCCGATCGCGCGAATGTGCTGCTGGAGCTCGACTAGACCTCGACGAGAGTTTGCCACCACCAGTACAGCGAGCACGGAACCGTCGGGAGCTTTTAGCGGCATTGCGGTTGCGTCAACGCTGTCCTCACGGCGATCAGTGCGATAGATGGTCGAGGATACTTCCTGTCCGGAGGAGCGGGCACGCTCAACCAGAGATTCGTATTGAGTAGCTCGCGAGACTTCGCCAGCCGCGCTTACCAGCGCATGGGGATCAAACGTCGCCGTGAGAACAGGGTAAAGAAGCACCTGGGTATCACCGGGCGCTGACAGATTGGCGAGGAA
>JBEKQY010000340.1:0-3290 GCA_049519235.1 Candidatus Korobacteraceae bacterium | reverse complement strand
TGGAAGCGGCGCAGGTAGCGGTGCGGCGCGATCCGCAGTGGGGTCGGCAGTTCCGGCGGCTGGCCATGAGGAAGAATCGTTCCATTGCCATCGTGGCCACGGCGCGCAAGCTGGCGGTGCGGCCGATCTTGATGCAAGGACATCGACAGAGCATGTCTAACGGAGCTTCGCGACCACGGCAGGCTCTATAATCGAACTACCCATGGTTCGCGATGGCATCTATTACGGGCTGGCGCTGGTGATCGTGGCCGCGCTGGTAGGCTGGCTCACGCTGCCTGTCCTGACCGTCATTCCCTTGCTATTGGCCGCATTCTTCCTCTGGTTCTTTCGCGATCCGGAGCGGAGAATCCCTGCCATCCAGGGGGCAATCGTGTCGCCGGCGGATGGCAAGGTCACGGATATTTCGGTTGTCCAGGAAAGCGGCCAAGCGCGCACCCACATCAGTATTTTCCTGAACGTGTTCAACGTGCACGTGAATCGTTCGCCGGTCAGCGGCGTGATTGAGGACGTGCATTACCAGAAGGGCAAGTTCGTCAATGCCATGAGCGCAACCTCGGCCGACTTGAACGAGCAGAATATTGTCACCA
Organism: Candidatus Korobacteraceae bacterium; assembly: GCA_049519235.1. Lineage (GTDB taxonomy): Bacteria > Acidobacteriota > Terriglobia > Terriglobales > Acidobacteriaceae > Bog-257. The sequence continues at coordinate 2,703 of JBEKQY010000340.1, read as the reverse complement.
TCCGCGGCGACGCCGGCAAGGTGGTCTTCAAGCAGATTGCCGGACTGCTGGCGCGGCGCATCGTATTCACGAAGAAGGCCGGGGATGCGGTGGAGCGCGGCGAGCGGGTTGGAATGATCAAGTTCGGCTCGCGCACCGACGTGATCTTTCCCGCCACCGCCGAAATGAAGGTGCGGGTGGGCGACCATGTGAAGGGCGGCTCGAGTGTGCTGGCGGTTGTCTCGCAGCCGCTTCCAATGCCATCTCAGCAGCGCGAAGTCGCGGAGGTACGATGAGCCAGCAATCCCAGCAACCTGATGCCGGCGTTGCGGCGCGCCGCCGCCCCAGGAAAGGTTTGTACCTTCTGCCGTCGATGTTCACTGCCGGCAACATGGCTGCCGGGTACTATGCGATCTCGCAGACCATTCAGGGAACGGCCGGCGATGCCTGGCACTTTGATCAGGCGGCGAAGGCGATTGGAATCGCCATCGTCCTCGACTTCTTTGACGGCGGCATCGCCCGCCTGACCAACACGGCGAGCGCGTTTGGCGGTGAGCTGGATTCCCTGGCCGATGTGATTGCCTTTGGCGTAGCGCCCGCGATCCTGGCTTGGATGTGGGGCTTCCATATGCTGCCGCATGAGGGCGATCCCAACTTGCGCGGGCGCGTCATCCAGTTGGGAGCGATCGCAACCTTTGTATTTCTGCTGGCCGGTGCTTCCCGTCTGGCGCGTTTCAATATCCAGGTCAATCCGCAGCCGTCGAATCCGGGCCGGCCGGGGCGCAAGTATTTCGTCGGCATGCCGATTCCCGCAGGCGCAGGTTCGGTAGCCGCGGTAGTGCACCTGGTGCAAGGCAATCCCCTCCAGATATGGTGGCTCTCGCTGGGCTGGGGCGTTTTCGTCTTTGCCATCTCATTTCTCATGGTGAGCACCTGGCGGTTCTGGAGCCTGAAAGGTATCAACTTCCGGCAGCCGCAAAATTTCCGCTGGCTCATCGTGATTGGGGCAGTCATCGCTCTAATCTGGTTTTCGTCCGAATATGTACTGTTCGCGCTGGCCCTGATCTACATCCTTTCGGGGGTGTTCGCCCGGCTGTGGTTTGTATTCCGCCGGCCTGCGGTGACGCCTCCACCGCCGCAAGATGAGGCCTCACACGCGTGATGAAGAAGGAACCCAACAACCCCTCCGTGGCGCCCAGTGAAGCAGGGCACTGGGGCGGCCTGTTCCGAGTTGCCATCGTAGGGGCCGCGACGCTCAAGGGCCGGGAGCTGAAGGAAGTCCTCAGCGATCGCAATTTTCCGGCGCAGGACGTGCGCCTGCTCGACGACGACGAGTCCCTGGGCCAACTGGAAGCGGTGGGCGATGAGCCCACCTTCATTCAAAGCGTGCTTCCCGAGCACCTGGAAAACGTGGATTTCACCTTCTTCGCGTCGGAAGAAAACTTCACCCGCGAGATCGCGCCCTTGGCGCGCAAGGCCGGAAGCGACATTATCGATCTGTCCTACGCACTGGAGGGCCAAGCCGGAGTCTTGCTGCGGGCCCCGTGGATTGAACGCGAATTGCGCACTGCGCCCCAAGTGGACTTTGGGGGAGCGATGGTGGTGGTTGCGCATCCGGCGGCGGTGGTGCTGGCGCTGCTGATGCTTCGGGCGCAACGCGTGGGCAAGATCGTGCGCGCGATAGCGACTGCGTTCGAACCTGCCTCCGAGCATGGCCGCCGCGGCATGGACGAACTGCATGAGCAGACCGTCAACCTGCTCTCTTTCCAGCAACTGCCCAAGGGAGTGTTCGACGCACAAGTGGCCTTCAATCTGCTTGACCGCTATGGCGAACAGTCTTTGCCTTCGCTGGCGAGCGTGGAAAGCCGCATCCTGCGCCATTTCCGGAGCATCGTCCAGAACAAACTGATGGCACCTTCGTTGATGCTGCTGCAAGCGCCCATCTTCCACGGGCACGCCTTCTCGCTTTACATTGAGCTGGACAACGCGGCGCAAATCGAGGAGTTAACGGCCGCGATCTCCGGGGAGCACATTGACATCCTGCAGGGCGCGGAGGAATCGCCCAGCAATGTCAACGCCGCCGGACAAGAACAGATCCAGGTATTTGTGCGGCAGGATGGGGAAACTTCCAAAGGGTTCTGGCTATGGGCGGCGTCCGACAATTTGCGGATTGCCGCCCTGACCGCAGTTGAGTGCGCCGAAAGCATGATTGCTTCGCGCCCGCGAGGAACGGTCCAGTGAGCCGTCACTCAAGAGCGCGGCCGCTGGTTCTTGCCTGGAGTGCGACCCTGCTGCTGTTGACGGCGGCCTGCGGCTATCACACGGCCGGCACCGCGGTGCGCCTTCCCTCCGACCTGCACACGATTTATGTGCCGGGAATCGCCAACGCGTCGCAAGCTTATCGCGTCGGCCAAATCTTTACCGAGGCTGTGGTCAGCGAGTTGCGCGAGCGCACCAACTACCGCATCGTGACGGTCAACGACGGTACCGCCGATGCTACCCTGACGGGAACCATTACCAGCGTTTACATCGCTCCCTTGACCTACGACGCCGTCACCGGCCGCATTTCATCGTCACTGGTGGTGGTGACGCTGAACGCCAGCCTGACGGGAAAGGGCGGAAAGGTGCTATGGAGCAATCCATACTTCCTGTATCGTGAGCAGTATCAGGAGTCGGTTGACGTGGCCAGCTTTTTCGAGGAAGCTACGCCGGCGGTGCAACGCA
>JBEKQY010000339.1:0-3331 GCA_049519235.1 Candidatus Korobacteraceae bacterium | reverse complement strand
TCGTCACGGGAAGGGTTTTTGTATCATCCAATACCACGGTTGGGGTTGAAGACGGTACTCCCGGCGCCGTTTGCGAACCGCTAGTCTGCTGCTGCTCCGCGCCTTGCGCAGGGACTGGACCAGGGGACTTGCCGCCAGCCTGGGCGGCTGCATTCTGTGGCGAGCTCATAGATATAGTCGCGAACGTCAGCACGATCACCAGCAAAACGCGCCGCTGGCTGTGGCGACCGTCGTGAGTAATCTTCACCGGGGCGGGAAAATTCTCTTTCGTGCTCTTGCTCAAGATAGATCTCAAAGTGCTGCTCCAGAATCCTTTCTCACTGACGAGTAAACCTTAAAGCTTAGAAACTGAAATCAATAATCGCAACATCCGCCTGGGATACCGCGCCGTCTAGCCGGAATTACCGTTGTCGGCCGCCGACGGTACCTGCTGCCGTAAGGCGTTCAACCAGAACTGGGCATAGGCGGGCGCCAAGGTTTGTACGTCCCATGGCAGGTCTTGCCCGGTGAACAGATGGTGCAGGTTGCAGTGCGCGCTGACCGCCCCAGCTAATCCCAGGGTCGCGAATGTGGGCTCCAGCTTGCCGATTGCGCCGCGCGCGGCACACCTGCCGAAGTAGGCATTGACCGCATCGAAGATCGGCCCAAGATGCTCTTGAAACATGCGATCGGCACCCGGCAGCTCAAAGCCGGCGACATAGACGAGACGCATCAACTCCGGATATTGCGCCACGATGTTCACCAGAAACTCCACCAGCATGGGAACAACGACTTCCGGATCCAGGTCCGTAGCCAGACTGTTCTGCAGTTCTCTACCCAGCTTCAGGCGGGTCAATCGGGATTCGGCGGCCGCCCAAAACAGACCGGTCTTCCTGGCAAAGTAGCGGAACAGGGTCGCTTCATTCACCCCCGCCAAATGCGCAATCTCGCGTGTGCTCGTCCCTTTGAATCCTTGGCGGGAAAAAAGCTGAACCGCGGCCTCCACGATCCGTACCTCAGTGACACTTCTCTCCGCTGCTTTTTTCACACGTCTCGATCCTGTAGTGTGGATTGAACCCGGGGGAAGCGCATTTAGTGTTTGACCGGCTCGATCTCGTCGACGCCAATTTCCACGGCGACACTCTGCCTAATCAGCTCCAGCGTCAGCACTACCCGGTAATCGTTCTTCTTACGGATCAGCACCCCAACCATGCCTTCCAGAGAACCAGCAGTAATACGCACTTTCTCGCCGACGACAAGGTATGGGTGAGGCTCAAAATGACGGAGAGGAAGACTGGAGCGCAGCGATTCAATTTCAGAGCTGGGAAGAGCTGCGGGCTCGCGTCCTGCGCTGACCAGCGAAACGACTCCGGGAATCTGCAGGACCCTAACGGCTTCGCGCCGGGGGATGTGAACGAAAAGGTAACTGGGAAATAGCGGTTGTTGGACGGCAACGCGACAACCATTTTTCCATCGCCGAACGGAAGTATACAAGGGAAGGAATGACTCGATGTGGCGCGATTGCAAATGACGGGCCACGACCTTTTCATGGCGCGGCGTGGTATAAGCCGCGAACCACTCGGCGGGTTGTTCTAAGACTTCGGCTTTAGGGCACCGCAAAGCTGACAATGGGATCGTCGCTGGGGAGCTGCGATTTAGGAAAGACAAAGCTTCGCCATCCTCAATGAGAGAGGTGATTCTATCCCAACCGGAGAATCTGTAACCACATGCTTCAGAACGTGACGTCACGAAACTCTTGATCGGACAACAAGCCTTCTGCTATGTGAGAGTTCCCAGACAGCACGGAACAAGTATGTACTTGCTCTTCCACAAACCCGCGGCTAGCCAGGACAATTTGCCAGCATAGGTAAAGCGGCGCCGCAGGTCAAGAGAAAAACGGCACGATAGATATTTAGCGGCATCAAAGTGGGAACAAAAGGCGTTGAGTTTGAAATTGGGACAACTACTTTTGCCAGCCGCCAGGGATGGCGACCGAGACAGCAAAGTTAAGACCGGGAGTTGTGAACAACAATGCGCCCACGCGGATCGCCTTAGTGAATATATACGTATAGATGAACGTATAGAATGGTATACTAGAATCGAGGCTGGATAATGGCTCTGAGCATTAAGAACCCAGAGACCGAGCGCCTTGCCCGTCTGTTGGCCGAACAAACCGGTGAATCCCTCACCGATGCAATCGAGCAAGCGCTCAAAGAGCGATTGGAGCGATTGCGTCGCAGCCAGCGAGCGCCCAGGCAGCTCGAACGGCTGTTGGAGATCGCTAATCGAGTAGCAGCGCTTCCCAGACTCGACAACCGGACCCCGGACGAGATCGTCGGATACGACGAGAACGGACTGCCCCGCTGATGGTCATCGACACATCAGCCGTGGTCGCGATTTTGTTTCGGGAACCGGAGCAGAAGCATTTCATCCAACTCATCCATGACGCTGAATTGCGATTGATGTCAGCCGCCAGCGTGCTTGAGACAGGCACAGTTGTTGAGGCATCGTTTGGAGAGATAGCAGGCAGAGATTTTGACCTGTTTCTAAGCGAGGCAGAAGTCAACGTGGTCAGCGTAGACCGCGAGCAAGTAGAAATTGCCAGAAGCGCCTGGCGTAAATACGGCAAGGGCCGGCATCGCGCAGCCCTGAACTTCGGGGATTGTCTTGTCTACGCGCTCGCCAAAGTCAGCGGAGAGCCGATCTTGGCGAAAGGCAACGACTTCCCGCTGACGGACATCCAGCTTTGCACACCAGGTTCGTAATCTTCTTCCGGATCGGATTCACACCCGCAACTACTCCCCCTTGCCCAGCGCCAGCGTGATCAGTGTCCTCTGTTCCAGTTCATGCGCCTTCGCTGAACCGGTAGCCGGTGTCGAATTAGGCGCTCGCTTGATGCTGCGCAGCTTGGGACCCAGGATCCGCTTCAGACGCGGCGTTACGAAGGACAGCGCACCCATATTCGCCGGCTCCTCCTGCACCCAGATAAACTCTGCCGCGTTCTTGTAAAGGCCCAGGACTTGCTTCACTTCGGTTTCGGGGAACGGATACAACTGTTCCAGTGAAACGATCGCCGGCCCGGTGGCTTGCAGCTTCTTGCGTTCCATTCGCAGTTCCTGGCCGATCTTGCCCGTGCACAGCAGCACACGCTTTGCGTCCAGCGCCGTCTCATCGGGAATGACGTTCTGGAAGCGTGGCCGCTCTAACTCAGAAATTGGCGAGACCGCTTCCGGGTGCCGCAACATGCTCTTGGGCGTGAAACAGATGAGCGGCTTGCGCCACTTGCGCAGCGCCTGCCGCCGCAGCAGATGAAAATATTGCCCCGCGCTCGAAGGCTGGCAAACCTGCATGT
>JBEKQY010000338.1:0-3347 GCA_049519235.1 Candidatus Korobacteraceae bacterium | reverse complement strand
CGCCTCGGGGCCTTTCTCCCAAAGGAACTTATCGAGCTGCTTGAAGCTGAACGAATTAAGACCATAAAAATCTCGAAAGGCAGTCACGATACGCAGAAAGACCGGGTAGCCGCTATACCGAAGGTCCTGGCGAGCGAACGTTGTGAAGGAGTCCTGCTTCTTGTAGCACCAGAGACAGGCATCAACGTTGCCGTCGTAAATCGCGTAGGCGGCGGGGTTGTGCCAATTGCAATATTTGGTGGCGAAAGAGAAATTGTTGCGTACCTTGTCGCCGAGTTTCACGCTGACAATAAGGTCAACGGCATCGGGCGAGCCAGCGGTAAGGCAGGAATCGATGTTGACGAGGCTAGTTATGTGCTGAGCAACGGCGTTCACGGCAAGAATCCGCGTCTCGTATAGCAGGTTGAGGACTTTTGTCTTTAGCAGGACTTCGTTAGGGCCGGTGTTATCGGGAAACTTCTCGAAAAGTTGCGTGAGTAACCACTCGATTGAGCCATTCTCATCGTCGAATTTCTTCTCTGCTTTGTTGACATCATCGACAGTAGGGCGCGACAGGGATGGGTTGCTCATAACAAAACCCTTAGTCCGAGAGCACTAATGCGAACGTCTAACGGCACCCAGCCGGAGCTGACAACTGACAGCCAGCAACTGACAACTGCCCTTACGTCCCCGGAATGATCGCCGTCTTGATGTCGCCGTTGCGGTTCAGCATGTGGCGCAGCACGTGTTGCAGGCGCGACAACGGCGCTTCGCCGGTGATGTAGTCGGTGCCTTTGATCTTCTTTTCGCAGATCAGCGAGAAGGCCTTGCGCACGGTCTCCGGGGTGTGATGGAAGGTAGCTTTCAGAGTCAACTCGTTGTAGTGCAGGCGCTGGGTGTCGAGCGCGACCGTGGTCCCGGTGGCGCAGCCGCCGAAGAAGTTCACGGTGCCGCCTTTGCGCGCCATGTCGATGGACCACTGCCACGCCTGCGGACGGCCAACCGCCTCGATGACAACATCGCAGCCGCGCCCGTCGGGAGTCAGCTTTCGTACCGCCTTCACGGGATCGTCGACCGCCATAATCTGGACGACCGTGTTCGCTCCCGCTCGCCAAGCGGCGGCCACTTGTGAGTCGCGCTTCACCACGGAGATCACGTTGCATCCGCTCAGCTTGGCGACCTGCACGAACATGAGGCCAATGGGCCCGGCGCCAATGACGGCAACGGTGTCCCCGATTTCCAGTTTGACTTCGTGCAAGCCGCGAAGAACACACGCGAGCGGCTCGACGATCGCGGCTTCCTCAAAGCTTACATGCTTGGGAATGGCCAGCATGTTGGTTTCGACGATGCGGCGCGGAATGCGAATGTACTCGGCGTAGGCGCCATTATTGAACAGCAGATCGTCGCACAGATTTTCCTGATGCTTGGAGCAGTAGAAGCACGTGCCGCAGGGCGCCGAATTCAGCGCCACCACGCGCATTCCCTTCCTGAATCCCTTGACGTTGGGACCAATCTCCTCGACCACCCCAGCCAACTCGTGGCCGAACAGCGCTGGAGGCACAATCATGCGCGCGTGGTAGCCGCGCTGATAGACCTTCAGATCGGTGCCGCAGGTCAGCGCCACCTGGACTTTGACCAGCACTTCCCCTTCATCCAGGTTGGGGATTGGCACCTGCTCGATCTTGACATCCTCTTTGCCATAGAGGATGGCCGCTGTCATTTGTCCCTTCACGCTATTGGTCCTTCCATTCGCTGCCCGGTTGAATCACTACTTTCATCGAGTCTGGTTTGGGGTGGGCAGCCAGATGCAAAGCCTCGACAGATTCCGCCAGCGGAAAACGATGACTGATCAGCCGCTCCAGGTCCATTTCGCGGCTGAGCACAAATCGCGCTGACTCGTCCTGCAAATCCACAGAGGCGCTGTAAGAACCCAAGAGACTCTTCTCGTCAACGCAAACCGCGGCGGGGTCAATCGTGGCCTCTCCGTGCTGGGTTTGCGCAAATAGCAGCACGCGTCCGCCCGGACGCGTCGCTTCCATCGCCGGCCGGATCAAGCTATTACCCGCTACTGCCAGAATGACGGCATCTGCCCCTCGACCCTCCGTAAGTTCTTTAACGGCCCGCCTGGTATCGGAGGTGGAGGCATCGATGTTTTCTTCCAGACCAAATGTCTTAGCTATTGTATGCCTCTGGGGAAGCAAATCGGAAGTGACGACTCGCGTTCCATGCCGCCGGGCCAGCACGGCGAGAATGATTCCGATGGGCCCCTGGCCCATTACCAGGACCGTTTCGCCAGTCGTAAGCCCAAGCGTTTCAATCCCTTTCATGCAAGTGTTGACGGGCTCGATGAAGGATGCCTGCTCGAACGAAACGCCATCCGGTATGCGGACCACGCCATTCCGCCCGACGATCCAATCCATCACGCGAACATACTGGGAGAACCCTCCGCCACTGGCTTCGTAACCCGCCGTCGCCCCAACTTTCTTATAAGTCGGACACTGGGCGAAGACCTTATGCCGGCAGTAATAGCAGTCGCCGCAAGGGATGTGATGGAAGACCATCACCCGGTCGCCAATCTTGAAATCCCTGACTCCCTCACCGACCTGGGCGACCACGCCCGTTGTTTCATGGCCAAAGATTCTCGGAGCCGAGTGCGAGCCGGTAGAAATTTTCTTCAGATCTGTGCCGCAGATGCCGCAGGTGTGGACGCGGACGAGGACCTCGCCCGGGCCGATCTGGGGCACCGGAACCGTCTCCATGCGAATGTCGTTGACGCCCCGATAGACCGCGGCCTGCATGGTCGCAGGGATGGTCGGCTGTCCGATACCACGACCGAGTTGTGTCGCAACTGACATCGGCTCCTTCATCGCAAGGCAGGGATTGGGGATTAGGGGCTAGGGATTAGTGTTGTACAACCCCAGGCAGCTCCTAATCCTAACCTCCAAACCCTAATCCCTCACCCCTAGCCTCTAATAGATGCTCCACCGCTCGACACAGGTTCCGCGTAGCGATCTCGCTGTTCTTCTTGATCTTGCCTAACGTACCCCACCACCTCGGGCGGAGTGCGACATAGAGCAGAAACCGCCGCGTATCGAATCTTCCATTCCCATCAATAAACCGGTTCAGCGGCGGCATCGCGAATGCAGCATCGTCGGAGATCGATTTCAGCGATGCGAATTCCAATCCGTGCTCTTGGGCCACCTGGGCCACCGCAGCGGCTTCCATGTCGACCACATCGGCTCCGAACTTCGCCAGCAGCTTTTGCTTCTCCAGCGCGTCGCTCACATCCTGCGAGGTCGCAAGCACCCAGTCGCCGCCCCCAGTCGTCGGATATCGGACGCCCGTGGCAACATCGACCACCTCGCGAA
>JBEKQY010000337.1:0-3347 GCA_049519235.1 Candidatus Korobacteraceae bacterium | reverse complement strand
GGCGGGTTGCGCGGTAGCTTCAGGCATGATGGCAATCCTTATGGATGGGATAGGAAACCCTCGATTTTACCGCAACGTGATCCTCGCCGGGCGAATCAGGTTGCAGTTAGCTTGCAGATAGGCTCCGCAGCTATGGCTGCAGCGCCTTCTACATTCGGAGCGCTCAAAGCCAGGTCGCAGTTAACTCGCTATCTGTATAGAAATGGTGTACAGTATATCGTTGTCATTTAAGGATGGTCCGATGAGCACATTAATTAGAACTGCGGCCATGATTGCAGCGCTGGCCGTTTGCAGCACGTGGGCATTTTCACAAGCGCAAAATCCGGATCCTGAAAGCGTCGCTACGGAAGCTGTCTCCCAGTTGGCTGCCCGTCATTTCAGCAAGGTCGAATCGCGTTTTGACGACAGGATGCAAATGGGCTTGCCGCAGGACGCACTCTCGGCGGTGTGGGATTCCATACTCGAACAGACCGGCCCATTTCAAGGCATTGTGGGGACCCACCTGACGGAGCAACCAGGGATGCAAATTGTGTTCGTGACCTGCCAGTTCAAGCATGCCTTGCTCGATGCACGGATCGCGGTAGATTCGCGAGGCCGGATCGCCGGTCTTCATTTTGTTCCCAGCACCGCGGCGCCTGAAGCAAAAGAACCCTGGTACGCTCCTGCCTATGCCAAACCGGCTGATTTCCGGGAGAGCGAGGTCACGGTGGGAAGTGGCGAATGGAAGCTGCCCGGCACGCTGACCCTGCCCAAGGGAAAAGGGCCGTTCCCTGCGGTTGTCCTGGTGCATGGTTCCGGTCCGCACGATCAAGATGAAAGCGCTGGTCCCAACAAGCCGTTCAAAGATCTGGCCTGGGGATTGGCCAGCCAGAACATCGCCGTGTTGCGTTATGTGAAACGCACAAAGCAGTACGGCGCGCAGTCGATGCAGCCTGGTGCCAGCTTCACGGTCAACGACGAAACAATCGACGATGCGGAAGCTGCGGTTGCTTTATTGGCGGCCCAGCCGGCGGTCAATCGCAACCAGATCTACGTGCTGGGACACAGCCTGGGAGGAATGCTGGCGCCCAGAATTGCTGCCGGCGACCAGCAGGTCGCGGGCATCATTGTTCTTGCCGGCACCGCACGGCCACTGGAGGTGGTGCTCGTCGACCAGCTCAAGTACATTGCCAGTCTTCCCGGCGGCAACAGCGAAGCAATGAAGCAGCAGCTCGAAACCGCCGAGCAAGCCAAGGCGGAAATCGAAGGTCCAACGTTAAAGCCCGACCGTATGGTGAACCTTGTCGGCGCCCAGATTCCCGGTTCCTATTTTCTCGACCTGCGGAATTACCATCCCGCGGAAGCGGCAGCGCAGTTGACAATTCCTATCCTGGTTCTGCAAGGCGGACGCGACTATCAGGTGACGCAAGCGGATTACGATTTGTGGAAAGCGGCGCTGGCAAAGGGCCCGCGAGCAACTTTCAAGTTTTATCCTGGGCTGACCCACCTGTTCATGACGGGCAAGGGTCCTGGCCCTGCATCTCCACAGGACTATTCGGTTGCGGGCCACGTGTCCGGCGAGGTGGTGCAGGACATCGCCCAGTGGGTGAGGAACAATGGCGCCGGCAAATGAGGTCAGACCGGCATCGTCCTTTTCATTACTCCCTGATCGCAGCCCGCGACTCGGCGGACCCGCCACAAGCAGCCCTAAGCTAGTAACGGCGCAGCAAGATTATTAAACCAGGAGGTTGACAATTCTCACGGGCCGGTCGTATATTCAACCGTATGGTTGCACAACATCCGGCCTCGCTCGACAGCGTGTTTCACGCCCTGGCCGACCCCACGCGGCGCGCGATGCTCCGCAATCTTGCCGCTGGAGAACGCAATATCAGCGAGCTCGCGGCGCCCTTCAGGATGTCATTGGCGGCGGCATCCAAGCATGTAAAAGTACTGGAAGGCGCCGAACTGGTACGCCGCAGGGTTCAAGGACGAAGGCATGTCTGCCGCATTGAGCCCTCGGCGCTGGCCGCCGCCGACAAATGGCTGCGTTTCTACGAACGCTTCTGGAACAAGCGGCTGGATGCGCTGGAAGCTCTGCTGATCGCCGAAGATAGGAAAGGACATTCAAAATGACCGCCGATTCTGATCGTGTTCTTCGCATTACCCGGCACTTCGAGGCTTCGCCGGAGCGGGTGTTTGACGCCTGGCTGGACCCGGAGACCGCGGGGAAGTGGCTGTTTGCTACGCCCACGGGACAAATGACATGCGTTCAAATCGAGGCCCGCGTTGGCGGCAAATTCTTGCTGATTCGGCGCGACGGCGACGACTTCGAACATATCGGCGAATATGTCGAGCTCGATCGGCCTCGACACCTGGTCTTTCTGTTCAAAGTTCCGAAACTCTCTGCGGAAAACACGCGTGTGAGCATCGACATTGTTCCCGCCGCAGGCGGATGCGATCTCACTTTGACGCATGAGGGCGTACTCCCCGAGTGGATCGAAAGCACCCGTCAGGGCTGGACGCTGATCCTCGACGGGCTGGCTGGCTCGCTGGAATCTGCAACTGGCGGTTATGCCGCTGTCGTCGAGCCTGGCACGCTTCGCTTCGAGCGAATATTGCCCGGTCCCATCGAGCGCGTGTGGGCATATCTGACAGAGTCAGACAAGCGCGCAAAGTGGCTTGCATTAGGAGAAATGGATCAGTGCGTGGGCGGGACGGTCGAGCTGACGTTTTATCATTCGAGCCTGTCGAAAAATACCGCGCCTGTTCCTGAGCAGTTCAAGAGCGCCGAGGAGGGTCAGAAGACGCAGCACACCGTGACCCGCTTCGAACCGCCGCGGCTGCTGAGTCTTACGTGGGGAAGCGGCAAGGACGGACCTTCGGAAGTCACTTTTGAATTGACTCCGCAAGGTGACAAAGTTCGACTGGTCCTCACCCATCGCCGCCTGCGCGATCGCAAAGCGATGCTGGCCGTCGGTCCTGGCTGGCATTCTCATCTTGCCGTGCTGGTCGATCGGCTGGAAGGCCGCGAACCCGCTGCCTTCTGGGCCGTTTATACCAAAGCCAGGGATGAGTACGATAAGCGGCTTCCGGCCGAATGATTCATCTGGTTTCACACCTGTGTAGTCCCGAGTACGGGTAGAGCGGCGCTTCAGCGCCGCGTTCGCCATGGAGCAAAAGGTCGCTGGGGCTGCGCTGGTCATTTCCAATGACCAGCGCAGCCCCAGTTTTATACGAGGCACCCTCGACGCCGGCCTGAAGAGACTGTGTCGTGAGTGCGTGCAACGGGCCGGCTTGCTAAGCCGTGTCGGCTGCCTGATTGGCCGCTTCTTAAGCAGCCCGGCCCAGTGCCGTCTCTTTAGCCTTGC
>JBEKQY010000336.1:0-3385 GCA_049519235.1 Candidatus Korobacteraceae bacterium | reverse complement strand
ATTGGCGGCTCGGCGCTCACCGACGAGCAGATTGCCGTTCCCCAGGCTGGTGCGGACATTGGAATTGGGGCACACATCCCGGTAACGTATGTGCCATTTCGCAATGCGCATTTTCTTTCTGCGGCGGTAAGCTGGGCTGAGGTGCTGGGCGCCGACACCGTTTATGTGGGCGCGGTACAGCAGGACAGCTCGGGCTATCCCGATTGCCGTCCGGAGTTTTACCGGGCCTTCAACGAGGCGGTCCGCAGCGGAACCAAGGAGGGCCGTATCCGGATCGAGACGCCGCTGATCGCGCTGCGAAAGTCCGAGATTGTGACGCGTGGCCTTGAATTGGGCGCGCCTTTCGATTTAACGTGGTCTTGCTACAGCCGGGACGACCAGGCGTGTGGCACTTGCGACAGTTGCGTCTTACGGCTGCGGGCCTTTGCCGCGGCGGGCGCGGCCGATCCCGTTTCTTACCTGTCGCAGGCTGCGGTGCAGGACTTTTCATGAAATTAAATTCAAGATCAACGCCGGAGACCGTTAGAGCAAAGCGAAGCAATCATCCTTCGGTTTCACGTGCGGGAGGAACCATGAAAAAATATTTCAATCTTGCCGGAGTTTTGCTGATACTCGGGATGTGTGCATTTCCGCTGTGGGGGCAAATCACCGGAACGATCACGGGCGTTGCCAAAGATCAAAACGGCAAGCCAATTGTTGGAGCCACAGTAGAGCTGGTCAATGATTCGACCGGAACAAAGTACGTCCTGAAGACGAATGCGAAGGGGGCATACTACTCGGTTGGCATCTCCCTGGGGACGTACACTGTCACCTTGCTGCAAAACGGCAAGCCGATCGACCAGCACGGCAACGCGGTGATCGAAGCGGCTGGTGAGCGGTCGGTCGATTTTGACCTGGCTAAGGATGCCGCGATGGCGGCAGAGAAGGCCACGGCGAACCAGAAGGACAACGAGAAAATAAAGGGATTGAACGCGACGCTGAAGCAGGCGAAAGAGTTGGAAGGAGCCGGCAACTACGACCAGGCCGTCAGCTTGCTCCAGCAGGCCACGCAAGTGGATCCCAACCAGGACCTGGTCTGGGGTTATCTTGGCGATGCGCAGCGCGGGGCCGGGGCGCATGCCACCGATCCGCAAGTCCGGGCCAAGAATTATCAAGATGCGGTAGCGTCGTATCAGAAGGCGCTGGCGATCAAGCCCACCTCGGGAGCGTATATGGGTCAGCTTGCCGAAGCTTATGCGCGGTCGGGAGAAACGGACAAGGCGGTTGAGCAGTACGCCGCGGCCGCGCAGGCCGATCCCCAAAATGCGGGCGCCTATTACTACAACGAGGGCGCGGTGTTAACGAACACGAACAAGTTCGACGAGGCGATCGCGGCCTTCGACAAGGCAATACAAATCGACCCCACTCGGGCCGATGCCTACTATTGGAAAGGGAACGACTTGATGAACAAGGCCACCATCAAGGACAACAAGGTGGTTGCTGCTCCGGGAACGGCGGAAGCCTTCAACAAGTATCTTGAGTTGCAACCCAACGGCAAGTTTGCGGACAACGCCAAGCAGATGCTGGCTGCCATCGGAGCACCGGTGGAGACCAGCTACGGCAAGCCGAAGCCGTCAAAGAAGCCGAACTAAAAGCCTCTGAGTTCGCAGGGCGGCTCCCGCCGCCCTTGATCTTCTTGCTTTGCTGCGCGGAGGAGATTTCGGTTTTCTCCTCTCAGCGAAGTTGTTTTTGCACCCAGGGTAGAGCGGCGCTTCAGAGGCTGTTACGAAACGTATGCCGTCCCTACGGGACTCGCATTCTTTTCCCACTTGACCCAGCACTCCGCCTTCGGCTCCGTGCTGGGCTAGACTGTTCCGCGCCTACGGCACTTGGATTTCGTTGTTTTGTTCCGCCGCGGAAAAGATGAGCTGAGTTTCGTAACAGCCTCTTCAGCCGGCTCTATCCGGACCACTGCAAATTATGAAATTGCCCTAATCCTGAAATGCTCTAGAATTCCGATGGTAGTGGCGCTCATGGCCAACTCTATCCCGTCCAAGCTTCCCGCATTCAGCGACGCCCGGCGTCTGGTGGAGGAGTACGCCTCGACGGTTTCCCCAACTCAGCCGGAGATGCTGCCGGTGCTGGAGGCCACTGGTCTGGTGCTGGCTGAGGACTTGCGCGCGGACCGCGACTTCCCGCCGTTTCCCCGCTCGACGCGCGATGGATTCGCGGTGCGCGCAGCGGATGTAGCAGTTGCGCCGGCCCGGTTGCGATGCATTGGGGAGATCAAGGCGGGCGCGCCGGCAGAACAGAACACCATCGCCGTCGGAGCAGGCGAAGCGGCCGAGATCATGACCGGCGCGCCGGTCCCGGAAGGAGCGGACGCGGTGGTGATGGTGGAACACACGGAGCGAAGTGGCGATGTGGTCGTGGTCCAGCGGCCGCTGTTTGCCGGGGAAAATGTAGTTGCCATGGGAGCGGAAGCACGGCAGGGCGCGGTCATGGTCACGCGCGGCACGCGCGTGAACCACGCGATTGTCGCCGTAGCCGCGGCCATTGGACGACCCGAGGTTGCCATCTATCGCCGGCCGCAGGTGGCGATCCTGGCAACCGGCGACGAGCTTGTCGACATCAATTTGCAACCTGCGCCCAACCAGATTCGCAACTCTAACACTTACTCGCTGGCAGCGCAGGTGCAAACGGCCGGTGGCGAGCCCATGATCCTGCCGGTGGCACGTGACGAGCCTGACGAGTTGGCGCTGCTGTTGCGCAAAGGCCTGGAAGCGGAGCTGCTGCTGATTACCGGCGGCGTCTCCGCGGGTAAGTACGATCTGGTGGAGCAGGTGCTGGCTTCCTTCGCGGCCGGCATTTTCTTCACCGGCGCACAAATCCAGCCGGGAAAGCCGGTGGTGTTCGGCGAGGTCAAATCGCGCGAGCGAAGCACGCCGTTCTTCGGACTGCCGGGGAACCCGGTTTCCACCATGGTAACGTTTCAACTGTTCGCGCGGGCGGTGCTGGATTCGCTTGCGGGAGCGAAGCCGCAGCCACTGCCGTTCGCGCAAGCCAGGCTGAAATCCGGTTTCACCAGCCGGACCGGACTGACGCGCTTTCTCCCTGCCAAGCTGGAGGGCGGTTGCGAACAGCCCGAGGTCGAGCTGATACATTGGCAGGGTTCAGGCGATCTGATGGCGGTTTCGCGCTCGAATTGTTACATTGTGGCGCCGCCGGAGCGGGAGCGGTTTGCCGCGGGCGAAGTGATTACGATATTGCTGTTCTGACTTGAAAGGGCACGGCTTCAGTGAGTGCGTGAGAACTCACTTGCGCTGGAAGGATAAATGATGCACAAAGGGGTATGTCACGATTTCTGGTGTACAACCCCGAGCAAGCGTATTTACTGCCGCCCAGC
>JBEKQY010000335.1:0-3407 GCA_049519235.1 Candidatus Korobacteraceae bacterium | reverse complement strand
GGGCCGCCCATAACCGCGGAGATCACGGAATTCGACACTACCGCCAGACCGCAAGAGCAATGTGTGCGAACTATCGGGCACGGTTCTCACGCAGACACTGAAGTCGTGCCCTGATACAAGGCCGGACTTGGTTTTATAGCCGGCGATCAATCTTTTGCACCTGGCGTACAGCACAATCCGCAATGGGCTTGAATTAAATATGGAATCCCTACTGATACAGCGCGGACGCGTGATCGATCCGGCCAGCGGCATCGATCACGAGATGGATGTGCTGCTGCGCGATGGCCGCGTCGCAGCCGTTGCCCCGCCAGGCAAGTTGCGTGGTCAGGCGAAGCAGACCCTGAACGTGCGCGGTGCGATTGTTGCTCCTGGCCTCATCGATCTGCATGTGCACCTGCGCGAGCCGGGCCAGCCGCACAAGGAGACGAAGGTTACCGGGACTGCCGCGGCCGCCGCCGGCGGATTTACCTCTGTCTGCGTGATGCCCAACACCGTGCCGGTGAATGACTCGGTCGAGATCACACGCTGGATGCAGTCGCCTCAGCGAGGCGCACTGGTGAACGTGTTTCCCGTTGCCGCCGCGACCGTTGGCAGCGCGGGCGAAAAGCTAACCAACTTTGCCGCCCTGAAAAGAGCCGGCGCGGTAGCCGTAAGCGACGATGGCAAGCCTATTCTCGATGACCGGGTGATGCGCAGCGCTCTGCGCACCGCGGCCCGTCTCCGGATGACGGTGGTACAGCACGCGGAAGATACCCGCGTGACGGCTGGCTGTTCGATGAACTACGGCGCAACCTCGTTTCGGCTGGGAGTACATGGCATGCCAAACTCCGCCGAGTCCAGCGTGGTGGAACGCGACATCGCCTTGGCGCGCGAAACCAAGGGGAACGTGCATGTCGCCCATATCTCTACGCGGGAGGCGCTGGAAGCAGTGCGTCGTGCCAAAAAGGCGAAGCTGCGCGTGACCGCGGAAGTTACGCCCCACCACTTCACGCTGATCGACGAAAACGTCGGTGAGTTCGACACAAATTACAAGATGAATCCACCGCTGCGCTCGGCAGCCGACCGCGACGCGCTGATCGCCGGAATCATCGATGGCACCATCGACGCAATTGCCACCGATCACGCGCCCCACGCCTTCCATGAAAAGCAGGTTGAGTTCGAACGCGCGGCCTTTGGCATCACCGGACTGGAGACCGCGCTGCCGATTGCCCTTACCGTCCTGCATCATCACTTCAGGCTGCCGCTGTGGCGCATCGTTGAACTACTCGCAACCAATCCTGCGAAAATCTTTGGCTTGACAGGACGCGGCACGCTCGCCAAAGGCGCGCATGCCGACGTCACCATCTTCGATCCCAAGAAGAAATGGACCTTCTATGCCTCACAGTCGCTCTCGAAATCGAAGAACACTCCCTTCGACGGATGGAACTTCACCGGCCGAGCGGTGGTGACAATCGTCGGCGGGAAGGTGGTTTACGAGGGATAGATGGTAGAGCTGGCCTTCAGGCCAGCGTCCAGCAAGCAGTCTTTATGTTGAGCCGGCTTCAGCCGGCGGCACATCTTCTTGGCCAACCGACGACGAAATCAGCAGCGCCCCTACAGCTCCCAATAGTAACCCCAGCGCAAATCGAACAGCCATCCAATTGCCGTGCAGCCCGGCGACCTCAGTAATGCCATCCAGAAGATTGATAGCTGCTGCAATCGCCGCCAGCCTCAGCGCGATTGAACGCGACGTCCTCATCAGCAGTCCAATCGCCGCTCCGATGTAGATTCCCAGGCATCTCGCGCAGACCGCAACCGGCGCTCCGAAGACCCAGAAACAGCGCTCAGGCCGCTGATGGCAGACCAGCCCGAAGCCACGCTGCAAGACCAAACCAAGGGCAAGGAATCCGTGAGTCAGAGCGTAAGGAACAGCCAGTGCTGCGGCAACGATTGCGATTGCAACCAATGCCCACCAGTTCCAGCGAGCGGCGACAATGCCGTGAGAAATGCTACGCGGGAAGACAGGATGAGCAAGGTTCCTTCTCAACAGACATTCCCTTCTGTCTTCCTGAGCGGAGTGAGACCGCAGAGCGGTCGAACGCAGTCGAAGGACCCCTGTATTGGAAAACGGCGGAGCCAGTGTAGGGCCCTTCGACTCGGGGCAAACCGCCGCTCGCCCAGGGTGACACCTCCGAAGTACATTTTGCGGGGATAGAAGCGGACTACGCCAGAATCCCCATCTTCTTGCCGACGCGCTTCAGCGTCTCCAGCGCCTGGTCAAGCTCGTCCTTGGTGTGGGTCGCGGTCATGATGGTGCGAATCCGCGCCTTGCCCTCCGGCACGGTTGGAAATGCGATACCCGTGCCCATCACGCCTTCCTTGAACAGCTCGCGCGAAAAGTCCATGGTGAGCTTGCCATCGCCGATGATGATGGGCGTGATCGGCGTCTCGCTGGCCGGCGTGTTCACGCCGCCAATGTTGAATCCAAGCGCGCCCAGCTCCTGCTTCCAGTAGCGCGTGTTCTCCCACAGCTTCTCGATGCGCTCCGGCTCCTGCTCCAGCACATCGAACGCCGCGATGCAAGTTGCGGCGACGGAAGGCGGATGCGAGGTCGAGAACAGGAACGGACGGCCGCGATGGTAGAGGAACTCAATGAGATCGCGCGTGCCGCAGATGTAGCCGCCGAGCGCGCCAATGGCCTTCGACAGTGTGCCCACCTGGATGTCCACACGGCCGTGCAGATGGAAATGATCGACCGTACCTCGCCCGTTGCGGCCCAACACGCCGGACGCGTGCGCGTCATCCACCATCATGATTGCGCCATACTTTTTCGCCAGCGCCGTCAATTGCGGCAGCGCACCGATATCGCCATCCATGGAAAAGACGCCATCGGTGATCAGCAGCTTGTGGCCGGGATCGTTCTTGATTTCGTTTAGCAGCTCTTCGGCGTGGGCAACATCCTTGTGGCGAAAGACCTTGATCTTGGCGCGCGAGAGCCGGGCGCCGTCGATGATGCTGGCGTGGTTCAGCTCGTCGGAGATGATGAAGTCCTCTTTGCCGAGGATCGCCGAGACCGTGCCCGCATTGGCGGTGAAGCCCGATTGGAAGACCACACAAGCCTCGACATTTTTGAAGTGCGCGATCTTCTCCTCCAGTTCCATGTGGATCTTCATGGTGCCGGCGATGGTGCGCACTGCGCCTGAGCCCACGCCGAATTCCTTGGTGGCCTTGAGCGCAGCTTCGCACAGCTTGGGATGGGTGGTGAGTCCCAGATAGTTGTTGGAGGCGAGGTTGATGACCTGCTTGCCATCAAAGGTGCAGACCGGCGCCTGTTCGTCGTCCAGCACGCGCAGCTTGAAGTACGTGCCCTTCTGCTTCAGCTCGTTCAGTTGATCGGTGAGGAATGAGAGCGGGTTCGTACGGGTTGC
>JBEKQY010000334.1:0-6358 GCA_049519235.1 Candidatus Korobacteraceae bacterium | reverse complement strand
ACGATAATGTGCTCCCAATCCGGCCGGACGAGCCCGCTTTGCGTGGTGAAGAGGGCGAACACAAACGCGCTGAGCAAGAAACCGCTGTGGGCCGTGGTGCCGAGGTTCCGGTTACGTGCAGTCATGCCACGCACCAGAAAGGCAGCTCCGGCTACCAGCAATACAACCAGCAAGCGTACCGTGTTATGTCTGGAAATCGACGCCGGTTCGATCCAGCGATAGCCGGAGAGAACCGCGAAGGAGTTTCGCCAATACCGAAAGTCGAAGGGTCTCGCCATGATGGCATTAATCGCGATGGCGACCACCAGCGACACCGCCACGAACACCGCCAGAGTCAAAGCATAGGACCGCAGCGCGAGCGGTTCGCGCCGGCTCTCCCAAGCCACTCCGGCGAGCGAGATCAGAAGCGCCGCCATGGCATAAGCACCGGTGTCCGTGGAATACAGGAACGCCAGCGCACACAGGAGGGCGGCTGCGCTTCCAAACTGCACCGGCCTAAGCTTCTGCTTCCTCGACGCATACCAGCACCTCAGGAACAGTGCGAAAAGAAGGATGGCGAAGGCAGAACGCCCCTCCCAAGGCGCCCAGAATACGGAGAGCAACAATAGCAGCCAGAAGCGCTTCCAGGCCGCCTGCTCCGGAAGTAACAGATTGAGAGTCAGGTATCCGAACAGAAACGTGCACCATAGCGGCAGCGTGGTGCAGGTGGCGTAGATGGCACCCATCGACAGGCCCATCCAGCGCGCCGGCGCGCTCGATAGCCACTGAAACAGCGGTCCATACGTGAACGTTACGTCTCGGCCGAACCACAGGCCGCGCGAAGCCTTAAAGCTGGTGTCCAGGAGCCAGTCGGCGATGTCGTTTGAAGGACCAACGAGAACCAGCATCCGCGGCGACAGCCACTCCACTGGAAAAGAGGCCAGCACGAGCAGCACTACCGCCAGCAGGTCCCAGTGTCTTGTCAGCCACGGTCGCAATTGCTGGGGGAGAGACTGACGCGCCGGCAAGCTTTGTTGGACTGTCAATTCGTCCAGCTCCTCCATACGGATGCGATTCTAGCGTAGACCAAACAGTGAGTGGCCACTTTCCCCGTTGCCCTTGCAGAAAACATTGTTGTCAGCGATTCTCGGCATTGGCGATGAGAGAAGTTCGCAACATGGGCGACTTTTTAGGATTGCGCCCTGGTTATGGATAGGTGTCGCAATCAGCCTTATCGTAAGTAATGCGGGGCCCGGCTGGGTCCGGCTCGTGAATCCTAAACTGTGCTGGGTCTTCACGCGGGCCCTAAAAGCCGGGCTGACCTGGATTCCCATAGGAGCCCTCAGCTCGCCCGCGCCTTCGCCGCCGGGTACACTCCCAGCACCTTTACGAATTCCGCGATCTCTGCCAGATGACGCAGCGCATTACGCGCCGCCTCGTCGTCGCCGCGGAGAATGTCGACGAAGAAGACATACTCCCACGGACGCCCTCTGATGGGGCGGGATTCGATTTTGCTGAGGCTGATGTCGCGCAGTGCAAACACACTCAGCGCTTTGAAAAGAGCCCCAGGTATGTTCTTCAGGGCGAAAGCGATCGACGTCTTATTGGCGCCTTTGCCAGCTTTGGTTGGCTTGCCGATCAGCAGGAAGCGGGTGTAGTTCTGCCGGTCGTCTTCAATTCCGGCCAGCAAGACGCGTCCGCCGTATTGTTGTGCCGCTTGCCTGGGAGCAATCGCAGCGGCATCTTTCCATCCCTCTGCGATGACATGACGAACGCTGCCCGCGGTATCGTAGAAAGGAACCGCCTCGATGTTGGGATGGGAGCGGAAAAAATTGCGGCATTGATCGAGCGCGACGGGATGCGAGAGCACTCGCCGGACATGCTGCAATGTCACGCCCGGCGAAGCGATCAAGTTGTGCCGTATCCGAAGATAAAATTCGGCGCGGACAAACACGTCGCGCTTGAGCAGCAGGTCGAAGTGCTCGGCCACCGAGCCGGCCAGCGAATTCTCAATGGCAATGACCGCCGCGTTTAGGGAGCCGGTCTGCAACCGGTCGAAAACCTCTGCTGAGCGCGCGCAGGGCACAACAACGGCACGCGGCAGCATTCGTCCCGCAGCTTCGTGGCTAAAGGAGCCGAGCTCCCCCTGGATCGCGACTTTCATAAACGATGGGCAGAGAATAACAGAACAGCAGAGGATTTGGCCGCGGGTTGCCTGACGCTATGTCTCTTTGCCGCTTGGGTTGAGGTTTTCGCTGCTGGCTACCAGCCGCTTTCTCATCTGGAAGGCGTCCAGCGAATGGCTGGCGTAATAGCCAGGTAGAGTGCGTAGAATCTGATAGCCGAGCTTGGTGTACAGCCGTAAGGCGGGCTGGTTGTTCACCGCAGTTTCCAGATACACCTCGTCGCATCCCAGGGAACGCAGTCGCACCTCGCAGGCCGTCATCAACTTGGTCCCCAGCCCATAACGGCGCGCTTCGGGAAGAATATCCAAAGTAAGAATGCGTCCATACTTGCGCCGAATCACATGAGCCACAACGAAGCCAGCGATAAGATCCTGAGGGGTTGCGTCCGCGCAAGGAACCGCTCGTTCCGGCGCAGGCTCGGCCGGTTGGACTTCTCCCACCAGCGTAATGGCATGGCGCTTGGCGATGAAGCCGCTCAGATCCATCTGGGTATAGGAAATGCCGGGAGGAAAGCAGCGCTGGTCGATTTCCCACAAGCGAGAGAAGTCGGCCGCGCAATAGTCGCGGATGCTGAATTCCAGCAAAGCCATGTTTGTAGTGTTCAATCCCAAGCCGAAATCTCTGCCGCCATCATAAGCGGGATGGCGCGCGCCGAAAAGGGCCAGCCGGCCTGTGCCCGCGGAGAACCGGGAAAGCCGCATCTTCAATCTTCTCGATGGAGATGAGCGCAATCCATTCATTGCTGCGGTTCTGGTAATTCACGATTCTGCCGTGGTAAACAAGTAGGCAACGTCAAACTCCCTGGTCGCCTGCGACGCTCGCCCAATTTCGAGCGGCGAAAGGTTTTCGATGCGCACTACGGTGAGCGGCTGCTTCACGTATCCCAGGAACGGGCGGGTGAGTTCATCCGAAGCGGGCCAGGCGGTGAGCACGCGGGCCTGGGGATACTTGGCTGACAGCTTGTCGGCGGCAATCTTGTGAAGGATCACGTAGTCGCGATACAGCAGCGTGTCTTCCGGGGCAATGCGGTAAGGCGGAGGCACGAAGAGCGCCACCACGAAGGCAACACAGATCATGGCAACCCACCAGACCCAGTACCGGATGCGCCGTCGGATGGTGGAAACGCACACCAGAATCACCAGCGGCAGGACCGGAAGCAGGTAGCGGGCGAGAACGGCGCCCCCTAACGCAGATTCAGCCAGGATGTTCGCGGCAACAACGGCGGCAAAGACGAGCTGCACGTTGAGCGCAATCCGCGGACGGAGAGTCCCATCAGACTCACGGAGCGGCGAATGCGACATGGCAAACAACGCGCCTAACGTGAGCAAAAAGAGGTTCAGATATCCGAAGACATGCCACAGCCGGATCAGCAGCGCGAGCAGAATGCGCAGTGGATTGAGCGTCGCCTGTAGATTGTAACGAAGGTATTCGGGATTTCCGAGATAGAAGCCGGTGCGGTGACGATGATAGCCAAACCAGAGCAGCAGTGGAAGCAGACAAAGAAGAAGCGATAGTGCGTGCCGCTTGCTGCGATAGAGACACAGAGCTTCGTGCGGGAACCTTCCTGTCCCGCTCAGCACAGAGCAAAGCAGCTCCCAGGCGAGCAGCGCCAGGGGCGTGACGACTGCCGTCTCCTTGGCCAGCGGCGCGAGCGCGAAGAACAAGATCGTCGCGACTGGTCTGCGCTCCACATACATCGCCAGGCCCCAAAAAGTGAAGGCGGCCGCCATCATGTCGAGGTGGGCCATTGAGCTTTGGGTGAAGAACACCGGATAGAGCGCGGTACAGAGCACGGCGGCGACGGCGACTGCTTCATTGGCGACATCCCGCGACAAGCGCCACAAGCCGAGCAGCGCAAAGGCCGCCACCATCAGCATAGCGGTCCGCGTGACCGCCGGCGTGAAGGCGCTGAACTTCCACCAGAACGCGAGCCACAGCATCACCAGCGGCGGGTGAGCGTTGGAGAGCGTGGTATGCGGAATGAGCGATCCCGTCAGCAACAGGTCGCGCGCGGCGGGGATGAAATATCCCCCCTCGTCCCAGAAATACGGCAAGCGCAGCAGGGGAGCGTGGGTGATGAACAGGAAAGTAAACAGCGTAGCGTAGGCAGCAAAGCACTCGCCCAAGCCCCTCGCCTCCCCGCTTTGAAAGGGCACGCCTTCAGGCGTGCGGTCGAGACTTTGTATCCGGCAGGCTTTAGCCGCCGAGGGGCCTCTTCTTCTTGGCATTTCTTCGAGAGCGCCGTCCATGCGCGCCGACTCCCCAACCCGGACTCCCTCAGGGGCTGAAGCCCAAACCTCTGGGCCTCTACTCGGCACAGCTAAAGCTGTGCCCCTTCAAAGCATTGTCGCCGGCAACACTTAGTGCACCGGCCCGATGCCGGGACCGATGCGGGGATCGAGTTTGATCTCGCCGAAAGTGTTTTCGTAGTTGACCAGGTTTTGCTGCAGGATGGTGTACAGCGCCTTGGCCTGCTGCGGACTGAGAAAGATTCCCTGAAAGTTGCGCACGTCAACCCGCGTCTCATCCTGCTGCTGGAGCGTGCCAAACACCAGAAAAAAGTCCCATACATTCACCCGCACCTGCACGCTGTTGGCATAGTTTTCGCGATAGTCGGGCGTGTTGGTCAATTGAATTGCCGGTTGCGTAGGATTTGTCATTGCCTTTGCGCCTTTCGCTCTTCGCTGTTCGCTTTTGGCCCATAGCAGCTATTGCCGCGATCGTGGATCGAGATTGAAAAGCCGAGAGCGAACGGGAGGAGCCGAGCCTTGAAGTGTACCAAAAGCTAGCGGACGGTTGTCAGTAGCCAGTCGCCAGTAGCCGGCAGTCAGCGCCCCGTAGGCTAAAAAAGGCGGCCCCGAAGGGCCGCCGAGGTGAAGCAAGAATTGAATCGACTAGAACACGATCCTGCCCTGGAACTGGATGATACGTCCAGCGGGAAGGCCGTTAAAGAACGATCCAAAGGGCCCGGTCGGCGGGGCCGTCATTTCGGTGATGGCGCCGAAGTTGCCCGAGCCGAACGAGTCGACCGGCTCGGCAAAGTTCGGGTGGTTGAACACGTTGTAGAAGTTCGCGCCAATACCGAACGCGAAGCGCTCGGTCAGCTTGAAGTTCTTGTTGACGGAGAAGTCCGAGTCGAAGAACCCGGGTCCGCGATACTGGTTACGCGCCTGATTCGGGAATGCCGTGGTGGCAGAGATAAATCCCGAGGAAAGCAGGCAGGTGCTGAGGCCGTTGACGCAGCCTCCCTGCCCAGGACCAACCACCTGCGCCGGGATGAGGTTGCCATTGTTGCCAAGTCCTCCCGTGACGCCGTCCAGAACTGTCAGCGGAAGTCCCGAGCGAGCAAAGAAGTTCTGCGACATCGTCCATCCGCCAATAGCGCCGTTGACGAACTTGTTGCTGAACTTCCACGGGGTGTTCCAAACGTACTGGGCGTTAAAGGAGTTGCGGATATCGTAGTCCGCATTCCCATAGTTGTTCCGCAGGTTGAACGGATTGTACTGATACTCCGTGCTGGTCGCGCTATACCCCAGGAACCCACCGTTGGAAATCTCGTCCAAGGCGTGGGCCCAGGTATAGCTGGCCTGGACTGTGAAGCCATAGGTCAAGCGACGCTGATAGCTGGCGGTCAATTGATTGTCGTTGGAAACGGCACCAGAGTAAACCTCGGTGACCGTACTAAAGTTGTTGCTATAGGGGTTGGCGGGAATGCCGGCAGACCCGAGGTAGGAATTGGGGTAGTACGTAACCGGCTCGTTGATACCGTGGTTGCCGATATACGCCAAGGTCATTGCACTCTTGCTGTCGAGCTGCTGCTCGATTTGCAGGCTCCATTCCTGGTAGCGCGCGGTATGGAACGTACCCAGCGCGTTACCGAAGCTGGGAGCACCGAAGAGGCCTCCCGTGGCAGCTACCAAGGAGTTGTAGGATGCGCCATTGGCGAAACCACTCCTGATGGCGGCCGCCGAGGTCGATCCGATGACCCACGGACTGGCGTTGGTCGTCTGGTCGGCCCACGGTACGCCACCTTGGCTGATCGGAATGTCGCCCGGCAGGTTGGTCATGAAGGTGTCACCCAGGAAGGCGGGGAAGGCATCATAGAAGAGGCCAAAGCCGCCGCGAAGCACGGTCTTGTCGCTGCCGCCCGGCGACCAGGCAAAGCCGAAGCGGGGCGCCCAGTCGATCTGGTC
>JBEKQY010000333.1:0-3499 GCA_049519235.1 Candidatus Korobacteraceae bacterium | reverse complement strand
GCGATACCGCAGCACGAAAACGGCCCGAACCCAAAGGACAACTGGTGCAGCAATGGCTATTGATGTATTCCAGGCCCCGCTTGCTAGGAGCCAAGTTCTTCGTGTCGGCGTGACGGTTCGACGCTTCTCTGCAAAGCATCAGGGCATATCCGAGTGCATGGACGCGCCAGGATGCCCGCCTGCTCGTTCTAGGCGGCGATTCACGGGCCGGTGTGCTGGCGGGATAACACCTTACCTATCCCGCCATCACTGGCGCGTCCCAGAGCCCGCAGTGGCCTTGCTACAGGGCATTGTGGCGCGATTCTGGGGTAAAGTGCTTTTATTTTTGTCATCACGAGCCGAATAGGCGAGGGGTCTGCTGTTCGGGTAGCGCGGCGCTTCAGCGCCGCGTCAAGCGTCAACCATTAAGTCGGCCTTTAGGCCCTGAGGTACATACCTGAAATCGAGGAGAGGCAAACACAGTGTCTAATTTCTGTGAAGCTTTATCGCCCGACAAGTCCGTCGGCAGCGCCCTGTGTCTCCGGGAAGCCAGGCATATTTCGCGCCTTCTGCAACGCCGCTTCCGCTTCCTCGGAGCGGCCGCTGCGATGCAGAGCGCGCGCCAGCAACAGGTATCCCAGTGCACTAGCTCGAATCTGGTTGGCGTGGCTATATAGCTGAATGGCCTTGGCCAGATCGCCGGACTTTTGCGCCAGCATCCCCAATCCAATCCATGCCTGCTCGGTATCCGGGGAAAGCTGCAACGCCTGCTGGAAACTATCGCGGGCATTGGTCTCATCGCCCGCGTAGTTATAGACATATCCCAGATTGCTGTAGGCATGGGCCAGGATATCGCCCTCTTCAATCTCGCCGATGCCCTGCTTGTATGCCGCAATTGCCTCCGGCCAATGGTGCTTTCTTTCCTCGTAGACGCCGGTGTTCAACTCGCTCAGTCCATTGTGCGGCTCAATCGCGGTGGCACGGCGGAAGTGCACGATGGCCTTGTCCATGTCATGGCGATCCAGCAGGCTCGTGCCCAGATTGTCCTCGGCAACATAATTGTCGCTGGTGGTCTGAATGGCGTGTGACCACAATCTCACCTCATCGCTCCAATAAGCAAGCTGATGGCGAGTGACGACTGCCAGGATCAGAAGCAGCCCGGCGCTGAGGCCCGTCACCCAGGCGGGGGAAAGATGGCGCGCTTCGGCAAGGTCGGCCACTCCCCAGCACAACATCACAAACAGTCCGATGAAGGACAGATACGCATAGCGGTCGGCCATGGCTTGCACGCCGACTTGCACCAGCCCGATCATCGGCACCAGCGCTCCCAGAAACCACAGCCAGCCTACCGTCAGATAGCGATATTTCCTGCCGGCGATGACCACGCCGCTGATTGCCAGCAACACTGCCAGCGACGCCGGCAGTTGCCACCCCGGCGGCGCGGTCCGCGAAAAGGGATACAACGGCGACAACGGCGAAGGCCAGAATGCCTTCGCCAGATATCGCGCATAGGAAATGATCGCGTTCTCCAGCCGCAGCGCGAACGAGAATTTCATCAGCGACTGCACCGAGCCGCCCGCCTGTTGCGCTTTCACGGTAATGACGGCGCTGACGGCGCTGATCGCGAACAGAGGAAGCTTTTCCACTACCAGGCTGACCATGCTGCGCGCCGGATACGGCCCTGACGCTTGCTTGCCGTCAGCCTGCGCCCTCAGGGTCATGCGCTGCAAAGGCCAGTAATCCCACAGCAGCAGAAGGAACGGCAGGGTGATCACTTGCGGCTTGGCCATCAGTCCCAACACAAACAGCAACGCAACCAGCACATACCGCCCGGCGCGCGGCTGTTTTGCATACCAGCCATAAGCGGCCAGCGCCAGCAGCAGAAACAACATGCTGAGCAGGTTCTTGCGCTCCGCCACCCAGGCCACCGTCTCCACGTTGATGGGGTGCAGCGCGAACAGCCCGGCCACCATGGCGCTTCGGCCCACCATGCCGGTGGCCCGCTCCAGCACCCACAACAGCAACAGCACGTTCACCACGTGAAGCAGAACATTGACCTCGTGCGGGCCCATCGGATCCGCACCGAATATCTGCCAGTCGAGCGCGTGCGACAGCCAGGTCAGCGGATGCCAGTTGGAAGCGTAATAAGTCGTGAACGCCCACTCCACCGTGCTCCAACTCAGGCCGTCCTGAACGTGGGAATTCGCCGTCACGTACTTGCTGTCGTCAAAGTGGAGGAAGGGATGGTTCCGCGCCGGATAGTAGGTTGCGACCGTAGCAACCACCAGCAGCAGGATATAGATCAGGTAGGTTCGCGTGGCTTGCGTTGGCCCCCCCGGTTGGGATGCCGGCTTCGCTCGCGGCGCAAGGTTGGCTCGCCTCCGTTGCGTTGCTTGACTTGCCTGGGTTGATCGCGCCGATTGATTTGCCGCCGCCGCTGAGGATTTCGCGGGCGGCGCGCTCGACGCTTGACTGCTTCGGCTTGTTCTCTTCGCCAACCGATGTCACCTGCGCGCCGGAATGCTGTTCATTATAGCGGGAGGGTAGCAGGGTGGTTTGTCGAACAAACCGGGACAACCCTGGCCCAAGCAGCCGGCGGGCGGCCCTTTGTTGGCTAGAAAGGAATGACGCGGCAGCAGGACGGGCTACTCTCCGAACAGTTCTCGCTCCAGGTCGGTGCGAGACATTTCCATATACGCGCACACTTCCTTCAGAACGCCGGCGAGTGTCCCAACCTTTAGGCTTTTGTGCGCAGGAATTGCAATGTGATGCTGGCTACCACGGATGCTGGATGTTAACCGAAGATGGCTGCCGGTTTGGCGCGTGATCTCATAGCCATATCTGCGGAGAAGCTTCGCAAGGTCAGCGCCGCTGAGGTCGCGCGGCAGTTTCAAGCAACAATCACCTCATCATGGACAAAATGAAGCCTGATTACCGCCGGAATCGCATCGGCCTCGAAGTAGCACCGCACGGCATCGCGCACCATCTCCCGCAATTCCTCCACCGACTCCGCTTGCGTAAAGATAGGGTGACCGAGGCCACGGGCTTCGTAACCGCCCTCCGGCGATTCCTCCACCGCGAAGATGATTTCCGCATCCTTCATTCGGGGTTGATTATAGCAACTCGGACCGTTCACGCGGCGGGTGCCCCGTCCAAGCATCTTTTGCTTGGGCGGGGGTTGTGCCAATAACCCCAATGACGTACCATTATTGGTACGTTCGGAGGTGTCCGGCTGCCCGAAGCACACATGCCCGCGATCCCTGTGCGTTTTTACCGCACGGACACTGGCAGGGAACCCGCGCTCGAATGGCTGCGGAGCCTTGAGCGGGAAGATCGCCGGACTACTCCGTGCGAGAACTAACATTGCGTCTCGGCAGTGAAGCAGGAAGTCCGAGAATCGAGCGCCGTAGGCGCGAAATAGCCTAGCCCATCTATGACAACGTCGGTCGTGTCAAGGTTTTTTGCGACACACTTCCCCCGCGTGGTTTTGAAATGCGCCACTTCGCTCTAGCGGAAAACA
>JBEKQY010000332.1:0-3511 GCA_049519235.1 Candidatus Korobacteraceae bacterium | reverse complement strand
CGGTTTCGTGTATTGCATTAAGGGTAGGTTTTGATACAACCGTCGGCGCACCCCGACAGGATTGCCTAGATCGGTGCCGGATGAGAGATCGCTCCTGAGGCTCACTAATCCTTCAAAATCTGCCTTGCAATCACCAGCCGCTGGATCTCGCTGGTGCCTTCGCCGATGGTGCACAGCTTCACGTCGCGATAGAACTTCTCCGCCGGATAGTCCTTGATGAAGCCGTAGCCGCCGTGAATCTGCACGCACTCGTTGGCGGCGCGCACCGCCACTTCGCTGCTGTAGAGCTTCGCCATCGACGACTCCAGCGTCGTCTTCATGCCGGCATCTTTCATCGCGGCGGCGCGGAGCGTCAGCAGGCGGGCGGCGTCAATCTCGGTCGCCAGATCGGCCAGTTTGAAGCCGATCGCCTGGAATTCGCCGATCGCCTGGCCGAACTGCTTGCGCTCCTTCGAGTACTTCAGCGCGGCCTCGTACGCGCCCTGCGCCATGCCCAGCCCGAGCGCGGCAATCGAGATGCGCCCGCCGTCCAGCACTTTCATCGCGTCGATGAAGCCCAAGCCTTCATGTCCTAGCAAATTTTCCGCAGGAATCTCGCAGTCCTCGAAGATCAGCTCCGAGGTATCGCTTGCGCGCAGGCCCAGCTTGTTCTCCTTCTTGCCGGCGCGAAATCCGTTTGTGCCTTTCTCCACCACAAATGCCGATAGTCCATGTGTATGCGCCGTCTTGTCAGTCACCGCGATCACCACCGCAACATCGGCGTAGTGGCCGTTGGTGATGAATGTCTTGTTGCCGTTCAACACCCATTTGTCGCCCTTGCGCACGGCGGTACAGCGCGCCCCGCCCGCATCCGAACCCGAGCCCGGCTCGGTGAGTCCCCACGCGCCCAGGAATTCGCCGGTCGCGAGCTTCGGAATGTACTTGCGTTTCTGCTCCTCATTGCCGGCGATGAAGATATGATTCGCGCAAAGCGAAGTGTGCGCCGCCACGGTGATGCCGACGGAGCCGTCCACGCGCGAGAGCTCTTCCACGGCAATGACGTATTCCACGTAGCCCATGCCGGCGCCGTCATACTCCGTGGGGAAAATCGTGCCCATCAACCCGAGCTTGCCCAGCTCCTTGTAGATTTCCAGCGGAAATGTGCCCGGCTCGTCCCACTTCATGACGTTGGGCGCAATCTCGCGCTCCGCGAAGTCGCGAACCATCTTCTTCAGTTGTAGCTGTTCATCCGAGAGCTGGAAATCCAAACCATTCCTCCGGGTCGCGGGGCGCAAGGTGGAAACTAGCGGTTATAACACAGTTGCCATGGCACTTGCCGCCTCACTGGCGCAGCTCGTCCAAATTCCGCTCCCACAGCTTGATGCCGCCCAGTATGCCGTCTTCATTGGAGATGATGCTGGCATTCTTGGGCAGTTTGAGGGTGACCTTGGCCGCATTGCCGCCGCCGATGTAGAGCCGGTCGTAATAGAAGAGTCTGTAGAGCTGATCGATGGCTTCGGCCAGCCGCTTGTTCCACTTCTTGCGGCCCGCTTTCGCCAGAGCGCGGCTTCCCAATTCTTCCTCATAGGTCTTGCCCTTGCGAAATGGATGGTGTCCCATTTCCAGCGAAGGTATCGGCGCGCCGTCGAGATACAGCGCGGAGCCCATGCCCGTGCCGAGCGTGATCACCAGCTCCACGCCCTTGCCGCTCACCGCGCCCAGCCCCTGCACCACCGCGTCGTTGGCCACGCGCACCGGCTTGCCCAACTCCTTCGCCAGATTCTCCGCCAGCGCATATTCAATCCAGTTCTTGTCGAGGTTGGCCGCGGTGTAAACCACGCCTTTCTTGATCACGCCCGGAAAGCCGACCGACACGCGGTCAAACTCGCCCAACTGCCTGGCAAAATCGGCGATGATCTTGCTAATCGCCTTGGGCGTGGACGGGTTCGGCGTCTTCGCGCGTAGCCGGTCCGTCAGCGGCTTGCCGGCTTCGTCCAGCAGCATCGCCTTCACCCCGCTGCCTCCAATATCGACGGCCAGCGTGCGAATGCCTTGCGCGCTGGCTGTCGCAACCTCGGGCGCTGTGCTGGATGGTTTCTTTTTTTTCTTCGACTTCTTCGATGAAGCGGCGTCGGGCATGGAATCTCCTCCTTTTGCGATTGCGGATGCTCAATCAGTTTCGGACAGCAGAGCATACCGGATAAACGGCCTGGAGAAAATAGGTACGCAGAGGGCGGATCTCTCGCGCCGACTTCCCGCAGATTATTGGTGGCGATGTGGCGGAGGGAAAGCGCAACTCCTGTCGGCGCTGACGCAAGCGGCAAGCAATAAGTCGCGATTGGGGTGTATTCTCTAGAACCATCCGTCAGCACGGGGAGGCAGCATGGCCACCGCGAAGAAGAGCACCATTCCGGCAGAGAAACTGGAGCTGTACGACAAGCTCATCGCCACCAATCCCAAGATCGAGCGCAAGGGCGCTAACAATCCGTATACATCGCTCAACGGAAACATGTTCACCCTGTTGAATCCGCCTGGGAGGCTGGCTATCCGGCTGCCCCAGGCGGAGCGGGAAAGGTTCATCAAGAAATACAAGACGACGCTCTTCGAGGCTTATGGAGCCGTCATGAAAGAGTATGTGGCCGTCCCCGATGGCCTGCTGCCCAAGACGAAGGAACTCGCCAGGTATCTCGACCTCAGCTATGAATGCGTCAAGACGCTGAAGCCGAAGCGGAGGACGAAGGAAGCCTGATGCCGAGTCGTTGCTGTCGACGCCCGCTTCCCCGCGGGCATTGAGTGCCTCATGGAACTTCTCCTCGCTCCTTCGCGTTTAACTGTGTTGTAATCTTTTGGTTGCTTCCGAAGGAGCCCTCCACGTGAATCGTCTTCGCCGTCTGTGTGTCTTTCTGCTCGTCCTGTCGCCCGCAGTCCTACTCTGTCAGACCAGCGTCTCCACCGAATCCGGCAAGTTTCGGCTGCACAAGTTCGAGCAGCCCATCGGCGAAGAAACCTACACCATCACGTCTGAAGGAAACACACTATCCTTGAAGAGCGATTTCAAGTTCACCGACCGCGGCACGCCGGTCCCGCTGACCGCGACGCTGCGCACCTCCGACAGCTACGTGCCGCAGAGCTTCGTCATCAAAGGCCAGACCTCACGCAGCTCGACCATCGATACCGACGTCACCATCAGCAATGGCAACGCGACCATCCGGCAAGGCAAAGACACGCGCACGGCTCCGGTGCCGCAGACGTTCTTCACCATCTCCGGCTACGCGCCGGTCGCGGTGCAGATGGAGATGATGCGCTACTGGCGCACGCACGGGCAGCCCGCGCAGATGACCACGCTGCCCATCGGTGCGGTCAGGATTCAGGATCGTGGCTCGCAGACCATGGAGATCAGGGGCCGCGATGTGCAGGTGGAGCGCTACACCGTGCAAGGCCTCATCTGGGGCATGGAGACGCTGTGGATGGACAGCAACAACAACCTGGCCGCGCTGGTTTCCACCGACGCCGAGTTCGACCACTTCGAGGC
>JBEKQY010000331.1:0-4299 GCA_049519235.1 Candidatus Korobacteraceae bacterium | reverse complement strand
AACGTCCTGCACAGTGTCGCCGCTCACTTGCTCCCTCCGGTTCGCCGTTCGCCTCTCAAGGTGAAGTTCAGGGCCGACTCTCTCACATTCTCTGAAACGCACTGCTCGTTCGGTTAACGGTGGCCCTCAATGGCGGCACCAGACGCTGTATCGAACGCCCCGAAGATCGCCGGCAATGTCCAAGGCTTCATCGGGAAAAGCCTCTCTCAGCAGGTCCGCACCGCTGGCTAATCCGTGCGCCCCGACCGTGTCGACCAGCGCCACCTTCCCCGAGGCAGCGGCCATCGGACGTGGGCCGGGGCCCCTGGGATTATGCACAGTTCGGCGCCGGTGTCTCCGCTCCGCCGCTGGCGTGGAATCGCGGAAGCGGTAAGATGCCGTTGAGGGCACTTGATGCAGACAGGAATGAGCCATCACAGTCTGGAATCCGGTCGCGCTGAACTGCACCTGACCCAACCACAGGCGGGCAGTTCGCGGCCTCCAATACTGGAACGTTCGTCTACCTGAGCGGCCACCCCCAGGGGTGCGTCCTACGGCATCTCGTGGCTGGATGCCGCTGGCAAGACCGCGCCGTTGGTGACGCAACCGGGCGCCTATGGCGCTCCCCGCCTTTCCCCGGACGGTAAGCGGCTGGCGTACGTCGCCGCGGGCAGCAAAGGCTACGACGCATGGGTTTATGACTTGGAGCGAGCTTCCATGAGCCTGGCCTTCACTTGAATGGTGCAGTGGTTGGGTTTCGCCGGGGCCATTTGAACGCCGAGATCAAGCACCCTCAGGCTATTACCGCAGGGACTTGAGATACGCAACGATCGCTTCCGCGTCATCATGTCGCAATTTATAAGCAGGCATGTGGACGGATGGTGTGGTACCTGAAGGGCTGGTCCCTTTCTCAAGGAATCGCAGCATACCCTTTTCGCCCCACACCATCCAGAGGGAACCCCCTGCCGTTATGTCCGGAATATAGACAGACGGGTCCGATTTAACGCCTTGCAACCAGGCGTCTCTATCCAACTCGCCCGTCGCCGTGCGTTGCGTGTGGCAGTTCTGGCATTTCGCCACTTGCTCCGTCAGTTCCTTGCCACGGCTGACGAGACCGCTCTGCGCCTGCCCCGCAACGGCGAACATGGCGGCGATTACGGGCGGCGCCAGCATTGTCTTCAAGTGGATCAT
This sequence comes from Candidatus Korobacteraceae bacterium, assembly GCA_049519235.1. Lineage (GTDB taxonomy): Bacteria > Acidobacteriota > Terriglobia > Terriglobales > Acidobacteriaceae > Bog-257. Next base: position 3,129 of record JBEKQY010000331.1, on the reverse strand, counting down.
AGTTACCCTCCAACGCACATCTCCACAGCACGTCGGCTGCCACCAATGCCAAGCACAGCCTTGCTGATGCTGACACCGTGGCCGTGGAGGAAGAGCATGATTTCACGGACCCGCTTGCCCTCCTCCCATGCCTGTTTGATCCTGCTTCGGACCAAGGACGTTGAGTTCATGAGCCAAAGCCTCAATCTCAACAAACCGAAGGGCGGGCACCCTGTCAAGCCATTCCTCAGGGGGCCATATGGTGTCGATGTAGTACCGTAGGTGGCTACTTTTCCCCACGCTGCTGTTCGTGTGCAACTGCTGTTTCACCTTCGCCAGGTACCTTCTTCCCCCGGGCATGATAATTGCATGACAATATACCTCGGTCTTTTGTTATCTGTAAGTTACAGATTCTTATTGACGATGTAGTGCGTGCAGTTCGTACAAATCGGGCAGTTTGTACAAAGTTCGTACACGGGCCGCTTTTGCACTTGACAAACGGGAGCGGTTTCTCATTTTGGGACAATGGGGAGATGCGCAACGCTGTACGGCAAAAAGTGCAACGCGCGATCAATCGGGCCTTTGAAAAGCATAAAAAGGCACAAGAGGAATCGCCGGATACTTCAAACATCGTCAATCGGCCATCGGAAGGTAAAGTGCGTCACAGCGCCCTCATCATCTCTCGTTCGGCTCTTATTGGTTCGGTGTTTATTCAGTGGTTGCGTCTAATGGGGGCAGTATCATTCATTTGGAGTGCCGGGTTGGGCTATGTATTAGTGATATTGGCCTTGGCTGAAATCTGGTTCGAACCAATGTTCAATAGGCGCTTTCTCCGTCCTATCCTTACATTATTGGTAGTGTCTGTATGCTTGTGGTTTAGTCTTAAGGTTGTATTCGTTCCGGCTCCGTTGCAGATCAACGCAGTCTGCCACTCGGGGCACTACCCCAAGGGCACAGAGTATAATGGTATCAATTGGGAACCATATTTCAGTGATCTACGGGTAGTCATAGCAAACAGGAGCGATTCTGACTATGACGATATGGACATCGAACTGCGGCCAGATGTCTATATTGCCGCCATTCGGCAAGTGGATGACACGCCAAACGTTTCGTTTGTAGCGGTGAGGACTAATGTTACCAGCGTTGCTGTATTCCAGCCAAATCCAGCAGATAGCAATACAGTTATACCAATTCCAGTCAATCCAAATGGAGATACTCCAGCTTATAGAGTGCGCTGCCTGAAGCTTCCGGCGCAATCATTTATCGAGCTTGTTATCGCAACAATAAACTTCGATGGAATGGAGCTAGACCCAAAAGGGCACCGAACAAATAACTGGAGAGGGCCAATACGACCACCTACAATGTTATTAATAAAGGGTCATTATAATGGTTTTATGAGGATTAGAAACATCAATACAACCGTCAAGGTCGTCAACTATCCCGCTGCCGCTACTGGCAAGTGACGAGCGACTAACGCCACAATCTCCTGAATCGTCCACACATGAGAACTGATCCCCGCTGCCATCGCGGGCGTAACGCCCCCCGCCACCGTCCCCGGACGGGAACTAAATGATGCGTCTTTGGCCAGATCTAATCGTTGCGATTGTCTTAGCTGCAGTTTTCGCAGTCATTGCGGACCTGCTGCGTGTTGGATCGCGCATTCGCGAATTTTGGCGTTGGGTCAAGGACAAGCAGGCCGAAAGCTCGATGGCAGCTATCACCCAGCGGATTGCCGAGCAGGAGGAGTATCGAAAAAGGTTACGGGCGTATCTCGCTTCCGATAAGACGCTTTACTTGGACATGCTTCGGTCTATCGTGGGCGTTCTGCTGTTTATGTGCATTGCTGGAATCATTCTCATCTTCGGTGGGCTGAAGCTATTCGAGTTTCCGTTAGCCGAGTTAATGGCTCTTGCAGCAATCGCAGTTGCGATAACGGCAGGTTCGTGGACGGTCGCACAGTTGGCGATACTGCTGTCCGCTGAGATGACTTCCCATTGAACAGGTGACGTTGTGAAAACCGGCTTGCCACAACACGGCGTAGTCGAACAGGCCCTCGACGAGAATCACGTTCGGATACTGCCGGACTTGCTCCCAGGCGTACAATCCACCCTTGGCACCCGGCAGAAAGCGGTGAGGTGGCGCAGAGACCGACAGGCTGCGGCCATAGAGATTGCCTTGCAGTGGAAACACGACGCGGTGCGTGTAGGTGTCGTAGCCACAGGCAGTGACCAGGCCGGCTTGATGCAATGCGTGGAGTGGATAACCCAACTGCGTCAACCAACCGCGCAAGCAGCCGCCGGGCGCGTAGCCAATCCCCATGTGCTCGATCAGTTCCGGTGAGCGGATTCCGCGCTGATGCAGATAGGCAATCGCTTCGCCTAACAACGGCGGCCGGCTATGCCACTGTTGCAGCAACGCCAAAGCCTCCGGGAACTTCATCTGGTGATAGAGTTCGGCAAAACGAATCACATCACCGCCGCGACCGCAGCCGTAACAGTAGAACAGGCTCTTGCCGGTATCCACCAGGAAGCTTGGTCTGCGATCGGAGTGCAGCGGACACAATCCCAGCAATCGGCCGCGGCTGAGCTGCCGGGCCGGCTGCCAATCATGGGCCTGCAGATACTCCAGCAGGCGAATCTGTCGTTTCAACTCGTCGAGAGCCTGGCGACTCATGGACTTCTTGCCTCGATGGGCAGAATACGGCGGATCGCGCTCCAATCCCAGGCAAGGATGGTGGGTGGGCGCGAAGTGTTCCATTCCACTCCCTGCCATAACTTGTTTGACAGAAGAATCGCAAGGAGGAACAGTCGCCAGCACCATCGCCCCACTGTGGATGGGTCCGGTAAACGGTTTGGATCTTTGACATCGGGAACCGATTGTTCCCAACGGCCTGACTCACGCACCGCCTCAAATGCTTCTTGCCGGCATCGAAAGCTGTAATGGCCATAAGGCGGCGACCATGCTGGCAGGACTGTAAACGTTTTTCGGCAGGGTGCGCATCGGCCGCGGCGAATCCAGATCCAATCGTGCTGCTGGTCGTGCGCTTGTTTGCGACGCCGCCCATGACCGATGATCGTGTGGTTGCCGCACAGCGGACATCGCCTCGGCAGCAATGGCAGCGGGATCGCCGTTACCCCGGATCCGTGTTGT
>JBEKQY010000330.1:0-3678 GCA_049519235.1 Candidatus Korobacteraceae bacterium | reverse complement strand
ACCCCACGCGGACGTCCATGGGCGGGAAGAACCAGGTGAATCCCCTGGCGGGATGGACCATTAGTATTCATGCCATCGCGCAGAACAAGGTCTCCGGGCAGGCCAAGCTGGGAAGCTACGGTACTGTGGCCGGCGACGCCTGCATCTCATGCCACACTCCGCATAATGCCGCTGGTGCGCCCCGTCTGCTGCGCGGGCTGAACGAAGCGGACTGCGCCGTCTGCCACAGCGGCGGCTCCAATATTTCCCCCGCCGCGCCCAATATATTCGCGGAATATAGCAAGATCTCCCATCCCTTGCCCAACGGCGCCAATCAGCACGATGCTGCTGAGCCAGCCGTGCTCAACAACAATCGCCACGCCACTTGCGTCGATTGCCATAACGCACACGGCGCACAGCAGGTGACTTCCTTCAACATTCCCCCGCTCATCCGCGTCTCGCAGACCGGGACCGTTGGCGTGGCCGTGGACGGCACCGCGATCGTCAATCCCGCGGTTGACCAGTACCAGAACTGCCTGCGCTGCCACGGGTACAGCGCGGGCAAGAAGACGAATCCAATTTATGGTTATCTGCCCGCCAGGGCCACCAGCGATCCCCTTAACCTGATTCCGCAGATGAATACCGGTGCGAAGTCGAGCCATCCGGTGATGCACCCCCGCAGCAGCGGATTGCCGCAGCCCAGCCTGCTGCTGGCCATGCTGGACCTCAACGGCACTACCGTCCACGGCCGGTCCATGGGTACACAGATCTTCTGCACCGATTGCCACAACAGCGACGACAACCGCGAGTTCGGAGGCGCTGGACCGAACGGTCCGCACGGTTCCAAGTGGGGACACATTCTGGAACGCCAATACCAGGACAGTGAGGCGCCCGCCGGTCCCGGCACCCCGATCACGGTGAACCTGAATCCGCAGCCCGATCTCAGCGTGAATGGCCCCTACGGCATGTGCGCCAAGTGTCACAACCTGAATATCGTCATGCAGAGCACATCCTGGAAGTACCACAGCAATCATGTGGCGACCGATGGCTTCTCCTGTTCCACCTGTCACAACCCGCATGGCATGACGGCGACCAGCGCCAATCCAACCGGCGTTCGCATGGTCGATTTCGACTTGAATGTTGTGGGCAGGAATGGCGTCCTGAACATTTCCTACAATCCGGGCTCGAAGACCTGCGTTCTGATGTGCCATAACACCGCGCACAATCCCGGTGGCGGAGTCAGCAAAGTCTCCGGCCCGCAGCAAAGCAACGGGGCCGTCAAGAAAAGATAAGTGGCGGAGCGGCGGCACAGGTTACACCGGGCTTAGCTCGACGGCACTATGTCCACCTCTTCCATCGCGTCACCCGCTTCCGCACACGCCAACCTGGGCCGCTGGTTTGCCTCTCTGCCGTTGCGCGTGCTGGTTATGGTGGCGACATTCACCGCCGCAGCCGCCTACCAAGCTCTTCATCTTTTCGCCCTCACTGACAACGACATCTGGTGGCGCCTGCGCACCGGTCTCTGGATGCTGGAGAACCACGCGGTCCTCCACAACGGCCTCTTTTCGCAATCGGCGTCGCTACCCTGGATCGATTCCAGTTGGGGCTTTGATCTGCTCACTGCCGCTGCTTATCGGCTGTTTGGACTGGCTGGTTTGCCGGTCCTCCTGACGCTGTTCCAGGTGGCCATCGCGATCGCGATTTTCATCCTGGCATGCGGATTCTGGGAGAATTTCTGGCCCGCGGTGATACTGGCTGCCGTCGCGCAATGCTGCATCGCTCCCGTGCATCCGCGCCCCGCCGTGTGCTCCATTGTTTTGCTGGCTGTCGAACTGGCGCTGCTGCTCCGCGCGCGGCGCACCGGCAACGTGCGTCCCCTGTATTGGCTGCCCCTCATCTTCGTGGTATGGGTCAATCTCGATCGCCAGTTTTCTTACGGGCTGCTGGCACTGGCGCTCTTCTGCATTGCGCTCATGATCGAGCAACTTTGCCGCCGCTCCGGAGTGGCCTGGTTCGAAACTGGTCTGCGCGGCATCCGTATCAGCGCCCTGGCAGCCATCGCCGGCGGATCGCTGCTGGCAACCTTGGTCTCGCCTTACGGCTATCGCCTGGACGCGCTGGTGTGGCAAAGCGCAACCAGTTCCGCTGCCGACCGCTACTTCTCCGAGCTTCATGCTATGCGCTTTCGTCAGCCACAGGACTATCTCCTCATGCTGCTGGCAATGACCGCATTCTTCGCATTGGGACGCCGCCGTTCGCGCGATCTCTTCCTGATTTCGCTGCTGATCGTCTCGGCCGCAATCTCGTTCCGCTTCCAACGCGACAACTGGCTGGTTGCCGTCGTCTCCGTCGGCATCATCGGCCACGCTCTCGTCTATAACCAGGCTCCGGCGACCGGGCCGCAAACCTGGCGGGTGGCAAAGCCAGTGACGGCAGCGCTGGTGCTGCTGGTTCTCGTCGCCGTCGCCCTCAGACTTCCCGCCAGGGACACGTTGATGTCCAAGGTCAGCGAGAGCTTCCCGGTCCGCGCCAGCGATTACATTCGCCAGAACCATCTGCCGCAGCCTCTCTTCAACGCCTACCCCTGGGGCGGATTTCTGACGTGGTATCTCCCCGAGTACCCTGTCTTCATCGACGGCCGTGTCGATCTCTACGGCGACGACATCAATATTGCCTATTTCAAGCTGATGGATGCCGAGATTCCGGTGGAGTCGCATCCCGGCTTCGCCCGGGCGCAGACCATTTTGCTGGAAGCGAACTCACCCTTAGGCGAGGCGCTGAGCACGCTGCCCGGCTTCCGCGTCGCGTATAAAGACGATCAGGCTGTGGTGCTGGTAAGGACAAACTGATCACCTTAACAGCTCGCTTCTGAGTTCCCAGGCTATTTGATAAGCTTCACCCGCTCAAGGCGGATTGAGAAAATCGGCTATCAGGGTCTAAGTTAAATGGTAAAATCCGGCTCACACTTCACGCAGAAAGGTGTCGCCATGATGAAGCCCGGTCTTGCCCTCGTCGTGATAGGACTCGTTTCGCTGTTACTGTTCTGCCAACAGTCTCCGAAGTCTGCGCTGTCCGGCCAAAAAATCCAGAAGACCGCAGCAGAAAATTACGAACCCGTCGAAGGTTCCGAGTATAAGATTTCGATGGACTTGTCTGGTAGGGTTGAGTGGGACGCAAACGGTTTAGCTAACGGCGGCCCGGTCGTCAGTCTATCTTTCGGCGGCCATCAGGTCGCACTCCAAGACGACATGATCCGCGACGGTCTCTTGCCCACAAAAGAGTATGGAAAGATCATGCTAAAGGGCAGCCTCAATGGGTTCCAACTCTTTCTGACACCAACGCAGCAGAAAAAAATCAAAGCACTGTTAAAGCAGTAAGGACGTGCGAAGGGCGACCTGAAGGCTCCGGCGTCGTCGATGTTGCACAAAGAACCCGAAAGAGTTGATCGTGCACCCGTTCTTACGCGCGCAAAAAGTCCCAAATGTCGGGCGGGCCATGGAGGTCGCGACTGCCTTCACTGCCTCACAAACACTGTCGCCGTCTGGTCTTCGTAGATCTTGCGGAAACGTGGGTCCAGCTCCAGCGCCGACACCAGCCCATCCCGCCGGTGCAGCAAAACCAGGCCGGCGTCGTTCAGATACGGATTGCTCTTGTACGAGATGTCGCCGTTCTGGGTATCGAGCAGCATCTTGTTCAACT
>JBEKQY010000329.1:0-3689 GCA_049519235.1 Candidatus Korobacteraceae bacterium | reverse complement strand
CCTGGGCCGCCCATAACCGCGGAGATCACGGAATTCGACACTACCGCCAGACCGCAAGAGCAATGTGTGCGAACTATCGGGCACGGTTCTCACGCAGACACTAAAGTCGTGCCCTGATACAAATCGTGCTCCGATATAATCCACGATTCATTGCTGCATTGATTCGAGCACCTTTGTATATTCTTCGTTGAAACGGACTGATACACATGCCAACTGATAAGAGTAAGTCCGGAGCGGGAGAGATCGCTCCGGCTAAAGGCAAGCTGGGAGTCATGATTCCCGGCATGGGCGCCGTCGCGACCACGTTCGTCGCCGGCGTCGAAGCTGTTCGCAAAGGTATTTCCAAACCCATCGGATCTTTGACTCAGATGGGCACCATTCGCCTCGGCAAGCGCACCGAAGGCCGCTCACCGAAGATCAAGGACTTCGTTCCTCTCGCCGGGCTCAACGACCTGGTCTTCACCGGCTGGGACATCTTCGAGGACGACATGTACGCCGCGGCCGGCAAGGCCGGCGTGCTCGACCGCTCTCTGCTGGAGCAGGTGAAGCCGTTTCTCTCGTCCATCAAACCGCGCAAAGCGGTCTTCGATCACAACTACGTCAAGAACCTCAACGGCCCCAACGTGAAGAAGGGCAAGAATCGGATGGAGCTGGCCGAGCAACTGCGCGACGACATCCGCGACTTCAAGAAGTCCAGCGGCGCCGATCGCCTGGTCATGATCTGGTGCGGCTCGACCGAGACCTTCATAGAAGCTGGGCCCGCGCACAAATCGCTCGCCGCGTTCGAGAAGGCGATGCGCGCCAACGACAAGAGCATCGCGCCCTCAATGGTCTATGCCTATGCCGCGCTGAAGGAAGGCGTTCCCTTCGCCAACGGCGCGCCGAATCTCACCGTCGACATTCGCGCCATGCAGGAGCTGTCCAAGCAGATGGAAGCGCCGATCTGCGGCAAGGACTACAAGACCGGCCAGACGCTGATCAAGACCATCCTCGCGCCCGGATTTAAAGCGCGCATGATCGGGCTGAACGGCTGGTTCTCCACCAACATACTCGGCAATCGCGACGGGGAAGTGCTCGACGATCCCGGGTCGTTCAAGACCAAAGAAGAGTCAAAGCTGTCGGTGCTGGAGCACATCCTGCAGCCGCAACTCTATCCCGATCTGTACGGCAATATCTGCCACAAGGTCCGCATTAACTATTACCCGCCGCGCGGCGACAACAAAGAGGGCTGGGACAACATCGACATCTTCGGCTGGCTCGGCTATCCCATGCAGATCAAGGTCGACTTCCTCTGCCGCGATTCAATTCTCGCCGCGCCCATCGTGCTCGACCTGGTGCTCTTCCTCGATCTGGCAAAGCGCTCGTCGGAGCTGCGCGGCATCGGCATCCAGGAGTGGCTCAGCTTCTACTTCAAGTCGCCGATGACCGCCGAGGGCCTCTATCCCGAGCACGACCTCTTCATCCAGTCGATGAAGCTGAAGAATACGCTGCGTCACCTCAAAGGCGAAGGATTGATCACGCACCTGGGGCTGGAGTATTACGACTAGAAGAAGCTTGCCGATGAACGCATGTGCAAGGGGTGGAGCACCGATTCAGCGGTGCATTTATATGCTCCGCTACATCCAGACGGCTGTTTTAGCGGCAGTTTGTCTATACGTTCCGCTGTATGCTCAGGATTCCGCTCCGGTTCCCGCCGGTGCAACTTCGCCTCAGGTGAATTCGCCGCCCGATCCGTTGCCGCCCATGCGCACCACACGCGACAAGTGGAACAATTTCGTGCATGAAACTGCCAGTCCCCTGACGTTGGGCGCAGGCGCGTTCAACGCCGTATTTTCGCAGGCGACCGACACCGATCCGAAATATGGAAAGGACGGGGCCGCATTTGCTCAGCGCTTTGGCGCTTCCGTGGCCGACATTACCACGCAGAATTTTTTTGGAGACTTCGTGGTTGCGTCGGCCTTGCACGAGGATCCGCGCTACCATCGCAAGGGCAGTGACCACGGTCTACTCTATCGAATCGGCTATTCCATAAGCCGTGCGGTAGTGATTCGCAAGGACGATGGAGGCAATACCTTCAACTGCGATAACTTCTTAGGCAGTGCCGCCAGCGCCGGCTTTTCCGATATCTACTACCCGCCCGCGAGCCGTACGACAGGAGCAACGCTCTCGCATTACTGGATCGATGTGGCCGACAACGGCTTCGTCAACCTGGCCCCGGAATTCTGGCCCGACTTCCGCGATAAGCTTTTCAGGCGCCATCACAGAGCTACAAAGCAGGCCAAGAGCGACTAGCGATTGATAGTGACGTTGGGCCAACTCGAAGCGAGAACTCGCAATTGGCAAAAAAGCCAGAGGTTCGGGCACGAGAGCCAATGCCGGATGCTCCAGTCAGGCTTCTTCCGCCGGAGTGGGAATTTTCTACGCCCTCGCGTCGCGCCGGATCAGGGTTGAATCGAGGAAGAAGCCAATCCCAACCGCCAGCGGTATCACGCCGAATGCTGCCGCAGTCCACGCATCGGGTTCGGCACGCGCGATCAGCGCGAAGGCGATCATATAGCCAATGGCGACGCTGGTTAGCAGAATGCCCGCGCGCCGCGAACGCGCCGCCTGCGAGAGTTCCGGCTCCATGGGAACGCTCACTCCCCGCGCGATGGCCGCCAGGCGCTCTTCCGTGCGCAACCGGCGCACCCGGTAGTACGTGTACAGTACGGCCATTGGGATACCCAAGCTCATGACTACGGCCGCGAATCCCACAACATTGCTGTCCATGCTCCACTCCTTCCGGCCACGCTGCCGCGCGCGCCGCTTTGCAATTTGCTGACAACCGGAAATACGGCGGCACGGTCGAAGAAGTTCCGTGAGATTTGTGGCTGCGCTTTCTCGCTCGCGCCTTCTGCCTTGCGAATCGGAGCTGGGTGCAGATCGTAAGCTTCCAGCCCTTGCGCGCGCCATCTGCAACGCTCCGGTTCCACGGCAACAGCGTCGCCGCGCGCGATGTCAATCAGTCGCTACTCGAACCGAGCCGGTCCAGCGGAGCACAGATTCCGGTCTGTCCACTCTTTAAGAAAAGGAATTCCTTCTGGACAAGCCGTGTCCAATATCGGACACTTTAGTGCGAGAGAGAACACAGTCAGCGATCTTAGAGCATCGAGGGGTCCGTAACTTTTTGATAGCAAGCGAATTAAGCGCACCGACAACTGGCTCGCCGCTTGCACTAGGAAATACGCAATGGATATTGCCCGTCCAGAACTCAAACGTCAAAAGCGCCGCCGCCAGATCATCTGGTCGGTCGTCGCGCTGGTGGTGCTGGTCGGCGTCACGGTTGGGATTTCGCGCCTGAAGCCGGCCGCTCCGTCGGTCGATCGCAGCACCATCTGGACCGACACCGTGAAGCGCGGCTCCATGCTGCGCCAGGTTCGCGGATTGGGATCGTTAATCCCAAACCACGAAGACGTTCGCCAGATTCCCGCCGAGACCGAAGCCACTGTGATTCGCATCGACAAGCTTCCCGGCTCGCAGGTTCAGGCCAGCACCGTGCTGGTGGAGATGGTCAATCCGCAATTGGAGCAGGAAGCGCTCGACGCACAATTGCAGGTGAAGGCCGCCGAGGCCGAGTACCAGAGCCTCAAGGTCAAGCTGCAAAGCGACCTGATGGATCAGCGTGCCGGTGCGGCTACCGTCAACGCCGA
>JBEKQY010000328.1:0-3693 GCA_049519235.1 Candidatus Korobacteraceae bacterium | reverse complement strand
GCCCCGCCACGAGCCCCCCGGCAACAGCAAGGAGGACAGGCGAGCGAAAGTACTGAAGGAGGGTATCTTTGAGCTGCGGTTTCTCTTCGTCACACTGGCCGAATTGCATGGCCACGATGGGACAAAGTGTAAAAATGGGCAGACCGACGGCGAGCTCACTGATGAGGATAGCGTCGGTCATGGCCTCAGGATCGTTTGGGAAAGCAAACTGCACCATGGGGTAACCCAATAGGCTGCTGGAGCCGAAGGCGGAGACAATCATTAGGGCCCCCGTCATGGGGCGGGTAAAGCCGAGCAATCTTGCGATCCACCATGCGGCGACCAGGTTGACACACCCGGCCAGGATCATGGCCAAGACCGAGAGCAGGTGCCGCAGGTTGGGAGGGTTCTGGAGGAGCTGGGCGAAGATCACGACGGGCAGCACGGCGTGGGTCAGCAGCTTTGCAAAGATGGCGGCGTCCTCTTTCTTTAGGACTCCCCTGCTCTTGAGAAGTGCAGCCATGGCGACGACGAGGGCGAACGCCAAGACCGTGATCACGATCTGAAAATGGCCCTGAAGCATAGATCCACTGCGCGGCCGACCTGGTTTTATTGCGCCGCTTCGAGCCCTGGCCGGCGCGAAGCAGCCTTCAATAGCAATCGCCCACGTCGGTCGTGTTACTCGCCGCGGTGAAAATCAAAGTAATCGAAGCGCACTTTTCCCTCGCATAACTGTAGGACGAAGTTACCGCAGGTCAAGACAAAAGCAGGAGTTTCCCCTATTTTCGTCCACCGCTTCCCGAACTGGAACCAAATGTCATGGCGATGATTAGCAGCGAATCTCGCGATAGCGCCTGGACTACGAGCGATTCGGAAGTTAGCTTTCGTGGGACATGAGAAGATGTTGTGATCAGGCCATCTCACAACCAATCCCGATGGCACGGATTAGCTGCGAGATGGGGATTTCGCGACAACAATCCCGTGAAATCCATTGGGCGCAGACGTGCGCTAGCCGGATGTAAAGGCCCTCACAGTCGTCTTGCTGTCTCCTGAATAAGCTTGGCTGAGGCCGGGAATCCACCCGCTATTTCGCGAGTTGGGAACAATGACCGGCGACCAACTTCCATGTGCCCTGCTTCACCCAGGTATCGGTGCACATGACAGTGCGCATACGATGCTCGCCGTGATAGAGGGAGTCGTAGGTCTCCGTGAAGGTCGCGATAGCCGTGTTGCCGTAGGCGCGCACCTTGAGGTCACTCATCTCCTCCTTGTTGGTCTTGTTGGCTTGCATGTCCATCATGTCCTTGAGGACGGACGCCTTGGTGTCCCAGGTTCCCCAACTGCTGCCGCTGGTGAAATCCTCGGCGTAGTATTCCTTGGCGAATGACGAGTCATTTTTGAGGTCGGCCTTCACCGACTCTTGTTCCAGGCGCGTGACCTCCGCGACAGCGCCACTCCCTGATTTCTGCATCTCTGATTTCTGCGTCATCTGAGGAAATGCGGTGGACACAAAGGTAATGGCAGTCAGCAGGACCGCCAGCAGGAACATACTTTTCGATTTCATAGAAATGTCTCCTAATTGCAGCAAGTAGAGTTCTACAAATGAGGGATGGGTGGATTGCGCCGCACAGCCGCAGATTGCGTGTGTCAGAACGAATGCAGTGTACTCCCCGAAGATAAAGGGGGCAAATCTGCCCGAGCTTGCCGGCACGCCAGCAAAACCGGCTCTCATGGGGCACCGGGCACTGACAGGCCTTGTGAACCAACAACTGACAATTGGCAACCGGCAACTGTTTTATGGCGAGGACTGTAAATACTGCCAGACCATGCCGGTTGTCCTCATAGGTGATCCAAAGCCACAGGTGTCGGTAGTGCCGTAAAGGTTGCCGCTCGCATCTGACGTTAAGTTCTCAAAAATGTCCGCCCTACCAAAAATCAAGATCCCTCCGCCACAGCACAGTTGGCTTACGTTCGCGACTTCACCACACCAGTAGTAGTCGCCGCCGACGTCCACTTCGAACCCTCCTCCAGCAGCATAGAGATTCCCCGCTTGATCAAAGGCCAAGCCATGGAAGTAGAATTGCCCGAAGTTTTGACATCCATTTCTTCCTTGCAGCCCGTAGGTGTAGATATTGCTGAACTGCCAGCCTCCACCAGAGCGGGACAGGCCAAAAATCGTGCCTGTCTCTTCATCCATAGTATCGATGCAATAACCTCCTTCACCCAGCTCGTAACAAACGCCAGCGCCTACAAGCCCGCCACCCGGGCTCTGGATGAGGCCATAGGGACCCCAGCCATCGCTACCGCCAGTGAATGCGTAGATGACATTTTCGGTCCAAGCGCCCCCCGACGGCACGAGCTGGAATACCACCCCCTGTCCATACTGGCCACCTCCTGCTGCGCCGTACAGATTTCCGTCAAGGCCCAGCAACAAACTATTGGGATTTCCTCCGCCGTTGCCACCCATGAAGTCGTACAAGGTCTTCTCCGTCCAGCCGCCTTGAGCGGGCGAAAGTTCGAACACCGAGCCCAGCCCGTATGCACCCGGCCCGGATATTCCGTACAGATTGCCTGCCGAATCGAAGGCGGTTACGCCGCCATACCATTCGTCAGTGTTGCCGGAGAACTGATAAATCGCGGTCACATTCCAACTGCACAAAGCGGTTGCGCAAGGAGTCGGACCTGGGCTGGCCTGATAGATCAGCCCACAATAGGAGGATCCGTTGGTTCCACAGTTTTGATTACCTCCGCTTGCTGATCCGTAAAGGTCGCCGCCCGGGCCGACGATGACCCCACCCGGGTCGCTTCCGCCGCTGCCTCCGAGAAAGCTGTATAGGGTGGTATAGAACCAGTGGCCGGCCCTCTGCGCCAGCTCATAGAGAGCGCCCGCACCGTGTGTGCCTTCTGCGGGAAGCGTCGCGTAAAGGTTTCCAGCTCTGTCGAGCGCCACGCCCGAAGAACTATCTTGCGGCGGCAAGGTTCCGAAATCATGAACCTCACGGAACCCAGTTTGCGGCGGGGGACACGCATAATTACTGAAGGTGCTTGTGCTGGTGGTGGTGGTGCTGCTGCCGAGGATGGTGAATGACTCCGACGGAATCGTGCCTACTTCGCTCTCCGAAGCGGAAGAAGGCCCGCTGTTCTCGTCCCAGTAAATCGGTTCGCCATCAGCAGTCACCGCGTTCTGGAGGTTCACCCAGTAGGTGCCCGCGCTAAGGGCCACATTGAAGCTGGTTGCCTCAGTGCAGACGTCGTAGTCATATTGGTTGGCAGAGCAACCGCTCTGGGTGAAGTTTACCGTCTGATTAAAGTAGCTGGTGCCGCCGTTCTCGCCAGACGTGACCGACAGCTGAGCCGATTCCAGAGTGTCGCCCTCGGTCAGCCACATCCCGAAGGTGGCGCCGGTGACGGTGGCGCCCCCAGCCGGTATCGGGAGGCTATCGCTCACAACAAAACCAAAATTAATCGTCCAGGCATCGGTAGTGCCGTTGATGGGGCCGTTGTCGTAAACATCGTTGCTTTGCAGCGGACGGAAATGCCCCTTTGCCGGCGCAAATGCCGAAGATTTTGGCGGGGGTACACGCTTGGCTGCATGGGCCAGCCGCGAGGCGAACTCCGGCATCTTCGCCGCCTCAACCGCCGTCGGTGGAACGGTATTCTGTGCCCAGGCGGGAAGCGCAGCCAGCGCCGCCGCCATCAAGATTATCGCCGCGC